>JAUNHZ010000073.1:1608-12727 GCA_030523705.1 Bacteroidales bacterium
TGCAAAGATAAACAGAATTTGGGAGATTCCAAAATATATCGTAACTTTGCATCATTATGAAAAAAATGAAATTATTATTAGTGAGCCTCCTGTTAGCATGGGGCTTCACTGCATGCAATAAAGAAGATGTGAACGGTCCGGACAATCCTGGGGGAAAAGACCCAGAAGTGATTGTCACGCCTGGTGAGGGAGTATTTATCCTGAATGAGGGTAACATGAATGCAGGTAATGCTTCGCTCTCCTATTACAATCCGAAGACCAAGGAAGTGCAGAATGGTGTTTTTCTGCGAGTAAACGACCGTAAGCTGGGTGATGTAGGTCAGAGCCTGACCCTGCATGAGAATACCATTTTCATTGCCGTAGAGAACTCGGGCATCATCTGGGGAATAGACAAGGACAACTTCAAGGTAAAGGGACAGTTGGAAGCTAATGGCACCAACATCATCAACCCTCGCTACGTACATGTAGTAAACGCAGAGAAAGCGTACGTCACAGATTTGTATTCACCGAACATCAATATCTTTAACCCAAAAGATCTCAAATATAAAGGTTCCATTTCACTGGAGAGCGCCAACCTGAACGAGCAGAACTTTGGCTATTACTCCACAGAGGAGATGGTACAGTATGGAGATTACGTCTATGTGGTATGCTGGAGCTATAGCCGTAAGATTCTGGTGATTGACACCAAGACCGATAAGCTGGCGGGTGAAATTGTACTTACCAGTTGGCAGCCGAAGAGCATACGCGTGGACAAGAATGGCAAACTATGGGTGATTACAGATGGTGGCTACTCCTATGGTTCAACCAGTTTTAGCGATAACGTACCCCACTTGTACCGCATAGATGCCGCTACCCGAAAGATTGAATTAGACCAGGCTCTGGATACGGATAAGGCCAACGTACAGATAGAGATGAACGGTGCGAAGGATAAGTTGTACATCATTAACAACGATATCTATTGCATGGCCATTACCGATGCACACCTCCCTGTCCGTCCTATCATAGAAGCCCGTACCGACAGTAAGGGCGAAAAGAATAAGCTCTATGCCGTGGGCGTAGATCCTAAGAATGGCGACATCTATGTAGCCGATGCGGTGGACTACCAGCAAAGTGGCATGATTTACCGTTACGACGTGAAGGGCGAACTGATTGATGCTTTCCGTGTAGGCATCAACCCTAATCATTTCTGCTTTAAATAATTGGATATGAGAAAGTTGTTTGGACTCCTGAGCTTACTGGTCCTGCTATTTGCCGCATGTGCAGAAGAAAAGGAAGAACCTACAAAGAAGGATTTGCCAACCATTACATTGGACGAGGCTTCGGGCCGCTACCATGTGAAGAAAGGAAAGGACCTGACCATTCGTCCGGTCTATGGGAATGTAGATGAGCAGACACAATATACCTGGAAGATGAACGGAAAGGTAGTAGCCTCTACCCCAACCCTGGTGTTCAATCAAGCAGAGACTGGCGAGTATTTCCTGACCATCTCCGTCACCAATGGCGGTGGAACGACCCAAGATGAGATTAAAATCACGGTATTGGAACTGGAGGCTCCCTTCATCAGCCTGAATATCCCTGCTGATGGTTATAAGATAGCATCGAACACAGCCCTGAACCTCGCTCCACAAGTAGAGAATGCTGCAAATGCAACCTTCCAGTGGACCGTGAACGGAACAGTGAAGGCAACCACCAAGGATTTTGAGTTCAAGGAAGCAAACTTAGGTACATACACCGTAGTCTTTCATGCCAAGAACGAGGACGGTGAAGACAGCGTGACCATACCTGTACAAGTTTGTTCCGCTGCCGATTTGCCTTTCTCCTGGGCCTTCCCTTGGGAAAGCATCAACATTGCCAAAGGCAGGGACATCAAGGTCAAGGCTTATCTCATTGAGAACGATTTTGATGGCATGTACACCTGGACGCTGGATGACAAACAGGTACAGGCTCCAGCTAAACGCGATGGAGATGTGGCTTACGTATTCCGTGCCGATAAGGAAGGAGACCATACCCTGACTTTGGAAATGAAGAATGCGCATGGCAACCATAAACAGACCTTCCAGATTCATGTGTGTCCTGTGGCTGGAACATACCAGCGAGCAGCCTCATCGGTAAGCAAAAATAACATTGACCAGTGCTATGCCTATGTGCCTGCACCAGGACATCAGGTGAATGGCTATTCCTATGGTGCCGATTTTGGTTCAGGATGGTCCCAAGAAAAAGCTAATGCACATGCCCTTTCCCTCCTACAGGGAGATGGAAGCATTTCCTTGGGTGCTCAAGGTGGATATGTGATTGTGGGCTTTGACCATAGCGTAAAGAACAGTGGTGGATATGATCTGGCTGTAGCCGGAAACCCTTATAGCTATCAGTCGGAACCGGGTATAGTCTGGGTAAGCCAGGATGAAAATGGCGATGGACTGCCAAATGACACCTGGTATGAGCTGGCTGGTTCCGAGTATGGTACTGCCAACAGCACGTTTGAATATGCCATAACCTACCATAAGCCACAG
Source organism: Bacteroidales bacterium (assembly GCA_030523705.1). GTDB lineage: Bacteria > Bacteroidota > Bacteroidia > Bacteroidales > Bacteroidaceae > Minthousia. Next base: position 4,119 of record JAUNHZ010000073.1, read on the forward strand.
AAGGCGCAGAGTGCCGTGACCTGGACGGATAACCAAGGCGGCTCAGATGTAGTGCCTTACATGGCGCAGTGGAACAAGAAAGACTCTTACTGGCAAGACTGGATTCCGGGTAATAAGATAACCTATTTCGGTACCCGACTGGCGGATAAATCTGCCTTTGAGAACGGCACGTCTACTATTCCACCTTATGCGTGGGGCTATGCGGATAACGCAGGTTCCGACTATATGGAAGGGAAAGCGGGTAAGGCTATTTATCTAAAGATCAGTAATGCCAAGACTTGGGACCATAAAGATGCCAACCTGAAATACATCGACTTTGTCAAAATCCAGACCGCTCAGACCGGATGGACGCCAAACCTGGGTGAGATTTCCACCGAGGTGCACAGCATCATCGACTTGAACTTAACCAAATAAACTGTTACAAATGAAAAGAATCACGACAATTATCTTAGCCTTTATCTGCTGTGTGGGACTGCATGCGCAGAAAGTCTTCCAACTGGCGTCACCAGACGGTAAGATTGCGGTGACCATCCACCCGGAGGCAAATGGCTTGACCTATGACGTAGCTTACCTGCAACAGGCTATCATGACGGGTAGCAAGGCTGGCCTAAACGTGAATGGAAAGACCTTACCTGTACGCATTGCCGGACAGAAGAAGAAAACTGGCCATTTCAGCCTGAAACCTGTAGTAGCCTTCAAGTTCTCACAGATTGAGAAGGATTACAACGAGTTGACCCTGAACATGAAAGATGGGTACAGTGTGGTCTGGAGAGCTTATAATGAAGGTATCGCCTATCGTTATGAGACTCGCTTAAAAGGGCAGATGCAAGTGGATTATGAGACCGTGGATTTGAACATTCCAGACCATTACTTGCTCCATATCCAGGAAGACGATATACTGACATCGGCATTTGAACGCCCTTATGTGCATGTCAAGTCGGGTGAGTGGACCAAGGAGAAGGCTGTAGCCTGCCTACCAGTACTCTATCAGGCAGACAACTGCTACGTATTATTCTCAGAGGCCGACCATGCGGATTATCCTCGTATCTTCATGCGCCATGCAGCCAACGGTATGAAAGCCGACTATGCCAAGTACCGCATTAAGGAGCGCAAGCAGGGAGACCGCTATACGGCCCCAGTAGAGGAAGGAAACTATATAGCCCTGACCAATGGAACCCGCAAACTGCCTTGGCGCTATATGGTCATTGGCGATGACGCAGCCTTGGTGACAAACACCATGGTGGCAAACCTGAGCAGTCCTTGCGAGATAGAAGACACCTCTTGGATCCGTCCGGGTAAGGTCAGCTGGGACTGGTGGAACGGAAAGGCGGTCTGGGGGCCAGACGTAGATTTTGAATGCGGCATCAATACCGATACCTATAAATATTATATTGATTTCGCTGCAAAGAATGGGTTGGAGTCCATTATCTTAGACGAAGGATGGAACGTGGATGTGGACCATCCGTTTGATGTCATTCCCGCCGTGGATATTCACGAGCTCATCCGATATGGAAAGAGCAAGGGCGTGGGCCTCATCCTGTGGGTAACCTGGTATGCCGTACACACTCACCCTGAGATTTTCAAGACCTATAGTGAATGGGGAGCACAAGGCATGAAAATCGACTTTATGGAACGTACCGACCAAGGTATTTCCAATTTCTACGAGAACACCGTAAAGGAGGCAGCCAAATATCATCTGCTGGTGGATTTCCACGGTGCCTATACGCCTGCTGGCTTGGAATACCGCTACCCTAACCTCATGGCCTACGAAGGTGTACTTGGTATGGAGCAAGGTGGCCGATGCAAGCCAGAGAACACCATCTATCTGCCATTCATCCGTAATGCGGTGGGACCTATGGACTATACTCCTGGTGCCATGCTGAGCACTCAGCCTGAACATTACGGAACAGGCTCTCCTAATGCTATGAGTGTAGGAACCCGTGCCTTCCAGTTGGCCCTGTTTGTTACCAGTGAGACTGGAACCCAGATGCTGGCAGATACTCCTACCCAGTACTATAAGAATCCAGATTGTACCGAGTTCATCCGTGAGGTTCCCGTAATCTGGGATGAGACTCGTGTATTGGCAGCCAAGGTAGGTGAATACATTGTAATGGCCAAGCGTCACGGAGACCAATGGTTCCTGGCTGGTGAGACCAATAATACCCCACGAGAACTGACCGTGTGCCTGGATTTCCTGAATGGTCCACGCACCATGACAGCTTTTGAGGATGGCCCTAACGCCAAATATCAGGCCATGGATTACAGACGTTCCGTGAAGCAGGTAGATCCAAACACCAAGCTGACCATCAAGATGGCGCGAAACGGTGGTTTCGCAGCCGTAGTGAAATAAGAGAAAAGGGTTTCGGGATGCACTCCCGAAACCCTTTTCTCTTTACTGCTTCTGCTCCCAGTAAAGCACTCCGTCATTCTTGTCCTCCAGGACATTGCCCGTCTTCTTGGACGTAAACTCTATGGTGCTCTCACCCAAGGCACCGCTGCCCTTCAGCACTGCCGAAGAATCGGTAAACTCTACCACCATGGTGACGGTAGCCACCAGCATCTCATTATAAGTAATGGCATTGGCATGGTCGGCAAAAGCAATCACAAAATTCTCGTCACTTTTGTAAGTATGGGCACACAGATAGTCGCGCACGTCATCCTCCGACTCGAAATGAGCTGGGACTACCGTGTCGGGAACTACGACTTCCGGTGTTTCAGGCTCCTCTGCGGGAGCCGTACTCTGGGGCTGGTTGCACGCAGCAAACATACAGGCCAAAACAGCCAGGTAAAAGCACTTTTTCATGATTTTCGTTTTATTTTCTTGCAAATATAGAAAAAAAACGAAAGTCTTGATACGCTTTTCACATAAAAGTCGTAACTTCGCACTGAAATCATCACAAGGGGTGCTTCATGGAAAAGAATGAGGCTGAGATTATACCCAATGAACCTGACGCAGGTAATGCTGCCGCAGGGACTGTGATTCGGAATATTCTTTCTGATGTAGCCACCCTTAGATGATTATGAACCATTTAAGGGTATTTTTATGTCTGTACACATCAAGATCAATCGAGAAGAAAAAGTGACAGAGGCGGAGACTATCCAGCAACTGGCACAAGAGCTGGCACTGCCGGAAAGAGGCGTGGCGCTGGCTGTGAACAACCGTATCATCACTCGCTCTACATGGGAGGAGACCCCACTGCACGAGGGAGACGACGTAACCATCATAAAAGCAGCTTTTGGAGGATGATACAGTTTATCTCACATTATACCGAACAGATCTCTTACCTCAAGAGCATTGAGTTAGCCTTGGAGGGTGGCTGCCGCTGGATTCAGCTGCGCATGAAAAAGGCTACCGCCGATGAAATCCGAGAAGTAGCCAAGCCAGCCCTGAAGCTGTGTCGAAAATATGGTGCTACCTTTATCCTGGACGACCATGTAGAACTGGTCAAGGAACTGGGTGCCGATGGTGTTCATCTGGGCAAGAACGACATGCCGATAGAAGAGGCCAGGAAAGTGCTTGGCCCAGACTGTATCATCGGTGGCACGGCCAATACGTTTGAGGACGTGAAGGCACACTGGGAACATGGAGCCAGCTACATAGGCTGCGGCCCTTTCCGCTTTACTACCACCAAGGAAGGCCTCTCGCCTATCTTAGGCTTGGAAGGCTATCAGCAGATTGTGGCTCAGATGAAGGCTGAAGGCATTGACTTGCCTATCGTTGCCATTGGCGGCATTACTGCCGAGGATATCCCAGATATTATGGCTACAGGCGTGACGGGTATTGCCTTGAGTGGCACTGTACTGCGTGCAGAAAACCCAGTTGAAGAAATGAAACGATTAATACAATTGATATGAAGAAACTAGTCATTGCGGGACGTGAATTCAACTCCCGTCTGTTCTTGGGAACAGGTAAGTTCAACAACAATGAACTGATGGCACAAGCTATTGATGCCAGTGAGACGGAAATGGTGACTGTAGCCATGAAGCGTATTGAGCTGCAGGACAAGCAGGACGATTTGCAGCAGCACATCGTGCAGAACCCAAAGATTCAGTTGCTGCCTAATACCAGTGGTGTGCGTAATGCCGAAGAGGCTGTATTTGCCGCTCAGATGGCACGCGAGGCTTTTGGCACCAACTGGCTGAAGCTGGAAATCCACCCAGACCCTCGCTACTTGCTGCCAGACTCTGTAGAGACCCTGAAGGCTACCGAGCAACTGGTGAAACTGGGATTCGTAGTATTACCATATTGTCAGGCAGACCCTACCCTCTGCAAGCACTTGGAAGAGGCTGGCGCTGCTACCGTAATGCCATTGGCTGCACCTATCGGAACCAACAAGGGTTTGCGCATGAAGGACTTCTTGCAGATCATCATTGAGCAGGCTACCGTACCTGTAGTGGTAGATGCTGGTATTGGCGCTCCAAGCCATGCGGCAGAAGCCATGGAAATGGGTGCCGACTGCTGCTTGGTGAATACAGCTATTGCCGTTGCCGGAAACCCTGTAGAGATGGCACGTGCCTTCAAGGAGGCAGTCATTGCTGGTCGCAGAGCTTATGAAGCAGGTTTGGGTGCCATCTCCGACAGTGCAGAGGCATCTTCTCCACTTACCGCATTCTTAAACATGTAAAAACGACATTTATGCCACAAGACAACAAAGCATACGCAAAAAGGGAAAAAGCCTACATGCAGGGAAAATTGTTCCCTAATATACAGGTGGGCATGACTAAGGTGAACCTCACCCCTACTGTGGTGAAGGACAGCCGAGGAATTCCTCATACAGAGCCAAATGCGCCTGTATATATCTATGATACCAGTGGCCCTTTCTCTGACCCTAACATTGAGGTTGATTTGAAGAAGGGCCTTCCTCGCATGCGTGAGGAATGGATTCTGGAGCGTAACGATACAGAGCAGTTGGCTGAGGTTACCAGCGAGTATGGAAAACAGCGTCTGGCCGACAAGAGCCTGGACAGCTTGCGCTTTGAGCACATCGCTCTCCCTCGTCGTGCACAGCAGGGAAAGCACATCACTCAGATGGCCTATGCCAAGGCGGGTATCATCACCCCAGAGATGGAATATGTTGCCATCCGTGAGAACATGAACTGTGAGGAACTGGGCATCAAGAGCCACATCACTCCTGAGTTTGTGCGCGATGAGATTGCCAGAGGCCGTGCCGTACTGCCTGCCAACATCAATCACCCTGAGAGTGAGCCGATGATTATCGGCCGCAACTTTGCCGTGAAGATCAACACCAACATCGGTAACTCTGCCACCACATCTTCTATAGAGGAAGAGGTGGACAAGGCCGTATGGAGCTGCAAATGGGGAGGTGACACCCTGATGGACCTCTCTACCGGTGCCAACATTCATGAGACCCGTGAGTGGATTATCCGCAACTGTCCCGTACCGGTAGGCACCGTGCCTATCTACCAGGCTCTGGAGAAGGTGAACGGACGCGTGGAGGACCTGAACTGGGAAATCTATAAGGATACCTTGATTGAGCAGTGTGAGCAAGGCGTGGACTATTTCACCATCCATGCCGGAATCCGTCTGCACAACGTACACTTGGCCGACAGTCGCTTGTGTGGTATCGTAAGCCGTGGCGGAAGTATCATGAGCAAGTGGTGCCTTATCCACAACCAAGAGAGTTTCCTGTACGACCACTTTGATGAGATCTGTGATATTGTAGCCCAATATGACGTAGCACTCTCCTTAGGTGACGGCTTGCGCCCTGGCTGTACAGCCGATGCCAATGATGCCGCTCAGTTTGCAGAGCTGGATACCATGGGTGAACTGGTGACCCGTGCCTGGGACAAGAACGTACAGGCATTCATCGAAGGCCCTGGTCATGTGCCTATGCACAAGATCCGTGAGAACATGGAGCGCCAGTTGGATCACTGCCACGAGGCTCCTTTCTATACCTTAGGCCCTATCGTTACGGATATTGCCCCTGGTTACGACCATATCACCAGTGCCATTGGTGGCGCACAGATTGCCTGGTTAGGTACTGCCATGCTCTGCTATGTGACACCTAAGGAGCACCTGGCACTGCCAAACAAGGAAGATGTGCGTGTGGGCGTGGTAACCTACAAGATTGCTGCTCATGCCGCAGACTTGGCCAAGGGACATCCAGGCGCAACCATCCGTGACAATGCCCTTTCCAAGGCACGCTTCGACTTCCGCTGGAGAGACCAGTTCCACCTTTCACTGGACCCAGAGCGCTCCCTGCAGTATTTTGAGGAAGCAGGACATACCGATGGAGAATATTGCACCATGTGCGGCCCTAACTTCTGTGCAGCCAAGCTGACACACGACTTACGTAAACTGAAATGAACTGATGCAGACAAACGTTCATGAACTGACACGAGAACAGAAAAGACGGTACAGCAGGCATCTGCTGCTGGAAGGCTTTGGGACAGAAGGACAGCTGAAACTACTGAACAGCAAGGTCTTGCTGATTGGTGCTGGCGGCTTGGGGTCACCCATTGCACTCTATCTGGCTGCAGCCGGTGTGGGTACATTAGGCATTGCCGATGGCGACGAGGTGAGCATATCCAACCTGCAGCGCCAGGTGCTGCACTATACCCGCGACATGAACCGCATGAAGGTGGAAAGTGCCGCAGAGAAACTGAGCCTCATCAATCCCGATGTAAAGGTGGTTACTTATCCGATGTATCTGACAGAAGATAATCTCCTGGAGCTGGTCAAGGCCTATGATTTTGTGATTGAGGGAACAGACAGCTTTGCCACCAAATACCTGGTGAACGATGCTTGTGTACTGGCAGGGAAGCCTTTCTGCATAGGAGGAATAAACCGGTACAGCGGCCAGCTGATGACCCATATTCCCGGCTCTGCCTGCTACAGGTGCCTGTTCCCGGAACCTCCGCACCAGGGAGAGCTGGAAACCTGCAGTCAGGTAGGTGTCTTAGGCAGTGTGGCAGGAACCATAGGGACCCTGCAAGCCACAGAAGCTGTCAAGTACATTACCGGTACAGGTTCCCTGCTTACCAATCAGTTACTCGTCTTCAATGCCCTCTCCATGGATTTCCAGCGCTTGGAATTCGGAAAGGACAAGAAGTGTGAGCTATGTGGGGAGAAACCGTCCATTCATGCACTGAAAGAATACGCCTACCAGGCGTGTAAGAAGAAAGAACAAAAATTGTAACTATGTTTTCAGACGAATTACAACATATCAGTTGGGAAGAGACGACAGAGAAGATTGCCTCCAAGACTGAGACAGACGTGCGCAGAGCCTTAGCCAAGCAGCACTGCGACGTGGACGACTTCATGGCACTGCTCTCTCCTGCAGCAGAGCCTTACCTGGAAGTCATGGCCCGCTTGAGCCGCAAATATACCGAAGAGCGTTTCGGTAGAACCATGAGTATGTTCATTCCACTGTACATCACAAACAGTTGCTCTAACAGCTGCGTGTACTGTGGATTCCATATCCAGAACCCAATGGCTCGTACCATTCTTACACCAGAACAGATTGAGAATGAGTATAAGGCCATCAAGCAGCTGGCTCCATTTGAGAATATCCTCTTGGTTACAGGTGAGAACCCTGCCAAGGCTGGTGTTCCTTACCTGGCTACAGCCATTGACATTGCCAAGAAGTATTTCTCCAATATCAAGATTGAGGTGATGCCTCTTTCTACCGAAGACTACAAGGAACTGGTGAAGCATGGCATGAACGGTGTCATCTGTTTCCAGGAGACTTATCACAGAGAGAATTACAAAATCTATCACCCAAGGGGACAGAAGAGTAATTTTGAATGGCGCTGTAATGGTTTCGACCGTATGGGACAAGCTGGCGTTCACTCCATTGGTATGGGTGTACTCATCGGTCTGGAGAAAGAATGGCGTACCGACGTGACCATGATGGCCTATCACTTGCGCTACCTGCAGAAGCACTATTGGAGAACCAAGTACAGCATCAACTTCCCACGTATGCGCCCGGCTTGCAATGAAGGATTCCAGCCCAACTGTTTCATGACCGACAAACAGTTGGCTCAGGCTACCTTTGCCATGCGAATCTTTGACCACGATGTGGATATCAGCTATTCTACCAGAGAGCCTGAGTTTATCCGCGACAATATGTGTACCTTAGGCGTGACCACCATGTCGGCTGAGTCCAAGACCAATCCTGGAGGCTATCATACCTATCCGCAGGCACTGGAGCAGTTCAGCGTGAGTGATGAGCGTACAGCCAAGGTCATCACCCAGCGACTGAAAGAACTGGGCCGTGAGCCGGTCTTCAAGGACTGGGATGCCTCATTCGACTTATTCCGCATGTAATGATTATCGTCATCACACTACCCTTTTTCTTCCCGAAAGAAGCGGAGGAGATTACCCGTTTCTTTCAGGATGGCTTGGAACGCCTGCACCTGCGCAAACCGGAGAGTACGGTGGCACAGGTGCGGGAGTTGCTTTCTGCCATCCCTGCCCAGTATCATTCCAGGATTGTCATTCACGAGCATTTTGAATTGTTGCAAGAGTTCAACTTGGCCGGTGTGCATCTGAACCGACGTAACCCAGAGGCACCTGCAGACTGGAATGGGCACGTGTCCATATCCTGCCATTCCTTACAAGAATTGGAGGCAAGAAAAAAAGAGGG
>JAUNHZ010000074.1 GCA_030523705.1 Bacteroidales bacterium
CCAAGGACCTCCAGATTATGAGTCTGTTGCTCTAACCAACTGAGCTACAAGTCCATTGCCGGATTATTCCTCTTAGGCGATGCAAAAGTACATCTATTTCTTTAAATGTGCAAATTATTTGTGCCTTTTTAGCTTTTCTCTTTTCCACATGAGAGAATAATTGTAATTTTGTGTCCTAAATTCAATACCTATGGGCGTATTTGCTGAGGGACATATAGAAACAAGAGAGGGATTTGTGGCTACCATCGGATTCTTCGATGGGGTTCATAGGGGACACCAATACCTGATTTCGCAGTTGCACGACTTGGCGAAATCTACCTCTTTGGGTAGTATGGTCATCACTTTTGCAAAACACCCACGCCTAGTGGTTCAGCCACAGGCTCAAGTTTCCTTGCTAACTTCGAATGAACAGAAATCGGCTTTGTTACAAGAGCAAGGAATAGATAAAACCGTCTTTCTTGATTTTACTCCGGAAATGTCCATGATGACTGCCTATCAGTTCATGCTTTATCTGTATGAAGAGTGGCAGGTACGCGTGTTGCTTATAGGCTATGACCATCGTTTTGGACATAATCGTTCCGAGGGTTTTGAGGATTATGTTCGCTATGGTCAGGAGATGGGCATGAAGGTGGTGCAGGCTAAGGAAGAACGCATTAGTGAAGAACAGGGCGTGAGCTCTTCTGAGGTTAGACAGTTTATTCAGGAGGGGGAGATGGATAAGGCCTCTCAGTGCTTGGGTAGGTATTATGATTTCACGGGAAAAGTAGTCTCTGGCTATCATAAAGGCTTGAAACTGGGTTTCCCAACGGCAAATCTGGAATTGGATATCCCTAATCGGTTGCTTCCGCCTGTGGGCGTATATGTAGTCTGGGCTTCTTTGGGTGAGCATACTTATAAGGCTATGCTGAATATAGGGTACAGGCCTACCGTTAGTTTTGACGGCAAGATTTCCCTGGAGGTTCATTTGCTGCATTTTAACCGAGAGATATATGGTGAAACCATGCATGTTTCTGTGGTGCATCGTTTGCGCAATGAGGTGAAGTTCTCCTCTCCAGAACAGTTGGTGGAGCAACTGCAGCGCGATGCCCATGCCGTAGAAATGTGCTTGAAATAAGGATTCAGATGAGGAATACTACTTTTTCGAAACTGATGCAAGGCGTTTGGACTGCGCTTTGTTTCATGATTGGCTTTTGGGCCATTCAGTGGGCTCTGTTGTTTTTGTGCATATTTGGGAATATGCTTCTCTGCTTGATGCGGGGTGAACCTATGGGGGCCATGGGTGAGGTTAATGCGGGAATGCAGGTTTTTGTAACCATTGCCAGTACCATTATCCTGGCGCTGATCTTTAGCTTTAGTGGGGCATTGCGTTTGTCGGATTTACGCTTTAAAGGCCTTTCTCTCAAGCAATGGGCGCTTTTGATTGTGGCTTTAGTAGCCATGTCACAAGGCTTTTCCATCCTGACCGAATTCTTGAAACTCCCTGATTTGATAGAAGAAATAGTACAAGAGATTCTGGACATGCCTTTAGGTGTGCTGGCTATTGCCATTATAGGCCCTATTGGTGAGGAACTGGCTTTCCGCAGTGGAATCATCGGTAAGCTTAAGCGTATGGGATGGAGAGATGCCAGTGCTATCTGGGTATCTGCCATTGCTTTTGGCGTTGTGCACTTGAATCCTACTCAGATTTTCTATGCCACCATTCTAGGCCTTTTCTTGGGATGGGTATATGTCCGTACCAAGAGTGTCATTCCATGTATGGTATTGCATATCGTGAATAACAGCGTTAGCGTCATTGGTTCATATTGCATGGATGACCCTACCATTTCCGCAGCAGAGTATTATGGCACAATAGGAGCCGTGGTTGTCATGATCTGTTGCCTTGTGCTGTTTGGCGGACTGTTCTGGTATTTCCTCAAGCCCCAGATAAAAGCCATGGAACCATCGGACGTGGCAATTCCTTTTATGAAAGAATAAAAATCAAACAATAAAGATGAGAAAGTTTAAGACGTTCCTCGCACTCCTGCTCCTTTTGGTAAGCGGGCTAGTGAGTGCACAGCAAATGCCTCCAATTCCTGTAGATAAAGCGGTAAGGATTGGAAAGCTTGAGAATGGTTTAACCTATTACATCCGTCACAACGAGTTCCCAGAGCATCGTGCAGATTTCTATATCGCACAGCGTGTGGGATCCATATTGGAGGATGATAATCAGCGTGGTCTGGCGCATTTCTTGGAGCACATGTGCTTTAATGGTACAACCCATTTCCCTGGCGACCAGATGTTGCGATACCTGGAGAGCCGCGGTGTGAAGTTCGGCCAGAACGTAAATGCCTATACCAGTATTGATGAGACCGTGTATAACATCAGTAATGTGCCTACAGCAGAGGTGGGCCTGCAAGATTCTTGTTTGCTTATCCTGCACGATTGGGCGAATGACTTGTTGCTTACCGATGAGGAAATCGATAAGGAGCGTGGTGTTATTCATGAGGAATGGCGTTCTAGCATGGGAGCAAGCATGCGTATGTATGAGAAGTGCTTCCCAATTCTTTTCCCTGGCAGCAAGTATGCTTATCGCTTGCCTATCGGTATCATGGATGTTGTGGATAATTTCCCATATAAAGCATTGCGCGATTATTATGAGAAATGGTATCGTCCAGACCTTCAGGGAATTATCGTAGTGGGTGATGTGGATGTAGATCGCATTGAGAACAAAATCAAGGAAATGTTCTCTGACATTAAGATGCCAGAGAATCCTGCAGAGCGCGTGTTTGAGCCTGTTGCCGATAATGCAGAGGCTATCTATGCCGTGGCAAGCGATAAGGAGCAGCCAGTAGAAATCATGGAGCTCATGTTCAAGACCGATGCTTATCCTACCGCAGAGAAGGGTAATCTGATGTATCTGGTGGAGCAGTATATGGAATCTGTAATTGGCATGATGCTGAATGAGCGTTTTGCAGAACTCTCTGAGAAACCAGATGCTCCATTTACTGCAGCCGGCTATTCTTACGGCGAGTTTATTCTGGCTAAGACCAAGGAAGCTGCTCAGTTTGGTGCAAATCCTAAGCCAGGTATGGAGAAGGAAACTCTTCAGGCACTCATGCGTGAGGCACTCCGTGTACGTGAGTTTGGTTTTACTGCCAGTGAGTACGACAGAGCTCGTCAGGAGTACCTCTCACAGTTGGAGAAGGCTTATTCAAACAGAGACAAGATGGAGAATGAGCAGTTTGTGAACCAGTATGTCCAGCATTTTATCAACAATGAGCCAATTCCAAGCCTGGCCGATGAGTATACATTGATTAATCAGTTGGCACCAAGCTTGCCAGTTGAGGCTATCAACATGGGCATGAAAGAACTCATCTCTGCTACGGATACTAATTTGGTTGTGTTAGTGATGGGACCAGATAAGGAAGGTTTCAAACTTCCAACAGAGGCTGATTTGCGTGCGGCTGTAGCTGCTGCTCGTGCAGAGAAGATAGAAGCTTATGTGGATAATGTAAAGAATGAGCCTATCCTTCCGGTTCTTCCAAAGGCAGGTAAGGTGGTGAAGGAGACCAAGGATGCTGCTATGGGCACTACCACCTGGACCTTGTCAAATGGAGTTAAGGTCATCTCTAAAAAGACCGACTATCGTGAGGATCAGGTATTGATGTCTGCTTACAGCAAGGGTGGAAGCAGTTTGTATGATACCCGTGAACTGCCAAATATCAATATGCTGAGCGCCGTGATGAATGCCAGCGGTCTGGGCACCTTCAAGCGTAATGAGCTGAGCAAGGCGCTGAGTGGCATCCAGGCATCTGCATCTGCATCTTTCAGCGCTCTCTATGATAATGTGTCAGGCTCTTGTATGCCAAAGGATATGGAAACCATGTTCCAGCTTACTTATCTTACTTTCACTGCTCCTCTTCGCGATGATGAGGCATTTGCGGCCTTGATGGAGCGTGAGCGTATTGCGCTGGAGAATCGTGATGCAGAGCCTACCAATGCCTTTGTGGATTCTTTGCGTGCTACCTTGTATGCTAATAATCCTCGTGTGAAGTCCATGAGTCAGGAGGACTTGAAGAAGGTTAGCTATGATAGAATCTTGGAAATGTATAAGGACCGTATGTCCGATGCTGGTGATTTCACATTCATTTTCACCGGAAACTTTGATGAGCAACAGCTCCGTCAGTATTGTGAGTTGTATCTGGCTTCTCTACCTGCTACAGGCAGAAATGAGAATTGGGTAGATCGTCATATGGATTATGCAAAGGGTGTGAATACCAACAGCTTCAAGCGTAAGATGGAGAATCCTCAGACTTATGTAGGCGTGCTCCAGACAGGTCATTGCGACTATACCCTGCAGAACGATATCAATGTAGATATTGTGGCACAGGTGCTGACCATGATTTACCTGGAGAAGATCCGTGAGGAGAAAGGTGCTACCTACTCTGTCTCTACTCAGGGTAGCTTGAGTAAGAGCACTACCGTGGATTATGCATTGCAGACCGTTCTGCCTATCAAGCCAGAGACACTGGATTGGGTATTGGAGACCATCAACTCTACGCTGGTAAATCTGGGCGAGAAGGGCATCGAGGCAAAATACTTTGATAAGGTAAAAGAATATATGCAGAAGCAGTACGAGGAGAACCAGCGTTCCAACAGCTACTGGACAAGCATGATTAGAACTCAGGTAGAAGATGGCGTGAACTTCCAGCAAGACTATCTCAAGACACTGAATGCTACTACACCACAGATGGTACAGAAGTTTGTCAAGGATATTATCCTGAAGCAGAACAACCATGTAGAAGTAGTCATGCTGCCAGAATAAGAGAAAGACAGCAATAGAATAAAAAAGGCCTTGCATCACTGCAGGGCCTTTTTTGTAAACAAGCTAGTATTGTTATGAAAAATTTGAGAGAATTGAAACTTCACAGTTTCACAGATTGTTTATTGTTAATTAAAAAGCAAATGAAAATCTATTTTATGCCATCCAGAGGCTTTATGAGAGCCGCAAGGGTGTCTGTCTGGGATTCCTCCATCGTTACCGGTTTAACGTCTTTAGAGACCATCTCAAGAGGCGAGGTGGCTTGCTGGTAGCTCATTCCCGGATTGATGATGGTAGTTTGCTGGAAGTCTTGCTCCTCTTCGGTATTGAAACTGCGCTCTGCTGCATTTCCTACGGTAAGGAAGATGGCAACCATGGCGGCAGCCTTGAAGAATGGATACAAACGAGCTTTCAGCGAGATGCGCTTTGCCTGTACCACAGGTTCCTCTATGATTGAGAGGATCCGGGTGTCAAAGTCGTCACCTAAGGTATCCTTTATGGTTTCGTTCTCCTGATAACGGAATAAGTCGCGATATGGAAGCAACTCAGCAGGAATGTCTTCTTGCTGGAAGAAGCTACGCAGAATCTGCTCCTCCTGTAGGGAGGTCTCGCAGTTGAAGTAGCGTTCCATCAGTTGCTCAATGTACTTATAATCCATAATTATCTATTGTTTTGAACTGTTCTCTAATTCGTTGCCTTGCCCTGAATAGGTTTACCTTGACTTGGTCTTCGGATAGATTCAGAATCTTGGCAATTTCTTTATAGCTTTTCCCCTCTATGTCTCGGAGTTGCATCACCTCTCTGTAGTTCAGCGGAAGCTCGTTGAAGAGCTGGTGTACAATCTCAAGGCGCTCATCTTGTACCAGATGTTCATGTGGGGTGGAGAAATCGGGCTTGGTGTCTTGGAGTTCTTCTGTGAGTTCCAGCACTTGAGAATCCTTTTTCTCTTTTCGGTCTATGGCAAGGTTGCGGCAGATGGTCAGGCAGTAGGTCTCTACTGAATCCAGGGAGTCAAGCTCATGCCGGTGGCTCCAGACCCTGATCATGGTGTCTTGCACAATATCCTCTGCCTCTGCACTGTCTAGTGTAATGCGCAAGGCCAGCCTGTAAAGTTTGTTCTTTAAAGGTAGGATATCGGTCCTGAACCGCAATTCTTCCATATTCTTCTATAAAAAACACGGGTGAACCTTGGAAAAGTTACACCCGGTGTCATTATTTTAACATTTATTTAACTATTCAATCACGGTGCCTCCCTCGCTGCCTATAGCTTGAGCCAGGGTGATGATGACTTTCTTTACACCTGCATCCAGTGCTTGGAAGGCATTCTCCAGTTTAGGAATCATACCGCCCTGAATGGTGCCGTTTTGTACATATTGCTTGAATTCATCGCGGTTGATGTGTGGTATCACGCTCTCATCGTCCTCGGCATCACGCAGTACGCCTTTCTTCTCAAAGCTGTAGATGAGGGTGACATCAAACGACTGTGCCAGTGCTTTGGCTGTTTCTTGTGCTATGGTGTCTGCATTGGTATTAAGCATGTTTCCTTTACCATCGTGGGTAAGTGGAGCCATGACAGGTACAATGCCTTCTTGAATAAGCTTGGCCAATAGGGTGCTGTTGGCTTCCTTCACGTCGCCTACAAATCCGTAGTCTATTCCATCCTTGATAGGGCGCTTATCGCTGCGGAGTACATTTAGGTCGGCTCCGGTAAGTCCCAGGGCATTCAGTCCTCGGGCTTGAAGTTGTGCCACAATGTTCTTGTTTACTAATCCACCATAGACCATGGTGACAACCTGGAGCATGGGCGCGTCGGTAATGCGTCGGCCGTTTACCATCTGACTCTCTATGCCCAGCTGGGCTGCAATCTTGGTAGCAGAGCGTCCACCACCATGTACCAGAACCTTATATCCAGGGATAGCGCAGAAGCGGTCCAGCAAGTCTTGCAGGCTTTCTGGTTCTTCTACAATCTTTCCTCCAACTTTTATGACTGTGAGTTTTTCCATTATTCCAAATAGGTATATCCGTACAGGCCTGCACGGTAGTTAGAGATGAATTCCTTGCCTTCTGCTTCGGTAATGCGACCTTCCTTCACGGCTTTGCTTACCCAGATTTCCAGTCGGCGTACCAGTTTCTTTGGGTCGTACTGTACGTACTCCAATACATCGGCTACAGTCTCTCCGTCAATCAGCTGGTCTATCTCATAGTGATCATTGGTTACAGAGATGTGTACGGCATTGGTGTCGCCAAACAGGTTGTGCATGTTACCCAGAATCTCTTGGTAGGCACCTACTAAGAATACGCCAATATAATAATGCTCCTCTGGTTTTACGGGGTGCAAAGGCAGGTAGTTGGTCTGTTGGTTATAGTTTACATAGGTTGTAATCTTACCATCGCTGTCGCAAGTAATATCCTGAAGGGTAGCACTGCGTGTTGGCTTCTCATCCAGGCGTGCAATAGGCATGATAGGGAAGAGTTGGTCAATGCCCCAGCTGTCTGGCAGACTCTGGAAAAGGCTGAAGTTGCAGAAATACTTGTCGCTCATCTGTTTATCCAACTTTCTCAACTCATCTGGCACGTGCTTCTGGGTGTGACAGAGTTCGCTCACCTCACGACTGATACTCCAGTAAAGGCTCTCAATCTGTGCGCGGGTCTTCAGGTCAATGATACCATGGCGGAACAAATCCAGTGCTTCTTCACGGATATCCTCGGCATCGTGCCAGTCTTCCAGCATTGAGCGGCTTGAGAGCTTGTCCCAGATTTCGGTCAGGTCATGTACCAACTGGTGGTCTGATTCACTTGGATGGAAATCCTCTGGCATCTGAGCAGGGCTCACGCTTTCCAGTACATCCATGATGAGTACAGAGTGATGAGCAGAAAGAGAGCGACCACCCTCTGTAATGATGTTAGGATGAGGAATTCCGTTCTTGTTGGCTGCATCCACCAAGGTGTAAACACAGTCGTTTACATACTCTTGGATAGAGTAGTTCACAGAACTTTCACTGTTGCTGGAGCGAGTACCATCGTAATCTACGCCCAGGCCACCGCCACAATCCACGAACTCAATATTGAATCCCATGGCATGCAGCTGTACATAGAACTGAGCCGCCTCACGGAGCGCTGTGGAGATACGGCGTATCTTGGTAATCTGGCTACCAATGTGGAAATGAATCAGTTTCAGGCACTCGCGCAGCCCCATTTCATCCAGCATCTGGAGGGCTTTCAGCAGCTCAGAAGAGGTAAGGCCAAACTTGCTGGCATCGCCACCACTCTCAGCCCATTTTCCTGTTCCCGATGAAGCTAACTTGATACGAATACCTAAGTTTGGCTTCACGCCCAGTTTCTTTGCTGCTTCTGCAATAGTCTTGAGCTCAGGGAGTTTCTCGATAACCAGGAACACACGCTTACCCATTTTCTGGGCAAGCAGAGCCAGCTCAATAAAGTTCTGGTCTTTATGACCGTTACAAATGATGAGGCTGTCGGAGTCCATGTTGGTAGCTAATACGGCATGCAACTCTGGTTTTGAACCAGCCTCCAGACCTAAGTTGAATTTTTTACCATGGCTGATAATCTCTTCAACAACCGGTCTCATCTGGTTAACCTTGATAGGGAAGATGATGAAATGCTCGGCCTGGTAATCATATTCCTTGGCTGCCTTTGTAAAGCAGTCGGAAGTCTTTTCAATGCGATTATCCAGGATGTCTGGGAAACGGAGTAGGACCGGAGCTGTGACATGGCGGGTTGCCAAGTCGTCTACCAGTTCTTTCAGGTCAACTTGAACTGAATTCTTGCGAGGGGTCACATAAACGTGTCCCTTATCGTTGATACCGAAATAGTTTACTCCCCAACCCTTGATGTTATAGAGTTCCTCGGAGTCCTCAATACGCCATTTTTTCATTCTACTCAGTAAGGTTAACGGTTTTCTATCATTTTTATAATTTCTGTTGTACTTTTGTCGACCATCTCTACGGTACCCATGACCTCTATGTTATACACATATTTGGCTTGGCTGTAGAATGGTTCTCGTCCCTGCAAGCTTTCTTCAATGTAAGCTTTCAGTTCCTCAGGGTTCTTTCCTTCCAGCAGTGGGCGTTTGCCTTTGGCCATCATCAGGTGCTGGAAGAGTACCTCTGGGGTACCTTTTAGGTAAACGGTATCTGCCTGTTGGTTTATGTATTCCATATTGTCAAAGAAGCAGGGAGCTCCACCTCCCAGGCTGATGACAACATCTTCGAACTCTGCCACTTCGTGCAGCATATTGCGTTCTTTCTTTCGGAATCCTTCCTCGCCCTCCAAGGCAAAGATTTCACTGACTTTCTTTTTGAACCGGCTCTCAATATACCAGTCCAAATCATAGAATCTCAAGTTCAGTCGTTTAGCCAGCTCTCTACCCACGGTAGTCTTGCCAGCTCCCATATATCCCAACAGGATGATACGTTTCATGTTTTTATTTTTTAGCTCGTGCAGTTCTTCTTGGAGCAGTCTTTTTCTCTGCAGAAGATTGGCTTTCAATAATTTTTAGGCATTCTTCTAATGTCAGCTTCTCAGGATCTGCATTCTTTGGCAGTCTGTAGTTCTTGTTCTGATAGCTGATGTATGGGCCATAGCGTCCGTTCAGGACTTCCATTCCTGGGAGTTCATCGAAGCTCTTGAGATGGCGCTGCAACTCTTCCTTTCGCTTTTCCAGGATGAGCTGGACACACTCGTCAAAAGAGATGGTTGTTGGGTCCCATGGGTTTGGAAGACTGATGTATTTCTTGTTGTGACAGATGTAAGGACCAAACTTGCCGGCACCGATGGTGATAGGTGAGCCCTCAAAATCCTTGAGTGTACGTGGCAAGGCAAAGAGCTGCAATGCCTCTTCCAGCGTAATGGTCCGCAGGCTCTGGCCTTTCTTCATCTGGGCAAATCGTGGTTTGTCCTCGTCGGTAATAGAACCGATCTGTACTACAGGACCAAATCTTCCGATTTTTACGCTTACAGGCTTTCCGGTCACAGGGTCTACGCCTAACTGACGTTCACCTACCTTGTGCTCTGTCTGCTCATGCTGTGCATTCTCTACTTCTGGTATGAACTTGCCATAGAAATCGCCAATGAAATTCTTCCACTCCTCTTTTCCTTCAGCTACCTCATCGAACTCACGTTCTACGTGTGCGGTGAAGTTATAATCCATGATGCCTGGGAAGTGAGCCATCAGATAGTCGTTTACTACCAAACCGGTATCTGTAGGAATCAGCTTGCCTTTATCGGAACCCACGGTCTCCTGGCGTACCTGTGTATCAATGGTATCTCCCTTCAGGGTCATTACGGTATAGTTGCGCTCAGTACCTGGGCGGTCGCCACGCTGTACATATTCACGCTGCTGGATAGTACTGATGGTAGGCGCATAGGTTGATGGACGTCCGATACCTAACTCTTCCATTTTCTTTACCAGCGATGCCTCGGTGTAGCGAGGGGCATGAGTGGTGAAACGTTCTATAGCGGTGATTTCCTGTGACTGTACCAGCTCGCCGATGGTGAGAGGAGGGAGCAGACGCTCATCTTCTTGCTCGATGTCCTCATCGGTACTTTCACGGTAAACCTTCAGGAAACCGTCGAATTTCACTTGAGCACCATAGGTCAGGAATATATTGTCACTGTCGTTCTCCTTGTTAATGCTTACCGTGGTACGCTCCAGCTGTGCGTCAGCCATCTGGCTGGCAATGGTGCGCTTCCAGATCAAGTCATACAAGCGGCGTTCCTGAACAGAACCTTCAATCTCAGACACACTCATGTCTGTAGGGCGGATAGCCTCGTGAGCCTCTTGCGCACCCTTAGTCTGTGTGCTGAACTGACGTACCTGCACGTAGTTCTTGCCCATGCTTTCCTCTACTACCTTAGCACACTGTGCCAGCGCCAGCTTGGACAGATTTACGCTATCGGTTCGCATATAGGTAATCAAACCATATTCATACAAGTGCTGAGCAATCAGCATGGTCTGTGTAACGGTAAGGTTCAGCTTGCGTGCAGCCTCCTGCTGCAGGGTACTGGTAGTGAAAGGAGGTGCAGGACACTTCTTTACTGGTTTGGTCTGCACATCGCTGATGCGGAAATCCACGTTCTTGCAAGTCTCCAGGAAGGCTTCTGCCTCAGCCTGCGTATTGAATTTACGGTTCAGTTCTGCACGCAGCTCTGTGCCATTTTCCAGGGTAAAGATGGCGCTTACTTTGAAAGCAGCCTCTGCCTGGAATGCCAGGATTTCACGTTCACGCTCCACAATCAGTCTCACGGCAACGCTCTGTACGCGTCCGGCAGACAAGGCTGGCTTTACTTTCTTCCATAAGATAGGGGAAACCTTGAAACCTACGATGCGGTCCATTACACGGCGAGCCTGCTGTGCATTGACCAGATTCAGGTCTATGGTTCTTGGATGTTCAATAGCCTCCAGGATGGCAGACTTGGTAATCTCATGGAATACGATACGGCGGGTGGTCTCTGCATTTAATTTCAGCACCTCGCTCAGGTGCCAGGAAATAGCCTCTCCCTCGCGGTCCTCATCGGATGCCAGCCATACAGTTTCTGCTTTCTCTGCACTCTCCTTCAAGCTCTTTACCAAATCCTTCTTGTCCGATGGGATTTCGTAGATAGGCTTGAATGTCTCTATATCAATACTAAACTCTTTTTTCTTTAAGTCGCGGATATGTCCATAGCTTGACATGACCTTGAAGTCCTTTCCCAGGAACTTTTCTATGGTCTTAGCTTTTGCAGGAGACTCCACGATAACTAGATTTTTCTGCATATTCTTGTCCATCATCGTTGATTTTGGGCGCAAAGGTAGAAAAAAAACTATTATCCTTTTACCTTATATAAAGAAAAAAAAGTTTTTTTTGATATTTTAATCTTATTCTCCCTTATTTATGTGAGAAAAATCCACTCCGAACTTCTCTCGCAGATATTTTTTGTAGCGGTTAATCTTTTGGGAACGTGCACTTGGCTTATGCTTAGCCAGTCTGGCCTTGACTTTTACATCATCAATGATGATTTCATCGTTCAGTAATTTTTCTAAGCAATCAGATTCAATGTCAATGAAACCGTAGTGGTCAATCAATTCATTCTTGCTAGGAATGATTCTGCTGTTAGACACCTTGCCGTAGCGAGAAAATGCTTTGGTCAGTGTTTCAGCGTCTACATTGTTGCTGAGATTGCCAATCCAAATGGTGTTGGTATTGTCTTCGTTTCTGCTCAAATCCAACAATTCTTGAGGTGGGAAATAGTAGAAAGGTTTATCGTTCTTGTTATTATTGTTGCTGTTATTATTTTTCATATTACTTTTCTTTTATAAATTTCTATATTCGTTGATTTTTATTGAACTCCAGTGCCAGAATGGTTAGGAGTAGGTACGGTAGAAATTTATAATTCAACAGCGGCATGAAATGAACCGATGAAGTACAATCCAGGTCGTGAACTGACCAATGGTCAAGCATACATTTGCCTGATGCATAGTCTCCGATAGACTGCACAAGCAAAGATCACAAAGTAGATGTGATAAAACTGGGAACTCAACAAGTTTATTGAATTTCATAGGCACTGTACTTTTGATGAGCAAAGCATGCATCTTGTACAGTGACAATGTCCAGCGCAGATGGCTGAACGAAGTTCTTGAAAAGATTGGCGAGTCTGTGGTTAACTCTCATGTTATATTCATTTGGCTTAGCAGGTATCCCTGTAGCCTGATTACATTCAAATACTAAGACTGCCGATTTTAAAAATAATCCTTTCAGATTGAAGTTTGGTGCTAAAGGCCTTCTAGGCTTATTTGAATTCGCTGCAAAGGTACGCCTTTTTCCTTACCGGCAAAATTATTTCTGCATCCTTAATTTCGCAGCACTATAACATTAAACATATTTTAAGGTCCTGAGCAAC
>JAUNHZ010000250.1 GCA_030523705.1 Bacteroidales bacterium
TTGCTCAGGACCTTAAAATATGTTTAATGTTATAGTGCTGCGAAATTAAGGATAAGCAGTTTCTGGTAGGCGTGGCAGCCATGAGCTTTGCCGTGCTGTTTGTGGTCATCTTCTTTTTATCCCTCAGTTTTGAGAAGATGGAAGAGGTAGAGGCTAAGGGATTCTATCAGTTGGAACTGGCTCAGGGCTTTGTGGGAGATTCTACTCAAATCTATGTGAACGACAGCCTGCTCTATGAAAATGTAGTGGCTACCGATACATTGAAAATTACGTTTAAGCCATTTGATGAGCAGCACTTGCTCATGGTGTCCGATTTGACCACCCAGCGCACCCGAAGCTATAACCTTCCTAAGGAAGCATGCAGGGTGATTTTGTCGAAAGACGAGGAAGGCTTGGTGGAATTCCTGCCTGAACGTTGGGAAAACGAATGATTTTCAAATATTTTTAGTGTTTCTTTTTGTATTTTGCAGAAATTCACTAACTTTGCACCGAAGATGAAGTGAAGGGGGCTTGACAAAGCCTCCTTTTTGTATTATAATATAAGATTCATGATAAAGAAAGAAGTTGTTAATCAGCTAGTTGAAGAGTGGCTGAGTGGAAAAGATTATTTCTTGGTAGATGTGACTATCAGTCCCGATGACCGCATTGTGGTAGAAATTGACCATGCAGAAGGTGTCTGGATTGAAGATTGTGTTGAACTGAGCCGTTTTATCGAGGATCATTTGAATCGCGATGAAGAAGATTATGAACTGGAGGTAGGTTCAGCTGGAATTGGACAGCCTTTTAAGGTCATCCAGCAGTATATCAACCACATCGGAAAGGAAGTAGAAGTCCTGGCTGCCGATGGAACCAAGTACAAAGGCATTTTGAAGGAGGCAACCGATGAGCATTTCACCCTGACTGTCACCAAGAAGGTAAAGGTGGAAGGCAAGAAACGCCCAGTAATGCAGGAGGAAGACCTGACTTGGGCTTATAACGAAGTTAAATACACAAAATATCTAATAAGTTTCAAATAAAAATATGGCTAAGAAAGCAGAGGCAATCGATATGATTGCAACGTTCCAGGAATTCAAGGAAACCAAGAATATCGACCGTACTACTATGGTCAGCGTTTTAGAGGAAAGCTTCCGTAAGGTGATTGCGGGTATGTTTGGCAGTGACGACAATTACGACGTGATTGTAAACCCTGACAAGGGCGACTGTGAGATCTACCGTAGCCGTGAAGTAGTTGCCGATGGTGAGGTTACTGATACCAACCGCCAGATTTCTCTGTCCGAGGCAAAGAAGATTGACTCTGACTATGAGATTGGTGAGGAAGTAAGTGATGAGGTTCATTTTGCTGACTTCGGTAGACGTGCCATCTTGAATCTTCGCCAGACTTTGGCTAGCAAAATCTTGGATCTGGAGCACGATAACCTGTACAACAAGTATAAGGACAAGGTAGGTGAGGTTGTTGCTGCCGAGGTTTATCAGGTTTGGAAGCGTGAGACCTTGATGGTAGATGAGGATAACAACGAGCTGCTGTTGCCAAAGAGCGAGCAGATCCCTGGCGATTTCTACCGTAAGGGTGAGACTGCACGTGCTGTGGTTCTCCGCGTAGATAACGCAAATAACAATCCAAAGATTATCCTGAGTAGAACATCTCCAGCATTCCTGGAGCGTTTATTGGAGGCTGAGGTTCCTGAAATCAACGATGGCCTGATTACCATCAAGAAGGTGGCTCGTATCCCAGGTGAGCGTGCTAAGGTGGCTGTAGAGAGCTATGATGACAGAATTGATCCAGTAGGTGCTTGCGTGGGTGTCAAGGGTAGCCGTGTTCGTGGTATCGTTCGCGAGTTGCACAACGAGAACATCGACGTGGTAAACTATAGCTCAAACATCGAATTGTTCATCCGTCGTGCATTGAGCCCTGCAAACGTTTCTTCATTGGTACTGAATGCCGAGGAGCGTAAGGCAGAGGTCTATCTGGAGCCAGATCAGGTTTCATTGGCTATTGGTAAGGGTGGTACTAATATCAAGTTGGCTAGTATGCTGACAGAGTACACCATCGATGTTTA
>JAUNHZ010000075.1 GCA_030523705.1 Bacteroidales bacterium
ATTGGTCATTTGCTCCCTATCTTTGCATCAGTCGAAGGACAGAAACCTGGCGCGGTGCCGGTTTCTTTTCACCGGAGACAAGCAAATAATTATGTTTGGAATTTTTAAAGTAGTAAGACAGAGCGAGGTTTCCGAGTTTAACTCGCAGAAATCGGAGAGTGGTAAGGTGGAGGTCTCTACCCTTGAGCTCCAGGAGTTTGGTGGCAAGTATGCAGATAGTTTCCTCTGTGACTTGAAGGGTAAGGATGCGCTTTGTAAGTTTTATGCCGGGGAACTGGTGGCTGCTAAGCTTCGCTTCCGTTTGAATGAGTATAACGGTAAGCAGTACCAGAATGTAACGGTGGAGGATATTCGTAAAATTTAAATTAACTGAGTTGGAACAGGCGGAGGATATTCCTAGGTAAAGCGCGCAAGAATCCCAATGTTTCTCTCGCAATTCAACTCAAATTATGGAAAAGAATAATGAACTCATTCAGTTGAGTGGTACAGGTAGTTTCCTGGGTAATGATCAGATTCATTTTGCACCAGATAATGCGGTGCCAGAGAGAATGGAGGCCTTTCATGGTGAGTGTGCTGTCCATCAGTTGACAGATGGTTCTTTTGAGGTCATCAAGAAGCGCAGAGTGAGAGTGAGGTCTAAACTGATTCACAAGCTGGCTCACGGCAGAATCAGTAAGCTGAAGGATGGTGATATCTTTCTAACCATCAGAATTGGAGAGGATGAGTCTCTGGATATGGCTGATACCATTCTGGACGAGGCTTATGATGCATCGCAGGCGTTAAGAGAGTATCTATCTAAATACTAACATTCAATGAGTTGCTATTACATTAAACTGGAAAAAGGCCGCAAAAAGGCCTTTCCAGTGACCTCTGCAGAGGAGTATAAGTCCTTACGTTCCAGTAAGGCGCATCTTACGAACTTAGCATTGGCTCGCAAGGGAAACGAGAAAGCTAAACAGCGTTTGATTCAGTTTAACTACAGCTGTCTGCCGAATGAGGATGGTTCCCTGAAAGGGGCTACACAGCTCAGCTCCAGTGTGGGCATGGATATAGATCATATCCCTGCGGAGCAGCTGCCTGGGGTGATTGCGAAGGTGCTGGAGAAGAAGGAGGCGTTAGGATTACTCATGCTGGAGCGCTCTGCTCGTGGCGAGGGGCTGCATGTGGTGTTCAAAAGACATCCGGAACTGAATAATGTGGAGAACCTGCAGTGGGCCAGCGAGCTCCTGGGTGTGGAGTTTGATAAGGGTGCTAAAGATATTACTCGTGTGTTTTTTGCAACGGGGAATACGGAGGATGATTTGCTGTATTTATGCGAAGAGTTGTTTGAGAATGGTGGAGTGAATACGACTGTCATTCTGAGCGAAAGCGAAGAATCTCAGTCCAATATTACCCAGTCCTCATTGGACGGAGATTCTTCACTGACGTTCAGAATGACAAAAGAGGGTGAAGAAGGACAGTCCTCGTTGGACGGAGATTCTTCACTGGCGTTCAGAATGACAAAGGGGAATGAAGAAGGACTGTCAGGAATGACAAGAGAGAAGGAAGAGGATGCCAGTCCGCTAAACTATTCCGGAATCCCCTACTCTGCCATTATTCAGAAATGGTGGGAAATGTATAACGATGGGCAGGAGCCGGTGAAATCTAACCGTGATGTGCTTACTTTTGAGCTGGCAGTGAATCTGCGCCATATCTGTGGGTTTGACCGTGAAATCCTGGATAAGGTTATTCCTTGCTATGATGGGTTCCCTGAGGTTCAGAAACTTAAGTGTATAGATTCTGCGCTGGCGGAACGCCGTACCCAGATGCCCAAGCGCATAAAGGATGTGCTGAACGCTTTTCGTCAGGATCAATTAAAAGACGCAAATGGGACTGATTCTGAATTGCTTAACGCATTGGATGAGATGCAGAAAGCCGATGAGTTGTATCACTATGACAAGCTGCCTAAAATGCCGAAAGGGGTGAAAGAATCCATTGATGCGGCAGGTCATAACCTGGCTCTCCCTACCCTGATAGCCATTGCTCCGGCTATTGGTGCGCTGGCTACCGACGTGAAGCTGGATGTACACGGAAGAGTAAAAGGATTGAACCTCATGTCGTTCATTGTGGGTGAGTTTGCCTCTGGAAAAGGTCAGCTGGACGATGTGATAGCAGCTTGGATGAAGGAACTGCAGACGGAAACGGATATGTACACCCAGCAGGAAGAGGAATGGGCTTCCAAGACCAAGCGTATGAAAAGCGGAAAGGCTCCGGAACAGCCTCAACTCCCCGTGCGTATGCTGACCTTGAATAACACGGTGGCTAACATTGCGGAGCGTCTTTCAAATACAGAGGGTAAGCACTGTTTCTCTTTCACCCCCGAAGCAGATAATGTGGCTTTAAAGTGGAAGCAGAGTGTAAGTGATTTCTCGGTCATGCTTCGCCAGGCTTACGATGAAGCACGCTACGACCGCGAGGCCAAGAGCGCCGATGCTGTTCGCGTACATATTGATAAGTTGCTTTGGAATGTGACCATGTGCGGTACGCAGGATGCCCTTTACCGTGTGATTACCAATTACACCGATGGACTCCTCTCCCGTATCTCCATTGCCCGAACGCCAGATAACACCTTCTCCCCGCTGGATACCCATCCGGCACAGCTCACCCCAAAACAGTCTGAGAGCATTCAGGAAATAGCCCATCTGCTTCCATTCATGAAAGGAAACATTACGCTTCCTAAGCTGGAGGAAAGAGGCAGAGAATGGCTGGAGATGATTCGCTTGGAAGCCATCAAGAATGACGATCGTGTACTGGCTCGACAGCGTATGCGAGGCTGTGTGAACGCCCAGCGTATCACCTGTGCCTTGATGCTTCCAAGAGTGGCGGAGCAGCTGATTAAGAAGTTTGGCGTGAACGGTACGGAAGTGAGACTCAAGAAGGATCCAAGTATGTGGATAGAAACGATGGAGAAACTGCAGAACCAGGAGATGCTACAGTTGTTTGACACGGTGGCCGACTACCTGCTGGATAACGACTTATACTTCTTCCGTGAGCGCATTGAGCAGGCTTATGAGTCCAAGAACTATGCCGCCAGCAGCAACTCCATACGTGCTCGCAGAGGCAGGAATGACAATATCTTTGAGCGTCTATCCACGGATTACAGTTTTGAGCAGGCTTATCAGCAGAGTGTGGCGGTAAAAGGGGGTATGACTACCCACAACAGTGTCCGTCAGATGCTGAAGAACTGGTGCAAACAGGGGCTAATCTATCAGTCGAATGATGGCATGTATCATAAGTCAGCTACCACA
Organism: Bacteroidales bacterium; assembly: GCA_030523705.1. Lineage (GTDB taxonomy): Bacteria > Bacteroidota > Bacteroidia > Bacteroidales > Bacteroidaceae > Minthousia. The sequence continues at coordinate 3,288 of JAUNHZ010000075.1, forward strand.
GTTGGTCATTAAGGTCATTTGTCATTAAGGTCATTAAGACTTAGCCATTATGAAAATAGAGAACTCGCTAGAAGGCTACGTGCTGCTTTGGGGAAAGATGGAGGAAACCTATGAGTTCTTCCATGCTCATATCCACCGTTTCTGTGTACGCAGAATCCTGAGATACTGGCTTCCAGAGCAAGCCGATGATGATTTCATCTGGCATATCTGCATGAAGATGGAGGTAGAGGGTTATACTGAACTGCCTAACCCGGCTGTAGAGCCCAGAAAGTGCAGAGACCTTATCATTACGCTTATGGCTCAGTACACGGGCATCAGCGTGATGAAGATTGACATCAGGGCCCTAAATAAGGCTTACCGTATGGTGTTTGGGGGAAATCCCTTGAAAAGGGTTAGAAAATTGTGATCCTTTTAATTGTCATCCTGAGTGAACGAAGGATCCCGTCCAATCCAGTAAGGAATATTGGACGAGATCCTTCACTACGTTCAGGATGACAATACAATAAATATTATCTTGCAGTTACATACTTATGCAGGGTAGCACGGACAGCACCTAGACCTGCGTACAGCTCCTTAACCATGCCTTCAATCTGCTCACCGAGGCCAATCTCGTAGAGATCTACGCCAAAGACATCCTTGCGGCTGTACAGGTTCTTCAGGCAGCTCCAATCCTGCTCTGCCTTGCCAATCTCCAGTGGAGCGACAATCTGCTGCAGCTCTGCCAACATTGGGTCTGGCGATGGCTCAAAGGTCTCACCGTTATCCTTTACGCCCTTGAGGTAACGTGCGTAACCTGCCAGCGTGAGTGGGATGAGTACCAGGTTCTTCTTGTCCAAGCCACGCTCATGATACTTGCGCAGGGTCTCACCGAAACGGATGGCCAACTTCTGGCTGGTATCCATGGCAATACGCTGTGGGGCATCTGGCATGAATGGGTTTGGCAAACGCTTGTTGATGACGTCGCCAATGAACTCGTATGGATTCAGCACGCCTGGGTCTGTTACCACTGGCATAGCCTCTATGTATCCAATCTTCTGGATGAAGGCGCGCAGGTCTTCATCGGCCATCTCTGCAGAAATCAGGGTGTAGTCCAGCATGCAGCCATAGATAGACATGGCGGTGTGCAATGGGTTCAGACAGGTGGTCACCTTCATGGTCTCTACCTGATCTACGGTCTGACGGGTGGTGTACAGGGTGCCTCCCAACTCCAATGGTGGACGGCCGTTAGTGTAGTTGTCCTCAATAACCAGGTACTGAACTTCCTCGGCATTTACGAATGGAGCAGTAAAGGTGTGCTTCTCTGTCTCAATGTACTCGTTGTCCTCGAAACCATCGGCTGCCAACAGTTCCTTTACCTTGCTGTGTGGACGTGGGGTAATCTTGTCAATCATGGACCATGGGAAGGTAACCTTAGTCTCATCCTGAACGTATGCCAGGAAGTCGGCTGGAACCAAGCCATCGTTCACCCATCGCTCTGCGTATGCCAATACACCCTTCTTTACCTTGTCGCCGTTATGAGAGCAGTTGTCCATAGACTGTACGGTCAATGGCAGCTTGCCTGCGTTATAACGCTCCAGCAACAGTGCGGTTACCTTACCCAATGCGAATACTGGGGTAAGACCACGGCTCAGGTCTGCCTCATTGAAAGAGTAGCCCTTTTCTGTGATGGTGAATGAAATCATCTGCAAGGTAGGGTTCTGGAAGATTTCTACCAGGCGCTTCCAATCCTCGAACTGGTAGTCGCCCTTCAAGACCTCTGTTACAGAAGCAATCACTTTCTTCTCAATGGTACCTGAAGACTGCAGGCTAACCAAAAGTGACAGGTTGTTATATGGAGCATAAGCCTTATCTACTACCTCGTAGTCGAAAGTCTCTGCCACAATCACGCCTCTGTCGTACTTACCGGTATTCAGTGCGTCGTTCAAGATAGCAGCAGGGAATGCGCGGAAGATGTTACCTCCACCAAAGTGAACCCAAGTAGGCTCATCGTGTGTCTTCTTTGCCACTGCAGCAATATCAAATTTAGGCAACTGATAGCCCTTTGCCTCCCACTCTGCAGGGTTGAATCCTTCAGAAAGAATGTCTGTTAATTTCATCTGACTAAATTTTAAAGGTTATTATAATTTTTCTTTTTGCAAAGATACATCATTTTTTAGGATAATCATTTGTCAAAGAAATACCACTTTTTATCATTTTTGACCAAAATCGTGTCAAAATTATCTTTCAACCCCTTTTTTCTCCATTTTGAAACTGAGATTTCAATTCTCACACCCGCTTTATAGGAGTAATTTTGTATATTTGTAAAAATTTTCACAAACCACATTAACCCAAATTTTTTATGAAGAAACTACTAATATGTCTGATGACTTTTGTGTGGTGCCTGGGGTTGTCTGCCCAGCAGCCAAGACCTGAGTATCCACGTCCACAGTTTGAGCGCCAAGACTGGGTGAACCTGAATGGCCAGTGGAGCTACACGTTTGATTTTGTAGGTTCCGGTATGGAGAGACAGCTTTTCAAGAGCCAGGGCTTCAAGGACCAGATTACCGTACCTTTCTGTCCGGAGAGCAAGCTGTCTGGTGTGGGGTATACGGATTTCATCAACAACATCTGGTACCAGCGTACCATTCAGATGCCTGCAGAATGGGCCGGACAGAACGTGCTGCTGAACTTCCAGGCGGTCTATTATAATTCCGAAGTATTCATTGACGGCGAATTAGCTGGTCGCCATTTTGGTGGTTCTACCGGTTTCAGTATCGATGTAACCAAGTTTGTGGCCGATGGAAAAAGCCACTCGCTGGTGGTGCATGCCTATAGTGACACCCGTACCTTGAAGCAGTCGGCCGGAAAGCAGAACGTGCGACTGAACCAGTTTGAATGTATGTACACCCGTACCACTGGTATCTGGCAGACCGTATGGATGGAGCCTGTAAACCCTAATGCCCTGCAGAGCGCACAGGTGGTTACAGACATTGACCAGAAGCAGGTGGTAATCCGCCCTCATTTCTTCCAGTCCAGCAATGCTACCCTGACCGTGACCCTGAAAGATGCGGGTAAGGTGGTGGCTAAGCAGACAGCACCTGCCAACGATGCCTCTACGCTGGTCCTGCCGGTGAAGAACATGAAACTTTGGGCTCCTGGTGCTCCTTACCTCTATGACCTGACCTATGAAGTAAAGGATGCTCAGGGTAATGTATTAGATAAGGTGGACTCTTATGTGGGTATGCGCAAGATTCATATTGAGGGCAACAAGACCTATATCAACAATGAGCCTTTCTATCAGCGACTGGTCCTGGATCAGGGCTTCTATCCAGAGGGTATCTGGACGGCTCCATCTGACGCAGCACTGAAGCATGACATAGAACTGTCCATGCAGGCAGGTTTCAACGGTGCGCGCTTGCATCAGAAAGTGTTTGAGGAGCGTTTCCACTACTGGGCAGATAAATTAGGCTATATCACCTGGGGCGAGGCTCCATCATGGGGTATGAACTGTAATGACCCAGAGGTAGCCCGTAACTTCACTAACGAGTGGAGCGAGGAGATTGTTCGCGACCGTAACCACCCTTCCATCGTAACCTGGACCCCAATGAACGAGGAGTTCTGGCCAGACCGCGTACAGTTCCCACGCTTTGTGACCGACCTATATAACCTGACCAAGCAGCTGGACCCTACCCGTCCGTTCCACGATGTCAGCGGTGGTGCTCACGTAAAGACGGACATCTATACCACACACAACTATGAGCAAGACCCTGCCAAGCTGAAAGACATTATCTATAAGGATGGAAAATGGTTTGCCGGTCCTCATGACCCAATAGATCTGTATTGGACCAATGTGGGTTACAACCGTCCTACCGACGTGAATGTGTATAAGTACCTGACTTACACCCAGCCTACCATGCCATACATTCTGGATGAGTTTGGCGGCATTAAATGGGTTAAGGGACAGGATACTTCTACAGGAAACTCTAACCAGTCATGGGGCTACGGAGAGCCACCTCACTCCCTGGAGGAGTTCTACGCTCGCCTGGAAGGACAGGTAGATGCACTCATGAGCATTTCTGATAATGTATGGGGTTACTGCTACACCCAGCTCACCGATGTGGAACAAGAGCAGAATGGCATCTATTTCTATGACCGTTCATCAAAATTTGATATGAACAGGATTAAGGCTATTTTCTCTAAGAAACCGGTGGGGAGTAAATAAGAACATTTGTCATCCCTTTTTACATTCTCCCCATTGTCATTCTGAGTGAAACGAAGAATCTCGTCCAATCCAGTAAGGAATATTGGATGAGATCCTTCATTGCGTTCAGGATGACAGTTTACACAAGACTACCCCTTTTGTCATCCTGAGTGAAACGAAGGATCTCGTCCAATCCAGTTAGGTAATATTGGACGAGATCCTTCACTGCGTTCAGGATGACAGTTTACACAAGACTACCCCTTTTGTCATCCTGAGTGAAACGAAGGATCTCGTCCAATCCAGTAAGGAATATTGGACGAGATCCTTCACTGCGTTCAGGATGACAAGAAAAAAAGTTTACCAACAACTAACATCCCCTTCAATCCCTGGGGTATTAGAAACTTTATATTCTGGGTCCTTACCCTGCTTGCGCTGGGAAACATAATCTTTCAGCAAACGCACTACTGGGCGGGTGAGGAAGACTATGGCAATCAAGTTGCAAAGGGTCATGACACCTGTAGCGATGTCTGCTAAGCTCCAAGCTAATTCCAGGCTTGCAATGGAACCAAAGAACACCACGCCTGCAGCCATGATGCGATACACCAGAAGCACGGTCTTGTTCTGCGTAAAGAAACGGAGGTTGGACTCTCCGTAATAATAATTGGACAAGATGGTACTGAAGGCAAACATGAGCACGGTGCATGCTACATAGACTGTGGCTCCAAAACCTATCTCATTCTCCAGCGCTAACTGCGTAAGCTGGATGCCATTCACGCTGCCATCCATCTGCACAGGGCTCACCAAGATGATGAAAGCGGTAGCCGTACAGATAACCAGCGTATCCACAAACACGCCAAATGCCTGGATGAGACCTTGCTTGACAGGGTGAGAGACTACCGCGGTAGCTGCCACGTTTGGCGAGGTTCCCATACCTGCCTCATTGGAATACAAGCCGCGACGGATGCCCTGTAAGAATGCGGCTCCCAAGCCACCTCCCACCATAGGGCGGAGACCAAAGGCCTGCCCGATAATCTCTTGGAACAATGCTGGAATCTTATCGATATTCAAGGCTATCACCACAAAAGCAAGCAGGATATAGCCACATGCCATGATAGGCACCAAGATGCTGCTTACCTTAGCGATACGCTGAATACCACCAAAGATAATGAGCAGCGTCATGACGAACAGGAAGCCTCCCAAGACATGAGGGTCCACAGAGAAAGCTTGTTGGCAAGCAGCACAGATGGTATTGCTATGCACGGAATTATAAGCCACGCCAAAACAAACGGCACTCAGGAGGGCAAAGAAAGTAGCCAGCCCTTTCATGCGGGCACCATGCAGCATGTAGTAAGCAGGACCTCCTATAAAATTCTTCTCGCCTTTTACCTTATATAACTGAGCTAACGTACACTCAAAGAATGCTGTGGCACTACCTAACAAGGCGATGAGCCACATCCAGAACACGGCACCAGGACCGCCAATAACCACGGCAGTGGCTACACCAGCCAGGTTACCCGTGCCTACTCGGCCAGCCAGGGAGATGATAAAGGCCTCGAAGGAAGAGATACCCTTTTCTCTCTTTCCGCTCCGGAGCACCAGTCTGAACATTTCTGGTATCATGCGGAAAGAGACAAAACGGCTCTTGAGGGTGAACCATAAAGCACAGCCCAGCAAGAGGGCCATCAATACATCGGACCATAGCATGTCGTTCAGCCATGTAGCCCATTTAGTTAGTATTTCCATCATAAAATCAATAATGCTGCATAATTCCTGTCAGTATCCTACCCGACTTTATCCCTAATCGGCGCGCAGAGAAATACTGCTCATGTTCCTTATAGGTACAAATGCCCGACACCTCTATCTGGCTTTCACAGACTCCCATGCCTATGAGCTGCAAGCGGTTGCATTCCCACAGATCAATGTGCCATTTGGTACCCGTGGCTGCGGGATATCGCTTGGCAATGGCATCCATAGGGAAACCGCCTTCCTGAAAGGCCTGATACACCTCATCGCCTATCTCAAAGGAATCCAGGGAGATACCGGGACCTATCACGGCTTTCAAATCGCTGGGGTTACACCCGTAGGTGGCTTGCATGACTTGTATGGTATGCTCCACTATCCGGGCGCATGTGCCTCTCCAACCGGCATGAATGGCGGCAACGACCTTTCTCACGGGGTCTTGCAAGAGAACGGGAATGCAATCGGCCGTGGAGACACAGATACAGAGCTGCTCCTGCTGGGTGATTACGGCATCGATGTCCTCCAGCAGCTGGGTCTGTTCCTCTGCCGATGCCTGCAGAAAGGCTGGGTTGATATCCAGTACATGGATGGAGTGTGTCTGATGGGGTAAGACTAGCTGGGAGCTTGCTATACCAAGCGCCCTACAGAGTCGTGTACGGTTTTGTGTTACGTGTGCAGGATCATCGCCACAGTAATGATTGGCATTAAAGCTAGCGTATGTACCTACACTAACGCCTCCAGCACGCTGGGTGCTGAAGGCGGTTATATGTTGTGAATCAAATATCTTATATTTGAGCATCACTTGGATTCTTCGGAGTCTTCTGGGTCTTCGTATTCAAAATCCTCCAGATCTTCTACGTCATCCCATTCAACCTCTTCTGGTTCTTCACTATCGTCCCAATCTAATTCCAGGTCGTCCTCTTCAGGCTCTTCACCCCAGTGGCGGAGATCCTCGTCCTCACCCAGATCAGTGAGTTCATATTGCAGATAGCTGACATCCTTGTCCTTATGCACAATGCGCTCCGACTGTATGTCGTGCAGCTTGTTGCTCTCGCTGTTCATGGCTACCCACAGCAAGTCCTTCAACTGCTGCAAGCCCTGCCCTGTGACTGCGGAGATGAACACATGTGGCAAATCCTGAGGAAGGGTTTCCTCTAGCCACTGGACAAGCTCATCGTCCAGCAGGTCGCACTTGGTGATAGCCAGCACGCGCTGCTTGTCCAGCATCTCAGGGTTAAAGGTGGCCAACTCATTCAGCAGCACCTCGTACTCATGCTGAATGTCATCGGTATCACCTGGCACCATGAAAAGCAGCAGGGAGTTTCGCTCAATATGACGCAAGAAGCGGAGTCCCAGACCTTTACCCTCACTGGCACCTTCTATGATTCCTGGGATGTCTGCCATGACAAACGACTGATTATCACGGTAAGGTACAATACCCAGACTTGGTTCCAATGTGGTGAACGGATAGTTTCCGATTTTTGGCTTTGCACTGGAGAGCGCCGATAATAACGTGGACTTTCCTGCATTTGGGAAACCTACCAGACCTACATCGGCCAAGAGCTTCAGCTCCAGGATGACCAGCATTTCACGCATAGGCTCACCAGGCTGTGCAAACTTAGGAGCCTGGCGTGTAGCCGTACGGAACTCCCAGTTTCCCAGACCTCCACGGCCACCTTTCAGCAAGACCACTTCCTGTCCGTGTTCCTTGACATCGCAGATATACTTACCAGTCTCGGCATTGTACACCACAGTGCCACATGGAACATCGATGTAACGGTCCTCACCATCGGCACCCGTACTCTTGGCCTTTCCACCATTTCCACCATGACCAGCAAATACATGACGCTCATAACGGAGGTGCAACAGGGTCCAGTAGTTCCGGTTGCCACGAAGAATCACATGGCCTCCTCGTCCTCCGTTTCCTCCGTCAGGACCGCCATTGGGCATATATTTAGCTCTATGCATGTGCACGGAACCCCTGCCACCCTTACCAGAGCGACAGTAAATCTTAACATAGTCTACGAAATTCGATTCTGCCATTATCTTTCCTTATTTATTTCTCTAATACAGCGCAAATATCATTGAAGATGGTCTCCATATCGCCTAAACCATTGATATGGTTGTACTTGCCATCCTCCTGATACCAGATCTTCAAAGGAGAAGTCTGCTCGTTATATACAGCCAGACGCTTCTTGATGGTCTCTTCGTTGTCATCAGCACGACCGCTGGTCTTACCGCGGTTGATCAGACGAGCCATCAACTCATCCTCTGGAACATCCAGGTCAATCATCTCTGTTACGTCGGTACCACGGTTAGAGAGCATGATCTTCAGTGCCTCTGCCTGTGGGATAGTACGTGGGAAACCATCGAAGATAACACCCTCGCACTTGCCGAAGCTGTCGTATACGTTAGCCAGGATGCTTACCATCAACTCATCTGGGATAAGCTGACCATTGTCAATATAGCCCTTAGCAGTCTTACCTAACTCAGTTCCATTCTTAATCTCATTACGAAGCACATCACCAGTAGAGATATGCTGATAGTTGTACTTAGCAACCAAGCGGTCGCTCTGAGTGCCTTTTCCAGAACCTGGAGCACCAAACAAAACAATGTTCTTCATTTTTCTTTTTTCTATATCAGAATTGTTCTTTTCTTTTTCAACTACTTGATAGATATTCGGATAGTTACGTCCGAAGCCATCGTAATCCAAGCCATATCCCACAATGAACTCATTTGGGATCTCCAGCGCACAGTAATCAATGGTCAATGGAACCTGCAGTTTCCCAGGCTTCAACAGCATGGTACAGATGCGAATCTCTGCAGGGTTCATGGCCTGAAGTTTCTGGACCATCTGCTGCATGGTAAAGCCAGTATCCACCAAATCCTCAACAATGACTACGGTACGGCCCTCAAGGCTCTGGTTCAATCCGATAAGCTCCTTTAACTTACCTGTAGATGAGAGGCCCTGATAAGATGAGAATTTGACAAACGAGATTTCACAAGGAATAGTAACGCGCTTCAGCAAATCAGAAGCAAACATAAAAGACCCGTTCAACACACAAAGGAAAATAGGGTCTTTCCCTGCTAAATCTTGCGACAATGACAAGGCAACACGGTCTACTTGTTCTAGTATCTGTGCCTGTGAAAGAAACATAGAGAATTCTCTATCCTTAACTTGGATGGTTGTCATTTTTCAAAAAATCAAAAATCGACGCAAAGATACACATTTTTTTTGACAACCTTGCAGCGAGTTCCCCCTTATTTTTAGGGTGTACACTTTAATTCTATGTTTTTTGAGGTGCAGAAGCAAGGAATTGGATGTTTTTATGTAAGTA
>JAUNHZ010000076.1 GCA_030523705.1 Bacteroidales bacterium
TGGATATGTGTGGGAAGAAATCATTACCCATCTTGAATTTAAGCCACTATTGGAGAATATCGATGTATTGGTTGACGGAAGGTTCATCCTGGAGCAACGGGACATCTCGCTTCTCTTTAGAGGAAGTCCAAACCAGCGCATCATTGATGTCAAGGCCTCGCTAAATTCTGATAAACCTGTCACACTAACATACTAAAAAAGAGGGAGCAGTTTTTGCTCCCTCTTTTTTAGTATCTCATGCTGTCTATCAGAACAATTTCTCTGGATATTCACCTGCGTCAACCAAAGCCTTGATTCTTGCTACAGTATCAGGACGGTCTTCTGCATAAGTAACGCCAAACCATTTAGAAGTAGTGTCAAGAACCTTACAAGTTGCGGTGCCTTCTGTAATCAACTTATTGACCATGAGAGGAATGAAGAACTCAGACTTCAGATTCTCCATATTCTTAGGATCAGAAAGGAATTCCTTAAAGTAAGCTTCACTATGCTCAAAATAATCTGGAGTGAAACCCCACATATTCATGCTGACTGGTGTATTCTCGTCAACTGTGATCCACTCGCCATCCTCCTTGTTATCTGCACGGAATGCCACCTGACCATCCACACGTGCAATCTTAGTACGCTCCACGCAAGTAGTCAAGCAACCTTCTTCATTCTTTGAGCAGATACCACGGCTAACCGTACCATTCTCAGACAAGGTATTAGATACACGGAAACCTACCATGGCATACTGATTAGTAGCACCTTCTGGTAACTCGCTCAAGAACTTACCAATTACCTGGAAAGCATCGCTGCTGTAGAAGTCATCACAGTTGATAACACAGAAAGGTTCCTTAATCACATCCTTACCCATCAATACAGCATGGTTAGTACCCCAAGGCTTTACACGACCTTCTGGGCAAGTAAAAACCTCTGGCAGTGCATCGATGCTCTGGAAACAAAGTTCACAAGCAACCTTACCTTCATACTTTGCCAAAATCTGAGTACGGAACTGCTCCTCAAAATCCTTACGGATAACCCATACAATCTTACCGAATCCTGCACGGATTGCATCAAAGATTGAATAATCCATAATAGTTTCGCCATTAGGGCCTACGCCATCGAGCTGCTTCAAGCCACCATAACGGCTACCCATTCCTGCTGCCAGGAGAAAAAGTGTTGGTTTCATTGTCTTATCTTTTTATAATTATGTAATGCAAAAATAATGCTTTTTTTATTATTTATCGGTCTATCTCCATACAAATAACCAAGAGTCTTTTGTTTTTCATCAGAAAGGATAGCCTATGGCAAAATGCAAGCTCAAGCCATCTTTGAAATTCGGGATATTATAATAACCATTCTTTTCCGTCTTGTATGGGTTATGCAAGGCTATACCCAAGTCCAAACGTAGTACCAAGAATTCCATATCATAGCGTAAGCCGAAGCCGGTTCCAACGGCAATCTGATTCCAACATCTTTTGAGGCTGAATTCAGCATTCGGCCGTTCTTCATCCTTATGCAACAGCCATACGTTACCGGCATCTAGGAAGAAGGCACCATTAAAGCTACCTACCATATTAAAGCGATACTCAGCATTTGCCTCGAACTTGAAGTCGCCCGTCTGATCCATATAAGTTGCCCCCTCCTTATGGTAACCTCCAGGTCCAATTCCACGCACTGTATAGGCACGGATACTGTTGGCTCCACCGGAATAGAACTGCTCACTATAAGGAGCAACCTTGCTATTTCCGTATGTCCAAATGGCACCACTCATCACACGAGTAGCCAACTGGCTCTTGTCTCCAATTCTCCAGGTCTTATGTAGTTCCGCCGTCAATTTAACAAACTGGGCAAATGGGTTGTTCAGCAATTTCTTGTTTTTCTCGTTCCAATCCTTACCCGCCAGTGCATAGATGCCAGACACAAAGTTTCCACTTTCCGTGAAGGTGGTTTGCCACCATGTATGTACCCTTTTCTGCAACACTTTATCATCGTGCGTATAAGATATAGACATGGCAGGGATAAACTGATCATTCATACTGAGGTACAAGAAGGTATTCTCATGCATGATGGAATCAAATTTTGCAGTATAGTTCTGCAACTTACTATAGGTCAGTCGCAATGGAGAAAACGACAATCGGTCAGTACGTGTGGACTGCCAGTTGTAAGTAGCCTCACCTGTAAACGACAAGATGTCAAAATACCCCGCACGATGAAGTTCGTTCACACCCAGCTTGAAGATTGTGCTTCGCTGATGACGTGAACGGGATTTAGTCTGACCCGGGAACATAAGACGCGGAAATTCCAAGGAAGCAGTCAGCCCCACCTCATACGAATTCACCTTGGATGCTTTTTCTCCCAAAGAACGTTGGGTCTGCCATTCATAGGAGCCATTTGCTGCCACAGAGAAAGTTTCTCCACCTCTAAAGATGTTTTTTCTACTTACGCTTAAGTTCAGCGAAGGTCCCATCTGTCCGTTGCTCTTGGTGCGCATATCTGCTTCAAGCTCTGCACTCAGTGGCTTATCCAGATAGGCATCAATCAACACATCCAAAGTCCTACATGCTGATGTGGTGTCCGATGGAGTATATTTGAGTTCCAATGAACTGAACACACCTAATTGCGACAGTCGTTCTTGTGTTTCACGCGCCAAATCCAAACTGTATTTCTCTTTAGGTTTCACACGGATGGCATGATAGAGCGGGCCTGAGCGGACTGGTATTTTTGAACCTGTATAATAAGCTGTATAACGACGGTTCACCAAAGAATCAGTCAAAGCCGCAAAATTATTCTTGTGCATATTAACCTTTACGGAACCTATATCCCATGTATGCAAAGCCCTGTCTAGAATATCGGCCTTTGCCACAGGTTCCATGCGCAACTGGACATGCCAGGGATGTGCCACCGTATCTGCCTTATAAGTCATGTAATCTGGCTTATAATAGAAATAGCCCGCATTCTGGAACAATTCCGCCAAACGAATGCGCTCTGCATCTAGGTTCAAGACAGAGAAAGCGTCACCCTTTCTCAAATGGGAATCGGTCACATGCTGCTCAACAAGCATGCGAATGGAATCTGGGAAATTCACATAAGTCACAGAATCCAACCGATAAGGGTCATACATTTTCACCTTATATGCCACCTTTGCCTTCTTGTCACTCTTCTTGTCAGGAAGAACCTCGGAGGTGACACTACTACGGAAATATCCAAAATTATTCAAGGAGATTGATGCCATCTTGGCTCTAAGCGTAGGATTCACCGATGAAATTACCACTGGCGTGGAACCGAAGGTATTAAACAGCCATTTGCCTAATCCCTCTTGTTCATTCACAAACGCATTATAGACCCACAGACCTATAGGCAATGGCGACTTCAAGGAAGAGCTGCCCATAAAAGAGCCGTTAGGAGGACATTCCAATGTGGCAAACAATTCCTCTTTTGCCACTATAGCATGTTCACTCTTGTCTTCATGTTCTATGGAAATCTTGTCTATACCCGTATAGAGCACCTCTCCGCTTGGCAAGCCAGACGTAGTAGAACAAGCGGAAAAGATTCCGGCAAGAAGCACACTGCATATCGTTACTAATTTCCTCATTTTGTCTTTTTATCTTTTTGTGACGGACGCTTACCCATTTTCCTGCGTTCACGCTGCTCTTCCATCACCTCACGTGTCTTGCTGTTACGGAAGATGAATAACTCCCCAAAACGTGTCATCTTTTTTCTCAAGACACCACCACCACCCATCTCTGTTATCTCACCATCTAGCAGTGAATCAAAGTTCTTCTCATGGAACAGTTTGACGTATCGGGTACCACTGTCATCCAAACGATATTCTATGGAAACGTCATCAATGAAAGAATCAGTTGCATTTGCCTTAGCTCCAGTAGAAACTTTTCCTCCAACAATTATGCTCACTCTGTTGCCCCAGAATCGCTTAGCAAATCGGAAAGAATAGTCGGTAGTGCTACTACCATCGGATGCCGTGCCATCTTCCATACCAAAACTCAAGTCTATACTTTGCAAAGCATTTCCTGCGATATTGGAAATCTCACTCTGAAGGAAGGAGTTCAAGGCCGAACTCATCTTGACATTACCCATGGCATTTTCCTCACTCAGGTACAATCCTGTTGCCAACATGGAGACAGCCAGTTTATTCTTGGTTTCTTTAGAGAAGCCTGCCAACTCGTTCTGCACAGTCAAATCTTCTGGAGCATCGATGATAAATTCCAAGCCCATATTGGATAGGGTCTGGGTAATCTTGACACCCACATCGAAGAGTACATTTCTTGGCGATCCGCCATCCGATGCCACAGACGCACGCGTCTGCTCAGTTGCAGTGATATTTAAGGTTGGATTCATAATATCACCATTGAACTGCACATAGCTTCCATTAGCTAGCTTAAACTGCTTGAGCGGAATAACAGGCAATGCATATTTCATCTCACCTTCATTGATGGTATATCTACCAGTCAACAGCATTTCACCTTCTGGGGTATAGCGGAAAATCAGGTTTCCTCCACCCTCTAATTCTACATAGCTTTCTCGGTTCGCACTCAAGTCGCAATTTACAGCAGCCCCTTCGGAGATGTTCAGGTTCAGTACCAAATCCATACCCGATAGTTCTTTTCTGGCAATTTGTTGCTCTACACGGGTAGAGTCTGAGAAATCAATGAACGTAACCAGATCATTCAAACGATCTTCTACGGTAATTGGAGAATCTTTCAGCACATAAGTAACGTCGGTAGAGCCTAGCAGATCCACAGTTCCCCTGACTTTCAAATCATCTAAGAAACCTTTCGCTGTGGCATCTAGATTCATAAAGGCTTTTCCATACAATTGAGACACCAGATTTCTTGGACGATCTATGACTTGGAAATTCTTGGCGCGCATAGAGAAATCAACGGCAATTTTCTCCAGGTTTGCGAAATCAACCATACCATTCGTCACAAGTTCATCGTTCTTCTCGGAATAGAGAATGAAATTCTTCATGGTAAACCTACTCTTATCTATAGGCATCTCTGCATCTTTCACTCTCAGATTCAAGTTATACATATCGGAATAGATGAATACGGAATCAGTCCTTACCGTACCATCTACTATTGGGGTACCCGTATCACCCGTCAGCTTGAACTTTCCCTCTAAGGTACCGCGCAAGCCAAACATGTGATCAGGAATGAATCCGTTCACAATCTCTGCAGGGAATCGGATCAATTGGGCATCAAGCAGGATATTCTGCGTTGAGCCCACATAGGTTCCTGACAGCTGAGATACCAACATGCCATTACGGTGCATGCTCATAGACACGGTATGCTCATCTTCGCCACTTGGAATATACTCCATAGCCAGATCAATGTTGCCCATTGGGCTCTCTTCGTAGAGCAAGTTGGCAAAATGTAATTCTCCATCGGCTTTCATTGCGCCATCCATTGGCTGATGTGCATGCAGTTTTCCGTTCATGACACCCGACATTCTTGGCATGTAAGGAACCACACTGGCTATCTCTTCCAGATTGATGTTCTGCAAGTCAATCTTCATGCACTGCTGTTCATCTTCCTCTGGATCTGCCAAGAAAGCCAGTCCCATACCATCATCAGTGAAGAGATTCAGGTTTCCTTCAATCTTACCATCATCATGTACAAAAACATAGGCACCCTCTGGGGTTACATTGAAATAATGATAAGCTATATACGGACGGGTTGGGCGGAAGGTAAACAGGTAGCCAGTCTGTAATAACTGCGCTCTCAAACCCATATCCACACCCAGGACATTCTTGTCATCGTACAATTGCATTCGGGCAATAGCTCCATCCTCCATCAAGGTTCCATTCACCATGGCGTTGAACACAAACTGAGGGTTGTAGCGATTGTTACGGACTTGTGCCGTGAAACGCAATTTATCTTTGTTTGGAGCTACGGAAAAACGAATGGTATCCAAACGAAGGCTATCCACATTCAAGGCATACACATGTGCATCTCCCTTCAAGCCATCAGTAGGATTAGTTTCAAAGATGGCATGCATAGAGCGATAGCCATATCCCTTCATGGCCATGAAATTACTAATAGGGTTATTTTTACCCGATTTCAGTTCAATACGGGTAATAGGAATCTCTGACTTGAGTTCCGGAAACTGCAAGCTATGCTCTTTCTGCTGCGCAACCAACAGGTCCCAAAAGGCTTTTCCCTGTTCCTGCACCACAGATAAGCCTCCACGGGTACGGACATCGGCAACAAAATCTCCTGCAGATGCCTGTACACTTATGGTATCACTGTTCAAAAAGGCCTTAGCAGTCAAATCCTTTGGCTTGAACGTCTGCTTCTCTGTCACTAGCTTGATGTTATCAATCTTAGCCTCTACGGATATGTTCTCTTTATAATTGTATCCTCCTTCTGCCACCAGATGCAAACCTAGATCCAACTTTTTTTCCAGTGCACCCAAATGCATCATGTCCACTTTCTGTACCTCGGCTGTCATTTTACCACCGATGGTATCCTTCTTGATAAAAGCATCTATATCTGCTGTCAAATCCAGAAAATCATTCAAGGCTCCGGCATGAGCTTTCAGCAGGTTTTCTTTCAGTTTCGCATCAACGTTTATACCTTTAAGATCATATTTTTTGAACTGAAGCTGGGTGATATCGGCCTGAACATCCGCCACGGCATGCTGAGCCTGAATGTCCGTACCTAAACCCGACGCTGAGAATGAACCCGTAAACAGGAACAGAGAATCTTTTGGCATAAAATGATGAAGATTCAACTGATTTGCCAATACCGACGCCTCATAACGGTCCGTCTTGGTATCATACAAGCCCTTCAAATCCACGGAACCCGTGCCTTCATGAACATTTCCGGCAAACGAATATCTGGTTCCTTGCATAGTGGCTTTTCCTTCAGCCCTTGTTCCCTGAGGAATGGTATAATCATTTAATCCTGCCAGTGTGAGCAATGGGTGGACATTACCTACTTGGGCTCTTAGGTTCAAAGCTCCCGACCTATTGGCCTCATCCATCACATGATTTATGGTACCATTAGCCTTCAGGTCCACCATTCCCTTCAATTGAGCATCAGCCTTTTCTAGAAGCATCTGCTGCATGTTTCCCTGTACACTCAGGTCTAACACGAATGGGACATTTGGATACATGCCCTGTATCTCCTTGGCTTGCTGCTCTCCAACCGCCAGTAACACATCGGATTTTCCCACTTCGGCATTCATCAAGACCTTCATCAAGCCGTTTCCCTTCTCATCCAACGATGACCAATCCACATCGGCATGTAAATTAGCCTTTGAGTTCGGTGTTTTCAGTTCCAAGCCCAGTGCATGAATAGAAAGGGAATCCATGAGTATCTTTCCGGTAAGAGATTCTGCCCTCAAGCCACAACGCTCCTTGAACTGGCAAGATGCTAAGTTCAGTTTTAGGAAAGAACCTTGGCTGACGATAGAGTCTGCTTCCAGATTCAAAGAATCCAAAGCCAAATGCGCATAATCCAATCCCGGTGCAGGCTTGTTCATATCCAAATCCACCGCTACAGCTGATGACAAGAAATTGGCCTTCTTTACCTGATAGAGATTATCTGTGAGATTCATGGTTGTTCCGCTTAGGGCGGCATCGCCCAAAGCCAGATTTATCTTCATGGAATCCATGAGCAACTGGATACGAGACTGACGAATCTGCGCTTTCTCCAGCAAAATCTGCCAAGGAGTAGGTTCACTTGGAACCGTGTCCTCAGGGACAGAGTCGTTTAAAGCCACCATCAAATCTGCCCCCTGAAGCTCAGCTTCGTTTATGGTGATAGTAGATGGCTTTAAATGTATACCATGGGAATACATGTAGAAATGTGGAATCTTACCCTGAATCTGAACGGCATCAATCAAGTCCAGTGTATTTACCCGAACATTATCCAATGTGAGTCCATTTATATTCACCACTTGCTGAAAAAGTGGCAAGATTTCCACATCGGCAGTCAAGGAACCTGCAGCAAGAACCGTGTCTTTCCCTTGCACAGCCACAAACTTATCTAACGCCAAATCCAAAGGGAAAGCCAAGCGGACACGCTCAATAGAGACATTCATTCCCAACTCATCAGAAGCAATAGCTGTGGCCTTCTTTACCAAGAAATTCTGTACGGGAGGGAGATAAATAAGCAAAGCCAAAAGTAGGAACAACACCATAGGTGTTCCCACTATAATTCCAATCCATTTCAGTGCTTTGCTCATTTTTTCTATTTTAACTGCAAATTTAATAAAAAGGACCAAAAGTGAAAGCATTTCAAAAAAATAGTTCTACCTTTGCCCTAGATTTAACAAAATAGCCATAGAAATGCCTGAAATCACCATCGAGTTAGAGAATCTAAGTACGGGTTATACCGTTAAAGGTCGTCCAAGAATTGTTTCAAAAGAACTGAACGCCACACTTCACAGTGGAGAGTTGACTTGCCTTTTGGGCGTTAATGGTGCAGGTAAGTCCACCCTCATCCGCACCTTGTCGGCTTTTATCCCCGCGCTCTCAGGAAAAGTGCATTTACTAGGACAGACTCTAGATAAGTTCACTCCTAAAGAGTTGTCTAAAGTGATTGGTGTAGTGCTCACCGGAAGAATGGAGCAGAATGGCTTGACTGCCTATGACATGGTAGGAATGGGACGCAGTCCTTACACAGGTTTCTGGGGAACATTATCAAAAAACGACAAAGAGGTTGTTGAGAAGGCTATTGACCAGATCAAGATTGGTTTTTTAAAGGACAGGACGATGGATACACTGAGCGATGGTGAGCGTCAGAAAGTCATGATAGCTAAAGCATTAGCTCAAGAAACGCCATTAATAATCCTTGATGAGCCGACAGCTTTCCTGGATTTCCCAAGTAAGGTTGAAATGATGCAATTGCTGCAACATCTGGCACACGATATGCACAAGACCATCTTTCTTTCTACTCATGATTTGGAGCTAGCCTTACAAACTGCAGACAAGCTCTGGCTACTTGATGCAGAAAACCTAATAACTGGTACGCCTAAAGAACTTGCGAAAAAAGGACACCTGGATCGTTTCTTCAACATTCCAGGCATCCTCTTTGATAAAGATAATCTGACTTACCGAATTAACGGATAGTTTCCTCACACATGGATAGGAAATACTGGTGAATACGGAGATTTTCATTCAACTCCGGATGGAATGATAGTACCAACTGACAATCCTGACGTGCTGCGACAATATGCCCATCAACCACAGCCAGCACTTCAACATTCTCACCTACTTCCGTGATATAAGGAGCACGGATAAAAGTCATAGGGACTACACCTATGCCTTTGAAATTCTGTTCCGTATAGAAACTTCCCAACTGTCTTCCGTATGCATTTCGGCGCACGGTAATGTCCATGGTGGACAAACGGGTGTGCTCTTCATCCTCTACCCTTCGTGCCAACACAATCATGCCGGCACAGGTTCCAAGAACAGGGAGTCCTTCAGATACAGCTTCACAAATGACATTCAACAATCCCTCATCCTTCATGATGCGCAAAATGGCCGTACTCTCTCCTCCAGGGATAACCAGTCCATCTTTCTCTTGATTCCAATCCTCCAGATTTCGAATCAGAAACGTTTCTGTACCCAACCGTTGGAGCATTTGTTCATGCTCCAGAAATGCGCCTTGTAAGGCTAAAATGGCAATACGCATTACTTTCCTCGTTCTGCCATGAGCAATTCTATCTCACTCTCATTGATTCCTACCATAGCTTCACCAAGATTCTCGCTTAACTCTGCCAAAATCTTTGGGTTATTATAGTTGGTCACAGCCTTTACAATAGCTTGCGCTCGCTTCTCTGGGTTACCACTTTTGAAGATTCCACTGCCTACGAAAACACCCTCTGCACCCAGTTGCATCATCAATGCAGCATCAGCAGGAGTTGCCACACCACCTGCCGCAAAGTTCACTACTGGCAGTTTTCCATTCTCATGCACATATTGCACCAAATCATAAGGCACTCTCAACTGTTTTGCAGCCTCATACAGTTCATCTTCAGCCATAGAGACCAAACGGCGGATCTCACTCTGCATCATGCGCATGTGACGCACAGCCTGAATAATATCACCCGTACCTGGTTCGCCCTTGGTACGAATCATGGTTGCGCCCTCACTAATTCTTCTTAAGGCCTCTCCCAAATCCTTGGCACCACAGACAAATGGCACATTAAATTCATTCTTATTAATATGATAGATATCATCGGCAGGGGAAAGCACTTCGCTCTCATCAATATAGTCAATCTCAATAGCCTCCAGAATCTGAGCCTCGGCAAAATGGCCGATACGGCACTTGGCCATGACCGGAATACTCACAGCCTCCTGAATGCCCTTAATCATGGCAGGATCACTCATACGGCTAACACCACCAGCAGCACGGATATCTGCAGGAATTCGCTCTAAAGCCATTACGGCACATGCACCAGCAGCCTCGGCAATACGAGCCTGCTCGGGAGTTGTTACATCCATAATCACACCGCCTTTAAGCATCTGCGCCAAATTGCGGTTCAAGGTTTGTCTTTCTTTATTCATTTTATCACGTGTTTATAATGTGATGCAAAAATCACACAAAACAGGAATATAACCAAACCTTTGTTCTTCTTTGGGAAACAAAGTCAAACAAATGAACAAATCAACGATTCCTGAACTCTTTTGGAGAACATCCTTTCTGCATATGAAAGAACTTGGAAAAAAGTGCCTGAGAAGAAAAACCCAGACGGTAAGCTATCTCTTGAATGCTCAAAGCAGGGCTTTCCAAGAGAATTTCAGACTCCCGAATCAAGTAGTCTGAAATCAACTGCTTAGGAGTCTTCCCTACTACTGTCCCTGTGATCTGTGAAAGGTATCTGGCTGTTACACAGAGTTTATCAGCATAAAAAGACACATCGTGAGCCTCTTTGTAATTCTGTGCAATCAATGCCATAAATGAATTATAGAGTTCCACATTTCTACCCGTGATGGATGTAGGATGAACATGATGCAACATGGTGGATTCAGAGCCCAAAGAATACACCAACAGCCCTTGGATATACTGATGCGCCTTATGCACCGCCTCATGAAGAGAGTCGCCCAATGCCAAATAAGTAGCAATAGCCGATGACAGTGTACCACCCACACCATGAAGTTTCCAACCTTTTGTATCGGGCAATGAGAAAAACTGCACCTTCTCTTCACCTGCTACAAGAAATATATCCGTGACCTGTTTTCCGGCAGCATGAGCACCCTGTATCAATACAGATTGAGCACCTTTTTCCAACAAACGTCTTCCTGCCTCTATCATTTGTTCGGTAGTGTTCACCTCTTCCTGAAGCAATATGGCTGTAGCCTGACTGCGCAGAATCAGTACTTGCGTAATGGGAAAAATCTCTCCTGCAAAGGCTCTTACCACTGCATCGGATGCCAACAATTCACCACGCGAAGAAACCAATCCGGGGTCGCATACAAGTTTGGAACAGCCTACCACCTCTTTCCGCAATGCTACAATTGTCTCAGGATCTCGGACCAATCCTATCTTTATGGCTCCCAGATGCATATCCTCCAAAACCGCACGGGTCTGCCCTATGACCAAGTCTGTAGGCAAGTCATGTATCTCATGAATTTCCGACGAGCTTTGCACTGTGACAGAGGTAATCACCGTAAGTGCATAACCTCCCAATGCTGATATCGTCTTGACATCTGCCTGAACACCTGATCCTCCTGTACTATCAGAGCCGGTTATACTTAGCACGGGCACCATTTGCTTCATATTGCAAATCTACTACTTTTATACTTTTTAGCCAAAATAGAATTCCGGTTTTAGTAAATATAGGATACAAAACAACAATTCCACTGGTCATGCATTTACTTTTTTAAATTTTTTGTGTAAGTTTGCACTCAACAATAATTATAATACAAGAAGACATGAACCAAACTATTCAAGACATTATTTCCAGGAGAAGTGTGAAGAAATATCTGGACAAGCCTGTACCAGAAGAATTGGTAGAACAGATAGTTAAAGCAGGAACTTATGCTCCTACCGGAATGAATCGTCAGTCTCCTATTATTATAGCCGTAACCAACAAGGAGATGCGAGACCGACTGAGCACCATCAACTTAAACATTGTAAAAGGTTTTAACCTTACTACAACTTCTGGCCACGGCGATCCTTTCTATGGAGCGCCAGTAGTCCTGGTAGTATTAGCCAAGAAAGAGATTGGAACCCGTATCTACGATGGTTCACTGGTTATGGAGAACATGATGATTGCAGCCAACAGTTTAGGATTAGGTTCTTGCTGGATTCACCGTGCCAAAGAAACGTTTGAGTGTGAAGCTGGTAAGCAGATTCTTCAAGAACTAGGTATTCCTGATGAATATGAAGGAATTGGAAACTGCATTGTAGGTTATGCCGCACCCGATGCACTCAAACCACAAGTAGCCAGAAAAGACGACTATATTACCTGGGTTAAATAAACTCTCCACTCTCCACTAAACCTCTGTAAATTGTTGTATTTCAATGAATATTACCAGTGGAGAGTTTCATTAACTCTCCACTAACTTTCCACTA
>JAUNHZ010000077.1 GCA_030523705.1 Bacteroidales bacterium
AGATTGGTGCCATGTATGGTGGAGACCGTGCCAGAAAGAAAAATCTGGTAGAATACGGATTCCGTCTTCCTGCAGCCATGGACAACCGTCCACTTACGTTCCAGGAGTTCCAAGAGATGGTAGGTCAGACGATATATGTCTCTGCTACCCCTGCAGATTATGAATTACAACAGTCTGAAGGTATTGTCATTGACCAAGTTATCCGCCCTACTGGCCTACTAGACCCAGTCATTGAAGTCCGCCCAAGCTTGAATCAAGTAGATGACCTGATGGATGAAATCCAGACACGCATTCACAGAGAAGAACGTGTCCTTGTCACTACCCTTACCAAGCGTATGGCCGAGGAGCTATCCGCCTACTTGCTGGATATGGGTGTGAATTGTACCTATATCCACAGTGACATAGACACCTTGGAACGCGTAAAGATTATGGACGACCTCCGTGCAGGAAACATCGATGTACTGATTGGTGTCAACCTCCTTCGTGAAGGTCTGGATTTGCCAGAAGTTTCTCTTGTGGCCATATTGGATGCCGATAAAGAAGGCTTCCTTCGCAGTTACCGTTCGCTCACGCAGACGGTAGGACGAGCTGCAAGACACCTGAACGGTAAGGCCATCATGTATGCGGACACTATTACTGAAAGCATGCAAAAGACCATCGACGAGACCAATCGTCGAAGAGAGAAGCAGTTGAAATACAATGCAGAACATGGTATTGTACCAAAGCAAGTTGTCAAGAAACGCCAGATGACAGATCTGCTTCAGCGCAAAGAAGAAAAGGATGCACAGAAAATCGACAAGGCTGCACTCAACCGCATACAGATGCAAACGCCAAATAAGCCAAAAGCTTATACAGGAGCAGAAGATATGGGCATAAAGGCCGCAGACCCACTCTACACACACATGAACAAGGAGCAGTTGGAAAAGGCTATAGCCCAAAACCGCAAACTCATGGAGCAAGCTGCCAAGCAGCTTAACTTTATTGAAGCTGCCGGGTATCGCGACGAGATATTACGTTTGGAATCACTCCTCTGATTCTGGGAATCGTAGTGTATCCACCTTGGACAGACGTTCTTTTAATCTTGGCATCAAGCTCTTTCGGATACGCAACTTCATGGTGCAATCCTGGTCATATCCCTGTTCTAGGATTTTTGGTCCTTCTTCCTTCACAATGCGCATGACATCGTTCATAAACGGATATTCAAAAGCAAAAGAGACCTCTTCGTCAACTGTTTTCTCTATGATCTCCGCAGCAGCAATACATTCAGCGGCAGCTGCCTTATAGGCTACAATCAAACCGCTGGTACCTAATTTGATACCACCGAAATAACGCACTACAAAGATAGCAATATCCGTCAGTTCATTTGAATTAATCTGTCCTAAGATGGGTTTTCCTGCTGTTCCCGATGGCTCGCCATTGTCATTCGCACGGAAATCCTTTCGTTCTGGGCCTAGCATATAAGCATAGCACACATGGCGCGCATCGTAATACTCTTTTTGCATGCGCTCCTGAATGGCCTTAACCTCTTCTACTGTAGAAACAGGAAAAGCGAAGGCAAGAAATTTGCTTCGCTTCTCTGTATAAGTTCCCTCTGCTGGGAGGGCTATCGTCTTAAACGTATCGTCCATCAATCCAAGCTATGTATAACTAATCCACTACGTAATTTAGGTTCGAACCATGTGGTTTTTGGAGGCATGATATTCCCCGTATCAGCAATATCCATAATCTGTTTCATGGATACAGGATATAAAGCCAGAGCCACCTTCATTTCACCACTGTCTACACGCTTTTTCAGTTCACCCAGTCCACGGATTCCACCCACGAAATCTATGCGTTTATCACTTCTTAAATCCTTAATCCCTAGAATCTTATCTAAAATCAAGTCCGACGAGACACTTACATCAAGCACGCCAATAGGATCCTCGTCATTATAGGTGCCAGGCTTAGCTGTTAAACTATACCACTCACCTTCCAGATATAAGGAGAAATTATGCAAGCAAACAGGTTTGTAAATAGCTGTACCTTTAGGCTCCACGATAAAATTCTCCGACAGACAATCCAAGAACTCTGCAGCCGACAGTCCATTCAAATCCTTAACCACACGGTTATAATCAATAATGGTCAACTGATTAGCTGGGAAACAAACCGCCATGAAATAATTATACTCCTCATCCCCTTTGTGGTTTGGATTCAATTTCGCTTTCTCTGCACCCACTAAAGCTGCGGCAGCAGAACGATGATGGCCATCAGCAATATATAATGATGGCATTTGAGCAAATCGAGCCGTGATGAGTTCTATATCGTCCTTGTCTGAAATCACCCAGAATTGATGGCCAAAGCCATCCACTGGAGCAATGAAATCGTAAACGGGTTTTTCAGCAGTATATTTAGCCACCAGGTCATCCAGCACCTCATCATCAGGATAAGCAAAGAACACCGGCTCAATGTTTGCGTTATTCACACGAACATGCTTCATGCGGTCCTCTTCCTTATCACGACGAGTCAGCTCATGTTTCTTGATTACCCCATTCAGGTAGTCCTCCACAAAAGCACAGACTACAAGTCCGTACTGTGTCTTCCCATTCATGCTCTGTGCATAGATGTAATAGTTTTCCTGTTCATCCTGTACAAGCCATCCGTTCTTTTGAAACAGTTGGAACTGTTTTACAGCCTCTCCATACACCTTTGGATCATGCTCATCGCAAATGGGGTTAAAATTAATCTCTGGCTTGATGATATGATACAGTGATTTCTCATTGCCCTTACATTCAGCCTTTGCCTCTTCACTATTAAGCACGTCGTATGGACGGCTTTCAACCAGTTCCACCAGGTCTTGAGGTGGACGGATTCCCTTGAATGGTTTAATTACTGCCATATATAGTTGTTTTAAGTTAAATTGTTCACTTGTTTACACGGAAACGCTCACATCCTTCCAGGAAATAAGCCACAATCTGCTTGGCTGCCGCAATACCCGCATTGATATTTGCCTCTGCAGTCTGTGCACCCATCTTCTTCGGAGTAGAGAAATAGCGGTCACCAAATTGAGCCACAAATTGCTCATGTGCATCAGGCATAATATCTGTCAGGTATTTAATATCCTGTCGCTCTGCCATAAGTTCCAGCAATTCTTCCTCATTGACAACCTCCTTACGAGCTGTATTCACTACAATACCACCCTTCTTCATCTTGCCCACTAGAGCCTTGTTAATGCTCTTCTTTGTTTCTGGAGTAGCAGGAATATGCAGTGACACCACATCACAAGTCTCAAAGAGTGCATCCTGAGAGTCTACAGCATGAACACCTGCAGCTTCTATCACATCCTTAGGGCAGAATGCATCGTAAGCATAGATATCCATACCGAATCCTGCAGCTACACGAGCCACATTACGGCCCACATTACCAAATGCCAGGATACCCAGTTTCTTGCCCTTCAGCTCTGTTCCTGCCTTTCCATTAAAGAAGTTGCGAACCCCAAATACCAAAAGGCCAAACACCAGTTCTGCCACAGCGTTACTGTTCTGACCTGGTGTGTTCATCACACAAACACCATGAGCAGTGGCAGCTTCCAGATCCACATTATCATATCCAGCACCAGCACGAACCACAATCTTCAGTTCTTTAGCTGCATCCAGCACTTCTGCATCCACCTTATCACTTCGGATAATCAGTGCATTTGCATCCTTCACTGCATCCAGCAACTGTGCTTTCTCAGTGTATTTCTCCAACAACGCCAGTTCAAAACCAGCATTCTCTATTTCTTTACGGATACCCTCTACCGCTACAGCAGCAAAAGGCTTTTCCGTTGCAATCAATACTTTCATACCCTTAACGGTTTTCAAATTCCTTCATACAATCTACCAATGCCTGTACACTCTCCAAAGGAAGTGCATTATAGCAAGAAGCGCGGAAACCACCAACAGAACGATGGCCCTTGATACCCACCATACCACGCTCAGTGGCAAATTTCATGAATTCTGGTTCCAACTCCTTATATTCTTCCTTCATTACGAAACAGATGTTCATATATGAGCGGTCTGCTGGATCAGCAATAGTAGGAATGAAAATCTTGCTGTCCTCTATAGCTCCATACAACAAATCTGCACGTTCTTTTGCACGACGAGCCATTTCCTGTACACCACCCTGCGCCTTAATCCAGCGGAGTGTAAGCATAGCAGAATAAATAGGTAATACTGGAGGTGTATTGAACATAGAGCCACCATCAATATGAGTCTGATAATCAAGCATGGTAGGAATAGGTCTGCCCGCCTTACCCAGTGCATCATTCTTTACAATGACAAAAGTCACACCAGCAGGAGCCAGATTCTTCTGGGCACCACCATAGATCAAATCATATTTAGCCACATCAACAGGATGAGAGAAGATGTCAGAAGACATATCACTAACCAGTCTCACGTTCCCGGCATCTGGAGTCTCACGGATTTCAGTTCCGAAAATCGTATTATTTGCTGTATAATGGAAATAATCAGCATCCTGAGGAACCACAAAGTTCTTTGGGATAAAATTAAAGTTTGAATCAGCCGAAGAAGCTACTACCTCTACTTCACCAAAAGCCTTTGCCTCCTTGATAGCTTTCTTAGACCAAGTACCCGTATTCAGGTACGCAGCCTTTTTAGCCAACAAGTTGAAAGGAACCATACAGAACTGCATGCTAGCGCCACCACCTAAGAACAGAACGGAATAACCTTCTGGAATATCCAAGAGTTCCTTGAAAAGTGCTACAGCCTCGTCCAATACAGGCTGAAAATCTTTTGCGCGATGAGAAATCTCAAGAACAGAAAGCCCGGAACCATTAAAATCCAAGACAGCCTGTGCTGTTTGTTCAATCACCTCACGAGGTAAGATAGATGGTCCTGCATTAAAATTATGCTTTTTCATTTTCTTAGTTGTTTTATTTTTACCTTAAAATCAATTTCAAACGGGAAGACAAATGTACCGAATTATTTCCGTTCAACCAACAACTTGAGCAACAAAAAATAAATAATAGTAGACTTTACAAGTAAAATTGGTAGCATTTACTTACTTTTTGCACACTTTGATTTCAAGCGAGCAACATTTTTTCACCTGGTAACTTGAATTAATGTCTTGAGTCCCTTAATCTTCTCGCCTTGAACTTTCTGCAATACTTCCCGATGCTTCTGTCTAGAAACTGCCACGTAAGCCTGATGGTCCATGACATCTATCCGTCCTACATCATCCTTGGACAGACCACCTTTCTGGCACAAGAAACCCAAGATATCAATTTTGCTTACCTTGTCTTTCTTTCCTTTACCTATATATAATGTAATCCATTTGGGTGCCTTTGGGCGATCTACAGAAACAGGGAGTTCGAACTCCAGCAGTTCTTCTTCATCCAAGAAAGCCGGTACGGTTTCCTCTGGGCCTAGCAACAAATAAGAGGAGCCCTTGGCCATCCAACGAGCCGTACGACCATTACGATGTGTATAAGCCTCTTCATTGACAGGCAAATGGTAATGAATCACATGGTCTATATCTGGGATATCCAAGCCTCTTGCTGCCAAGTCTGTTGAGACAAACACATTGCAGCTTCCATTGGCAAACTTATACAAGGCGCGTTCACGGTCTTTCTGCTCCATACCACCGTGAAACAACTCACAATATACACCTTCCTGCTTCAGGAACTTGCCTACACGATCTACGGCATCACGATAGTTCACAAAGACCAGGCAGCTTTCACCACCCATAGCACCCAGCAGACGCAAAAGTGCGCCCAACTTGTCTTTCTCTTCAGAACGGGCTATATAATTGACAATCTTCTTCTCTTCCGGTTTCTCACCAGGAGTCCCCTCACCCAGGAAATTCACACGTGAGCAGGCATCTCCCTCACGAACCTTTACGAAAGATGGGATTTCCTCCGCATCCGTAGCCGATAGCAATACACGTCGGCGAAGCTTAGGCAACTGCTTGATCACAGCCCCCATCTCATCCCGGAAGCCCAGTTCCAGACACTTATCAAACTCATCAATCACAAGTACACGCACCGTTCCAGCCTGGATATTACCCTTCTGCAAATGGTCATTCATACGTCCAGGAGTAGCTATTACCACATGAGGCTTTACCCCTCGCATGGTCCTATGTTCATCCATTGTAGGTCTTCCACCATAGAGACTTACTGCACGGAGCGATGTTCCTAAAGACTTGAAGACCTTCTCCGTCTGCAACGCCAATTCACGAGATGGGACAAGCACAACTGCCTGAACAGCCGCTTCATTGCTTTCTTCTTTACCTGCAGTCATACGCTCCATCAAATCCAGCATCAAAGGCAACAGATAAGCCAATGTCTTACCAGATCCTGTAGGCGAGAGTAACACCACATTACCACCACCGCCATACACCTTGAGCATTTGCTCCTGCATCTTATTGAGTTGGGAAATTCCTGCATGCTGCAACATCTCCCCCAAAAGTTCTTTTCTATCCATAAATGTATATTTCTGCAGCAAAATTACAATAAATATTGCTTGCTCCAAAACTTTATTGTAACTTTGCCGATACAAAGAAAGTTTGAAACCATGGGAGCCCCTTTAGCAGAACGCCTCAGACCCAAGTCACTTGACGACTATATCGGCCAGAAACATCTGGTCGGTCCCGGTGCCGTACTCCGCAAGATGATTGATGCGGGGCATATCTCATCGTTCATTCTCTGGGGTCCTCCAGGTGTAGGAAAAACCACATTGGCCAACATCATTGCCCACAAACTGGAAACTCCCTTCTACACATTAAGTGCAGTAACAGCCGGTGTAAAGGAAGTGCGTGAAGTGATTGAAAGCGCCAAGAAAAGCCGTTTTTTCAATACCAATAGTCCAATTCTGTTCATCGATGAAATCCATCGATTCAGTAAATCCCAGCAAGACTCCCTTTTAGGAGCCGTAGAGACAGGTGTCGTCACATTAATTGGAGCCACCACAGAGAATCCTTCTTTTGAAGTAATCCGTCCTCTCCTCTCCCGTTGCCAGCTCTATGTACTCAAGTCTCTGGAGAAAGAAGACCTGTTGGAATTACTGCAGCATGCCATTACTACAGATGCCCAGCTTGCAGCCCGCCATATTCAGTTGAAAGAGACCACAGCCATGCTTCGGTATTCCGGAGGTGACGCACGAAAACTGCTGAATATATTAGAACTAGTGGTAGAGGCAGACCCTGACCCAGATGTAGTAATCACCGATGAGAAAGTAGTAGAGCGCCTCCAGCAGAATCCGTTAGCCTACGACAAGGACGGTGAGATGCATTACGATATCATCTCTGCCTTTATCAAAAGTATCCGAGGCAGTGACCCTGATGCAGCACTCTATTGGTTAGCCCGCATGATAGAAGGAGGAGAAGACCCAGCTTTTATTGCCCGCCGTCTGGTAATTTCTGCATCCGAGGATATTGGATTAGCAAACCCTAACGCTTTGCTGCTTGCCAATGCAGCCTTCGATGCTGTCATGAAAATTGGATGGCCAGAAGGAAGAATCCCATTGGCCGAGGCTACGGTCTATCTAGCCACAAGCCCCAAGAGCAATTCTGCCTATATGGGCATCAATACAGCCCTCCAGTGCGTACGGCAAACAGGAAACCAACCTGTACCCCTGCACCTCAGGAATGCCCCAACCAAACTCATGGAGCAGCTTGGCTACGGAAAGGACTACAAATACGCCCATGACTACCAGAATCATTTCGTCAAGCAGCAGTTCCTACCCGACGAGCTACAGGGAACCACATTCTGGACACCACAGTCCAATCCACAAGAAGACAAACTCAAGCAACTGCACGAAGCACGTTGGAAAAAATAAAGAAGCGTTGAGAAAAACCTCAACGCTTCTTTAATGGTTTTATCTGATCTTGACGGACCGTCAAAGTCACACCTCGGTCATCCTGGACCTTCAGTCTCTTGCCCTTCTTCTGAACCACCTTGGCAGGGAATGGCAATTCCTGCAGATTCGTGAGGAATACGCCAACCTCATCACCCGTCTTCAAACCCTCAATGAACTTCTTCATGTAATCCGTAAGTTCCTGCTGACGGCCAGTCACTGAATTTACCAGCTGTTCAAAATCCTTATCTCTCAAAGACACCGGTTCATACTTCCTGCTCCAGACCACAGACACGCGAGCATAAGGATTTCGGGAGCGAAAACTCTGCATATCACCCAAGGTTGTAAATACAAAATAATAATGTATAGGGAAAGGCTTACCCGGATGGAAGAAATAACGTTTTCTGGAGATTCCCTCTGGCAATGGCATATCCACTTGATACTCATCCAGCCCCAGTTCTTCCGTAAAGATACCTTCCTGCACACGGCCACGTACCGACAGTTTGAAAGCATGCTGCAGATGACGCTCATTCTTAGCTAAAACCAAGTACCACTTAGCATTTGTATCCGCTTTCAGCTTCAGGCTCTCATACTCCACTTTCGTGAGAGGCTTCAAATCAGCAGCAGGCATAAGGATCATGAACTGAAGCCCAGGCAAAGTCTCTATAGGAGTAAACTTTCGCATATTAGCCCTGTCACAGATCACGTCACCTTTCAAGCCACGCAATGTGCCACGCATCACCTCAAGCTGCTTGGTCTCTCCCTGAGGCTTTTCCTCCTGAAAAATAGCAGTCCTATACACAGAATACCGATCAGTGACATGCAAGAGCATGACCAACTGGGAAACCTGTGGATCTGTAAGTTCTATACAGTCATAAGGCCCCATTCCCAAAGCTCTTCTTCGCTTCAAAGGACCACCATCAGCCGTAAGAGTCTGCATACTGCTTTCCGTACAATGAATCAGCATACAGTTCAAATATCCTCTCACCTCCAGTTCATCCCGTATTACATGATTCGTCTTCCAAAGACTCGTACAAGTCTTCAATTCAAGCAACGTACATTTCGGGAGTTCAACCTTCTGGCCCTCCTCCTTATTCGCCAATTGAACAACGAACCATCTCAAATCACCAGCCATATTTTTCTTTCAGTATATTCCCAATAAACAATGTGTTTCCAACCAGATACCTACGCCACATACGCTTAGGTTCCAGCAACAAGCGATACAGCCATTCCAACGAATGTTCCTGCCACCATAACGGAGCCCGCTTGGCAGTACCCGCATAGAAATCAAACACAGCACCAATGGTACCGCAATGACAATGGATATCCAATTCATGCCAATGAGCAAACGCCCATTTCTCCTGCTTTGGAGCCGTCATGCCAATCCACAGCAAATCAGGATTTGCCATATTGATAGCCTTAACTATCTCCGCATTATCCTCCGCAGTAAACTCCGGCTTATAAGGAGGAGAATAAGTCGCCACCTCCACGTTCGGGTAGTCAGCAGCAGCCTTTTCACGAATAAGTCCCAGAACCCTCTCAGAAGATCCCATGAACATCACCTTAGGCCTGCCACTCTTACCAGCCAGTTTCTCCATCTCTATGCAGAACAAGTCCCAGCCAGCCACACGCTCTTTTGGAGGATTCGGATTACCCACCCAGCGAGCCACTTTCACAACAGAAGCCCCATCAGGAATAAGCACATCCCCCTTTGTCAGCGCATCTGCAAACAACTCATCCTTCTGCGCCACGTTAAACGAGTGCGCATTGACCGTATTGATTAATAGTTTCCCTTTGGGAAGCTGCGAAACCTCCTCCTTGGAACCCGTTATTTTCAGTTCTTTCAGTTTCATGAACGCATCACTTTCTGCATACAAAGAAACAAAATAAAATCCAACTTACCAAATTCAGAGAAAAAATCAAGCACAAACAACAATTTTTCTTATAAGAAAAAGATTAAGATTACAAAAAAAGCACTACCTTTGCACGTAAATACACGAATTTTTTGAGATTATGGATTACCGAAAGAATTATTTAAGAAGGAACTATGCTCTTTTTTCTGCAGCGGCAGTAACTCTTTTTATGGTCTCATGCTCATCTGAAGACTTTTTAGACCAAGAAGAGAACATACCTGCAGAAGAGCTACAGGAACAGTTAGAAGGTCCTACCGTGACTATACCTGCTTACGAGATGGTATACATGAACGGACAGTCATCAAACACCCGCTTGATCATCGGTTTTGGCGAAACGCCAAATCAGTGGACAGAAGGAGACAAATTTGGCGTTTATTATCAAGACGAGAACATTGCGGCAAATGCAGCATACACCATCATGAAAGGTGGAACCAATGTGAGCCCATATACCAATGACGCATTCTCCATGAAGCCAAATTCCACTTATTATGCCTATTACCCACATAATATCAATGGTATTGTAACCGCATGTCCTGTAGATATGCGAGGCCAAGTTGAATTAGCAAGTGGTGATTTAAGCAAGCTGGTGGATTACCATTATATGAACCAGAAATTCGTCACAGACGAGGATGGAAAGGCAAGCTTCACATTCAACAAGCTTACCAGTTTATTAGTATTCCAAATTACGGCTCCATCAAGAGGTATTTACACAGCCGTAAACCTTAAGGCCACCGAAGGAAAAACAAATTTCATCCAGACAGGAACAATAGATTTTACTACAGGTAATATCACACCTGAAATCACCAATGACACCCATAATGTAAAACTGGGAGGAAACGGCATCGCCTTGGAAAAAGGTCAGACCATTACCGTATATTCCATGATTTTGCCACAAGATTTTTCTCAGGAGCGTTTCAGTCTGGAGTTAGAAACCAGAGATGGCGTATTCGTAAACCCTAGCCTTCTTCCTGGAGCTAATTTTGAGGCAGGTAAAGGTTATAGCTACACAGCTAATTACCAGGCAGTAAAAACCGTGACCTTGAATGAGTTCTCTGTTTACAATCTGACTGCAAACGGAATGGAATTAGGCCATTACTCAGGTATTGCCAAGGTAGGTGATGATGAATATATTGTCATTGACGACCAGCAGAACGGTCATGGTCTCACCCATTTCAAAATAGGAATCAACTCTGCATCTGGTCAGGTTGCTGCAGCATACAAATACGCAGTAAATGATAACGAGCCTAAGATTAAGCACTTTGGTGAAGCTGTAACCTTTAACCCAAAGACTAATACACTCTGGGCTGCTTATGAAGGAGATCAGATTATCAAGGAATATTCACTTATGAAAGATACCAGAACGGGGAATTATGTAGCAGAGGCAACCAACCGCCAATTATCAATTCCTAGCATTTTTGGTACAAGTTTCTTTGAGCAAAGAAATGGTTTCGATGCATTGACTTACAGTCCAAACACTGGTCTTTTCTGGGCAACCACAGATATCCCAGCCAAAGGTGATCCAGAACGTACCCTGCGTGTTCAGAGTTTCACTACCGATTTGCAACCTGCAGAACAATACTTGTACGTCGTTGACGAACCTGCTCAATCATCTATCATAACCATGCAGAATAATGTATCAGCTATGCTTGCGTTAGAAGATGGAAGATTGATAGTTGTAGAGAATGAGGCTTATTTGACTGCGACATACGATGTTGACATTATCAACAAGCTATATTTAGTTGACCCATTCAAGACTGCTGCAAACGGCACCTTACAGAAGACCGAGCTTTTGAGAATCCAAACAGATTCTGATAATCAGGCTGTTTACGAAGGTATTTGCTTCGGTCCAAAGTTAGATAACGGAAAACAAACCATTTTGTTGTTGACAGATTCAAATGGAGGAAGAAATTACCTCAACAAGACCACAAACGATTATATTAAAGTATTAACTATAGAATAACATGTTTATGGAAAAATTCATTGAGCCTGAATTAACATTCATGGAACTTCAATATGAAGAAATCATCACCCAAAGTGGTGCTGATGCTGGCGAAGGATGGGAGATTGAGCATCCACAAGATGAAAATGAGGAAAACTCTCCAACTCCAAGCATCTGGCCCTAACATACAAAAATCCCCAAGCTTTAAAACTTGGGGATTTTTTGGCATTTTATGAACAAGACTCTTCTTGCCATATTACGCACGTCACTCTGGGGGGAACCTTTGAATTGTAACATAACAGTCACCCAGACATTACTAAAAGCACTGCACCAACAGTGTTTAGAGCCTCTTGTTGCCCAAACTTTATTAAAGCTACAGCTTTCAGAAGGGCAAAAATCATTTTTGTTACAGTTGGTAGCTGCAACAATGAAGCAGCACTTGAAAGTAAATGCAGTATTAAAAGAAGAGATACTAACTTATAAACCTCAAATCCGCAAGTAAACTTCAAAAGGACTCTTTGAAGCCGAAGAGT
>JAUNHZ010000001.1:0-49154 GCA_030523705.1 Bacteroidales bacterium
CTCTTCGGCTTCAAAGAGTCCTTTTGAAGTTTACTTGCGGATTTGAGGTTTAATACAATGCAAAGATAGGCTGCCCGTAGAAGAATCCCAAAGTCTTTTCCCTAAACATTTGTGGGGATTTCCCTAAAAGAAGTTGAATTTGACGATTTGAAATGCCGAATTTGATGAACTGATAGGTATGTTCAGCATAAAAAGGCTTTACTTTGCAATACCATTAAAAAAGATTCGTGTTAAAGATTTTGAATTAGGACCTATGCAGCCCACTCTTGGGCAATTGGCATTATTGTTTGATAAGAAAGCATGTATAGCATAGTCCTAGTTTAGTTTGCAAATAGCCCTTCCTGCAAGCGAGCAGGAAGGGCTATTATTTTATCTACTCATGAAATCACATCTTCAGTTTATCACTACCTGCAGCCTTAAAGCTCATATCCAGTCCCTTTACGCTATGGGTTAAGGCACCAAACGAGATAAAGTCTACACCAGCCTTGGCATATGGAATCATGGTATCAAAGGTAATACCACCACTGGATTCGGTCTCAGCACGGCCTGCTACCAACTTCACAGCCTTCTCTGTATCCTCTGGAGTAAAGTTGTCAAACATGATACGATCGCATCCTTCAGCAAGAGCCTCTTCCAGTTCTTTCCAGTTACGTACCTCGCACTCAATCTTCAAATCCTTTCCGTGATCCTTGCAGTATTGCTTGGCACGAGAAATGGCATTGTGCACTCCTCCACAGAAATCAATATGATTGTCCTTCAGCAGAATCATATCGAACAAGCCGATACGATGGTTCATACCACCACCTATCTTTACGGCTTCTTTCTCCAGCATACGCATTCCAGGAGTAGTCTTACGGGTATCCAGCACACGAGTCTTGGTACCAGCGTCTATCAGGGCCTGCTGATA
Source organism: Bacteroidales bacterium (assembly GCA_030523705.1). Classification (GTDB taxonomy): domain Bacteria; phylum Bacteroidota; class Bacteroidia; order Bacteroidales; family Bacteroidaceae; genus Minthousia. The sequence goes on from JAUNHZ010000001.1 coordinate 908, forward strand.
CTTGTGTGTCATTGTTGCAATACCACTCATACGCTGCAAGATATTCAGCATCAGGCGCTCGGTCTGCAACAAAGACTGTTCTTTTCCCTTTACACTCATCACAATATCTCCAGGCATGACATGTGCGCCATCTTGAATATACACTTCCACTTCCATCGTCGGGTCAAAGCGGTGGAATACCTGTTTGGCAATCTCTACACCGGCAAAGATACCTTCTTGCTTAATCAGCAACTTGCTCTCGCCTACTGAATCTGCAGGGATACAGCACAATGTGGTGTGGTCTCCATCACCAATATCCTCGCTGAACGCAAGGTCAATCAATCTGTCGTTTAATTCTTCTACACTTAACATAATGTTCTATTTTATTATAAACCTAACTGAGCAGATATCTCTAACATCTTATTGATTGGGCGAACAGCCTTCTCAGCCACTTCTACATCAACCTCTATGGCTGGCCATTCATACTTCAGGGTATTGTAGAGTTTCTGCAGTGTAATCATCTTCATATAGTTGCACTCATTGCAAGCACAAGTGCTGTCTTCTGGAGGTGCTGGTATGAAGGTTTTCTCTGGTGCACCTTTCTGCATTTCATGCAAGATGCCACTCTCTGTAGCTACGATAAACTCCGTTGCCTCATCGGCCAGGCTGTATTTCAGCAAAGCTGCGGTGCTGCCTACCTTATCAGCTAACTTTACAACAGGACCTTTGCACTCTGGATGAGCCAAAACTTTAGCACCTGGGTGCTCTGCTTTCAGCTGCAGGATTTTCTCCACAGAGAACTTGGCATGCACGTGGCAAGCACCGTTCCACAGTACCATGTTACGACCGGTAATCTCATTGATATAGCCTCCCAAGTTCTGGTCTGGGCCAAAAATCATTGGGGTATCTTTTGGGAATGATTCCACAATCTGCCGCGCGTTTGAGCTGGTAACCACCACATCGGTAACTGCCTTTGTAGCAGCTGTAGTGTTCACATAGCTAATTACCACATGTTCAGGATGCTCCTTCACAAATGCAGAAAATTCATCAGCTGGGCAACTCTCCGCCAAAGAACAAGAAGCGTTCAAATCTGGTACCAATACTACCTTTTCTGGACAAAGAATCTTGCTCGTCTCACCCATAAAATGAACACCGCACATCACGATGATGTCTGCATCTGTCTTTGCAGCCTTCTGTGCTAATGCCAAGCTATCACCTATAAAATCGGCAACATCTTGAATAATGCCTTCTGTGTAATAATGTGCCATAATCACTGCATTCTTCTCCTGGCACATCCGGCGGATTTCAGCCTTCAAATCTACACCTGCGGGAACGGGTTCTGTCACAAACCCGTTTTTCTTCCATTCTTCTTGTATCATCATTTTTGATCGTATGCATGTTTTGGGTAATCCACGGTATAGTGCAAACCGCGACTTTCCTTTCTCTCTATTGCCTGACGGGTAATCAGATAACCCACATTCACCATATTACGCAACTCACAGATATCCTTGGTAGGTTTCACGCGCTTAAATAGTTCTTCTGTCTCCTCATAGATGATATCCAGACGAGTCCATGCGCGATGCAGACGAAGGTCTGAACGCACAATACCTACGTAATTCGACATAATAGAACCAACCTCTCGCATGTCCTGAGCAATCAAGACTTTTTCTTCATTGGTCATCGTTCCCTCATCGTTCCATTCAGGGACATTTTCATTAAACTGATAGCTGTCTATCACCTGGAGCGAGTGTTCCGCAGCCGCCTTAGCATAGACAACAGCCTCAATCAGCGAGTTGGAAGCCAAACGGTTGCCACCATGTAAACCCGTACAAGAGCACTCGCCTACGGCATACAGCCTATGAATAGAACTCTCTGCATTCAAGTCAACCAAGATTCCGCCGCACATGTAATGAGCAGAAGGACATACAGGAATATACTGTTTTGTAATATCAATACCAATGCTTAGGCACTTTGCATAAATATTAGGGAAATGATGCTTGGTTTCCTCTGGGTCTTTATGAGTAACATCCAGGCAGACGTGATTCAAACCATGAATTTTCATCTCACGGTCAATGGCACGTGCCACAATATCACGAGGTGCCAAACTCAGACGCTTATCATACTTTTGCATGAATTCCTCACCGTTTGGCAAACGCAGAATGCCTCCATAACCACGCATGGCCTCTGTAATCAGATAGGCAGGATGTGTCTCTGCTGGGTTATATAATACGGTAGGATGGAACTGTACGAACTCCATATCCTTCACTGTACCTTTGGCACGATAAACCATTGCAATACCATCGCCTGTAGCAATGTTTGGATTTGAGGTTGTTGCATAAACGGCACCAGTTCCACCGGTAGCCATCAGGGTTACACGGCTCAGGAACGTATCTACCTTATTGGTATCTGGATCCAGAATATATGCACCATAGCACTCAATATCTGGCGTACGACGAGTCACTTCAATACCCAAATGGTGCTGCGTGATAATCTCCACAGCATAATGGTTCTCCAGTACAGTGATGTTCTTATTCTTTCGCACTGCCGCCATCAAACCTCGCTGGATTTCAAAACCGGTGTCATCAGCATGATGCAAGATACGGAACTCACTGTGTCCACCCTCGCGATGCAAGTCGAATTCTCCAGATTCAGTCTTATCGAAATTCACACCCCACTTCACAAGATCAGCAATGGCGTCAGGACCATTCTTCACCACCTGCTCTACGGCTTTAGGATCAGAAATATAATCTCCAGCAATCATGGTGTCCTCTATGTGTTTCTCAAAATTATCAACCTTCAGGTTGGTAACAGAAGCAATTCCACCCTGTGCCTTTGCCGTATTCGCCTCATCAAGCGTGGTCTTACATACTAAGGCAACTTTACCTTTTCCACTATTGGCAACTTTCAGTGCATAGCTCATTCCTGCCACACCACCGCCAATAATCAAGAAATCAAATTTGCGAATCATGTCTGTTAGTTTTTAACAATCTATTCAGTTATCTATATATCATCATAGCAGATTGAGGAGGAATTGCCAACAAATGGCCCTTGAACACTCCTAACCCACTTTCCTTTAGTTCACCACCTTTGATAGCTATGGTATAAGTTCCTTGAGGAACTCTTACCTTCACCGTTTGTTTGCAGCTGTTTAACACCACAATAATCTCATTCCACGTATCTCCCACTGCCTGTCCATGAAGCAGGAAAGCCACCACATTCTTTGTCTTTACCGGTAAGAACTCCATGTGTTTTTTCACGAGCTCAGCTTTCCCCATGTGAAATGCCACATGATGCTTGCGCAGAGAAATGAGTTCCCGGATATAATGGAATAAATCCATGTGCTCCGTCTTCAGTTTCCATGCTATAGCATTTACACTATCAGGACTATTATAAGAGTTATGGACACCCTTCTTGTCACGAAGCAATTCATCGCCACACCAGATGAGTGGAACTCCTTGGGAAACAAGCACCGCTGTGAGCGCCAGTTTTTGTAATCGGATTCGCTCTTCTTTACTTGCCCTCTGGGTTGTAGCCTTGATTCGATCTGCTATACACATATCATCGTGGCAACTCACATAACTAATCATCTGGGTTGGTGTTGCAGCCCAGCCTTGAATAGCTCCCATCAAGCCAAACTTCACATTTTTCTCATGCCCGGAAACACCTGTAAGAAATGCTCCTTTCTTGTTGTTATTCCACGCTCCGCGTAACGCGTCACGCATTTCATCTCCAAAGGCTGCTATACCTGGCATCTGAGCCATACGCCCTTTCATGGCTAGTAGTTCCAGAGGAAATGCGGGTTTATTTGCAGCCCATCCCTCTCCATACAAGAAGATTGAAGGATCCAACTGGTCCACCGCCTTGCGTATGGCGTTCATGGTCTCCACATCATGAATTCCCATGAGGTCAAAACGGAAACCATCAACATGATATTCCTTTATCCAATACAGCACAGATTCTAATATGAACTTGCGCATCATGGGTCTTTCACTGGCTGTCTCATTTCCACATCCAGATCCGTTGGCATATGTCCCATCTGCATGCTTGCGGAAGAAATAGCCTGGCGCTGTAAGCTCAAAAGCCGATGTTCCCGCATCTAGCACATGATTGTACACCACATCCATCACCACTCTCATCCCGGCTTGATGCAAGGCCATAACCATCTGCTTGAACTCTTTGATGCGAACAGCGGGGTCCTCTGGATTAGTAGAATAACTACCCTCAGGTACGTTATAATTCACAGGATCATATCCCCAATTGTACTGCGGCATCTGTAACCTAGCCTCATCCACAGAGCCATAATCGTAAGATGGCAGCAGACATACATGGTTCACACCCAATTCCTTCAAATGCTCCAACCCCGTAGCCAGTCCCTCTGCGTTTTTGGTTCCTTGTTCTGCAAGTGCCAAGAACTTTCCTTTGTGGCTGATGCCGGATTCCTGGTCCATTGAGAAATCCCGATAATGCATCTCATAGAGTACCACATCGCTGAAGCTGCGAAGAACAGGACGTGCATCCCGGTCCCATCCTTCGGGATTGGTCTCTTTTAAATCAAGCACTTGCGCCCGTTTGCCGTTCACTCCTACAGCCTTAGCGAAGATGCCTGGCGTTTCTGACTTCCATTTTCCGGCAGTCTGCACCTGAAAGGTATAGAACACCCCGTTCAGGTTGCCAGAAACAGCTACTGTCCATGTACCATCAACTTGCAAGTGCATGGGGTAGCTCTCAAATGGAACTCCACCCTCACCCCTCCGGTACAAGTTTACTTTCACCTGTTCAGCCTTAGGCGACCAAACGGAAAAGCGTGTAGCTTGCTGGCTGTATTCCACCTCTGCCAAAGGGCTTCTGGGAACGGGCCAGTCCAGGAATTCTGCAGTCATACCCTCTTAACGTCCGCTACGCTCTATGAGTGTCTTGATTTTGGCATTCAGCGCATCATTCTGCATCAGTTCCTCTATGTTCAGATGCATACGGTAACGCCAGTAATGACGAGGGTTAGCCGGTATGTTGATGCGCTCTGCTGCAGGGTCAGGGAAACGCACTTGCTCGTCCATGCTCAACCAGTCTTGCAAACTCAGCAGCGCTAACATGGAAGGACAGAACAGATGGCGTGAAATGACCTCTTCTGCAAGCCAGCCTGGCATAGGCTGTGGTGCTTCTCCATCCTTTTGCAAGGCTTCATTATAGAATGCTTGTGTAAGCGCTTTATCCTCTTCCCACCATAAACGGAGTGGACTCATATCATGCGTTGAGATAGTAGCGACAGAACGGTATGGATTCTCTTCCAAATGTCCAAACTTATGGTTAGGGTTCTTTGGCATGCTTTGGATCTCCAGGGTCAAAATCTTCAAGTCGTTCATAACCCAAGGCACACAGTTAGGCACCATGCCCAAATCTTCGGCGCAAACCAACATGCGGGTGGCTTGTGTGAGCAATGGCAACTTCTTCATGGCCTCGGTGTACCAGAACTGATCATGACGACGAAAGAAGAAATCGTCGTGCAGTCTCACGAATGCCTCTTGCTGATCTCCTGGAAGTGAACGGAAGAAATAATCATCCATGGCACTGATTCTAGGGTGATAGCCTCGTGGGTCCTTACGATCGTGGACAAACAGCACATTGCTGATTAAGGCATACAAGCCATCACGAATCACAATGCTCTTTGGATCTTGCTTGCCCTGGAATACGTCCTGTACTTTCCGTTGAGTATCATATGCTGGTTTAAGGGCAAACATGTTCTGCTCCAAATGAGAGAGATAGGTATTAAGCACCTCTGGTGCATAATCCCCAAAAATCTCACCCACAATAGTGTCTGTAATATACGGACGGGTAAAGAAGTCCTCACGGAAGTGCAATCCATAGCTTTCTATCTCTTCAGGATACATTGGGATTGCAGGAGAGAACTGTCCCAACAGTCCATGCACGGAGTCCAATGGAATCTCCCAGATTCGGAAGAAGCCCAGCACATGGTCTATACGATATGCATCGAAATACTCCGCCATCTTACCAAATCGGCGCATCCACCACTGGCATCCATCTTCCAACATGGTATCCCAATTATAGGTTGGGAAGCCCCAGTTCTGGCCATTGGTTGAGAATGCATCAGGTGGTGCTCCGGCCTGTCCGTTCATATTAAAATAGTAAGGTTCTACCCAAGCCTCTACGCTGCAGCGTGAAATGCCAATAGGAATATCTCCCTTGATGACTACACCCTTCTCACGGGCATATGCACTAGCTTCCAGCAACTGCACATGCAGCAGGTACTGGACATAACAATAGAAAGCGGTTTCCAGTTTGAGCTTACCTTCTGCCAGTGCCTTCACGTCCTTTGCTTTATAAGTACTGTTCGTCTTCCAAGTACGGAAATCCGGTGTGCCGTATTGGTCGCGCAAAACACTAAATACAGCATAAGGTGTAAGCCAATGCTCGTTCTTCTCCAGGAACTCCTTATAGCCTTTGGTTTCCATGAGTGCCGCTCCTTCTTGTACAAACAAATCCTGTAAGTATGCACGTTTCACGGTATTAACAGCCTCATAGTCCATTTGTGAAAGCCCATTCAGTTCCTGACGTCTTTTCTCATATAGACCAGCTTTTTTCTTGTCTTTCAGTGTTGGCAATGCATGCAGACATACATAGTGAGGATGGAAAGCATAGATAGAGATTGCATTATATGGATAGCTGTCCATCCAGGTATGATTACTGGTTGTATCGTTGATTGGCAGGATCTGCAGAACACGTTGTCCCGTGAGTGCCACCCAGTCAATCATCTGTTTAAGGTCTCCAAAATCTCCCACGCCAAAACTTTCACGGGTACGTAATGAGAAGATTGGAATAACCACGCCCGCTCCTTTCCAATCTTTGTAAGGGAATACAGCTTTCTCATCGGTCACCACATGAACCTCCTTGTTCTGTAAAGATGGGAGATGCAGTCTGCGGTTATCCCGTTGTTCCCAAGTATGCATTTCACCGGTTTGGGCATCTACAGCCACGTATTTATAGTCCACTGGAGCTGTGAGATGTGCGGGGTCTATCGCCACGATCCACTCATTAGGCTGAATCTGCTGTAGCGGCAGTGCGTGTTTTACATCCCAGTTTCCCAATGCGGGTTGGTTTCCTGCCATGACCAGTTTCTCACCCGCCTTGAGTTGTGGAGCGGCCACACGTATTACTACGGTATGGTTGGCATAGGTCAAATCCACCTCTTCTTTTTCCTTGCGAGCAAAGCTGTCTGTAAAGGCCGAAGCATACAGGTATGCATCTTCTGGAGCATCTTTCCAAAAATCAAAGAATGTGTATGCTCTGTCGCCGCTCCCCAATGGCAGCAAGCGCTGTGTCACCGTCCATTCTTTCCTGAGCATAGCTCCTTCTCGCCGGATAAAGTAATAGTAACTCAAGTTCTTAGCGGTTTGTGGTAGATTCACTGAACCTCTCCAATACTCACCATTGTCGGTCATGAGTGTACAAACCTTCTCTGTACTCTTTCCTGCGGCAGTCCAGTAAATCAAGCGTATGCAAACTTCCTCTCCCCAGTTTGTCTTATAGCCAATTCTGAAATGTAATTTCATGTTTCTAATTGTTATATTTGGTACAAATATAGGCATTTTATTTGAAACGATGCATGAAAATAGAAATCTTTTTCGCATGCCAGAAAAAGGGATGACCTGCAGTACAAAACATCATGCGTAATTTTAGTAGCTCATATATTTGGAGTTTTGCCTGAAGGATTAATGTTACATTCCACAGCTTCACTCTAGCACATTGGTATATATCTTGTTACGTTGTGGAGTAATGCCCTTTCGTCTGAACAATTCACTTATGGTTACAAATTCATAGCCTTGGGCTTTCAAGGCAGGGATAAGCATATCCATTGCCTCCACGGTATTAGTATTTCCTGCAAAATCATGCACTAGAATGATGCTGCCATCATGTACCTGAGACAAGATTTTCTGAGTTCGCTCCTCGGAAGTCACCTCTGGCACCCAGTCGTCACATCCATGTCCAGCAATAAAAGTAAGATTGATATTGTCGAACATCTTCTGATCATAATCTATATAAGGGGGACGGAACAACGTAACTTTCTGATTCGTGACACGCTCTATGATACGCGTAGTCATGTCTATCTCTTTCCGGATAGAATCAGCACTCAAGGTAGTCATGTGTGAATGCGTAAACGAGTGATTTCCAATCTCATGTCCTTGCTGCACCTCCAGTTTCAGCATAAGTTCACTCTCTGGTGTCACCATATTACCCCAGATAAAGAAGGTAGCCACAACCTGATGCTTATATAGTTTAGCCAACATGGCTGGGGTAGTCACTGTGTTAGGACCGTCATCAAATGAAAGAGCAACTAGCTTCTGAGCCTGAACAGAAAGGGTTCCAAATGCTAGGAGTAGCAGTAAAAGTGTTTTTTTCATGGCCTATTTTTACGTTAAGCAGATTTTACCACAAAGATATATCTTTTATTTACACGAAGCAAATTTATTCCCCCAGAGAAGGAAAAATCAGATAAATTTGGAGGATAAGAAGAAGGATTGTAAATTTGCTTGCGAATTCAAATAAGGAGAGCCTGAGCATGTTTGGACTGGCGGATTGCGATAATTGTTATGTTTCCTGCGAACGGGTGTTCAACCCTAGTCTGGAAGGGAAGCCTGTGGTGGTGCTGAGCAACAACGACGGGTGCGTAGTAGCACGTAGTCCAGAGGCTAAGGCTTTGGGCATAAAGGAGGGTACACCTTTTTATCAACTAGAGGAACTATTCCCAGGACAACACATTGAAGCCCTTTCCAGTAACTATACGCTCTACGGAGATATGTCCAACAGAATAATGGAGATTCTCAGACAGGCAGCACCAGCCATAGAGATCTATTCCATAGATGAGGCGTTCCTACTACTTGACGGGATGGAGCAGATGGACTTGAAAACCTGGGGAGAAAATCTATCACAACGCATCAAGCAATGGGTTGGCATGCCTGTAAGTTTAGGAATAGCTCCTACCCGCACCCTAGCAAAAGTGGCGAGTAAGTTTGCCAAGAAATACCCCGCCTATCATAAATGCTGCGTGATAGATACCGAGGAAAAACGGTTGAAGGCGCTCTCCCTCTTTCCTATAGAAGATGTATGGGGCATAGGACGGCGCTATGCAGAGAAGCTAAAGTACCACGGTGTACAGACAGCACTGGACTTTCACAACAAATCAGAGAGCTGGGTACGACGAGAATTCACGGTAGTGGGTTGGCGTACTTGGAAAGAGCTGCACGGGGAAAGCTGCATTGCATCGGATGTGCATACAGAGAAGAAAAGCATCTGCACCAGCAGGAGTTTTCCGGGCATGCTAACAACTTTCGACCAATTACGAACACAAGTGAGTAATTATGCGGCTCACTGCTCATATAAATTGCGAAGACAAAAGAGCGTATGTCATCTTGTATCTGTATTCGCAGAAACAAATCGATTCCGGGACGACTTACCGCAGTATGGAAACTCAGCTTCGGTAACCTTACTCACACCCACAGCTACCACGCCAGAGCTCATACAAGCAGCCACCCAGGCACTAAGGCAGATTTACCGAGAGGGATTCCACTACAAGCGAGCCGGAGTTGTAGTCACGGGGATTAGTCCAGACTATGCTATTCAATCCAGTCTATGGGATTTGCCTACGGAATTGCGAGAGAAATATCGTAAACTCTCCTACCTTATGGATAAAGTGAACCGAAAAAACGGTGATGACACATTAGTAATCGCCTCACAGCAATACCAAACGGACCAACAAACGGGAAAGGCAGCCATCTTCAAGAACAGCATCTTGCATGATCACCGTTCCCCTTGCTATACCACGAACCTAAATGATATCATTAAAGTAAAAGCAAAATGAATGAAGTAGAACTCTATAGCGCCGATTTGAAAACCGTACTCTCACGTCCTTTTGCCGACGAGGGAATACGAGCAGGATTTCCTTCGCCTGCACAAGACTATCTGGAACGCGCCATTGACTTGAACGAGGAACTCATCAAAAATCCTGCCGCTACATTTTATGGAAGGGTGATTGGTGACTCCATGATTGATGCAAATGTACACCAAGGTGATATCTTAGTCATTGACAAGAGCTTACAGCCTAAGGACGGAGACATGGTGGTGGGTTATCTGGATGGCGAATTCACATTAAAGAAACTAGACCTGAGCCAGCAGCAAGATGGAATCGTCTGGCTGGTTCCAGCAAACCCCGCTTACCAGCGCATACGCATCACAACCGACAGGAATTTCCGAATCTGGGGCGTGGTTTCTTACGTCATCCATAAAATGTAATCTTGGACATTTATTCGTATTATTTGCATGGTGTGTGTGCAGGGTGAATGATTGATGATTTTTCGTTCTAACAACGTTCAAGGTCTCATTTAGGTCTCATTTAACTCCCATTATAAATGAGACTTTAATGGGAAAGACAAGAGATTATTTAGTGAATTTAAACGAATTATTAGTATATTTACAGCTATAAAAAAGGCGTGTCAAAATGAAATTGACACGCCCATCATACTTATTATATATTATTACTTCAAGATCTTGTCCAGTTCCTCTTGGATTTCCTCCAGCGCATGACCACGGGCCAAGATTGTACCATCGGCACTCAGCAACACCAAACTTGGGATACTAGTTACACCCCAGGTATCAGCAGGTGAATTCTGACGACCACCGGCAACCAAGACTCTCCAAGTGATAGGAAGCTCAGTCATGGCCTTGTCAATATCCTCACGCTTGTCTTCCCACACATCAATACCCAAGATATTCATCTTTCCTTCTGCCTGCTTAACTAATTCAGGGAACTCGTTCTTGATAGCACGCTTGCAAGGAGGGCACCAAGATGCAAAGAAATCCAACAGCACTGGCTTGCCTTCTGCCAATACTTTTGCTACAGATATTTCTTCGTTGGTTCTTACCTCTGGACCTACAATGTCAATATACTGAGCACCTGGAAGTACCTTCTGGTAGTTTCCTAACACCTCCATATAATGCTGTACACGCGCATTGTTCTGTGTCAAGGTATCAGCCTCTGCATATTTCTGCTGCAAGGTCTGGTAATCCCAAGCATCAAGCATCAAGCTTACAAACTGAGTCATACCCAAACTATCGGCTTTATGAGCCTCATAGCTGGCATTCAACAGTTCGTCATATTTAGCACTAATTTCTTCGCGAGTAAGGGTTGAATCCTCATAAAGAGCCTTTACCTGCGCGTTAAAATCCTCTGTCATCTCTGCCAGACTCTTCACTTCTACAACCGGCGCAGTAGTCTGACCACAACTTGCAAACAACAAGGCGCTGCAAGCCAATAAAACCAACTTTTTCATGTCAAATAGCTATAAATCATTAAAATTTCGTGCAAATATAATAAGTTTTCCATATCTCTTCCAAGTTTTCCACATCTTTATTTTTTCATCCGTAAATATGAGGAAAAGTTATACAATGATTAGAAAAAGCCCATAACCTATTAATATATTATTTTTGCGTCCGAATTTTAATTCAAATAACCTAATAAATTAAACAACTATTGTATGAAACATTTAGAAATGAAAAGGGTGCTGGCGTTAGTCATGTTCCTTTTTGTAGGCTTAACAGCTGCTATGGCTCAGAAGGTTACTGGCCAGGTTGTTGATGAGCAAGGCGAACCTCTGATCGCCGTGAGTGTTATCGAGAAAGGCACGACCAATGGTACCGTGACCGATTTCGATGGTAATTTTGAGTTGACCGCAAAGAAAGGCACAATCTTGGTGTTCTCTTATGTAGGTTTCATCTCTCAAGAGTTGAAGGCTGAGTCTACCATGAAGGTAGTCCTGAAGGAAGACAGCAAGGCTTTGGAAGAAGTAGTGGTTATCGGTTACGGTACTACTAAGGCTAAGAACTTTACCGGTTCTGTTGACCAGGTAAAGATGTCTGACTCTCCAGTTGCAGACTTGAACCTTTCTTCTACTACTGACCTCCTCCGTGGTCGTATTACTGGTGTCCAGATGGGTGCAGAGTCTGCTTCTGCAGGTTCTCGTTCCAGCATCTTGGTTCGTGGTAAGAAGAGTATCGCAGCTACTTCAAGCGAGCCATTGATTGTATTGAACGGTGTGATCTTCTCTGGTACGCTGGATGATATCGATCCTACCACTATTGAGAGCTTGAGTATCTTGAAGGATGCAACTTCTCTTGCTGCTTACGGTTCTAAGGCTGCAAACGGTGTAATCATGGTTGCAACCAAGAAGGGTAAGGAAGGCAAGCCAATGATCAACTTCTCTACTTCTCACCAGTTCTCTGGTAAGACTTACAATCAGAAGTATCTGTCTGGTAAGGACTACATCCGTTACAAGAACATCAAGAATGCGTCAACCGACTTGACTGATACTGGTTTCATGACTGCCTTTGAGAAGGCTAACTACGACAAGGGCCAGGAGACTGACTGGGAGGCTCTGGGTACCCGTACCGGTTACACTCAGAACTACAACGTAAGCATCTCTGGTGCTGCTGAGCGTACTAACTACTTCGTAAGCGCTGGTCACAACGCACAAAAGGGTATCTTGCTGGGTAATGAGTTCGAGCGTAACAACTTAGCTATGAACGTTTCTACTAAGGTAGCTGACTGGATTGAAGTTGGTGCTAACATGAACTATGCATACACTTTGGATGGTAGTGTTTCTGCTGGCACAGGCTTTACCATGACTCCTTACGGTGAGCCTTACTTGCCAGATGGAAGACTGCGTAAGTTCGTTGATGGTCAGGATGCTACTCAGTTCAACCCATTGTGGAATACTAATGGTGACATTGACAAGGATAACCGTCGTGTACACTTGACTCTGGGTGGTTTTGCAAGCATCAATATCCCTAAGGTTGAAGGATTGAACTTTAAGATAAATGCTTCTTATTCTAAGCAGAACAGCGACAACAAGTCATTTACTCACGAGAGCTACTACCCTGCTCTGCTTTCAAGCGACTGGGATGGTCTGGGTTACAGCGCTACCTACTATGATTTAGGTGAGGCTGGTGGTTCTACATCACACAACTCTACCATCAACTGGGTAATGGACTACATCCTTTCTTATTCTAAGGCATTTGGTGATCACTACATCAGCGGTTCTTTGGTTTACACTCGTGATAGCCAGGAAGCTGTAGGTGAAAGCTACTCTGGTAAGGGTTTTGCTACCGCTGGTAACACTTTGACTGGTTGGTACGGTCTTGGAAATGCTGCTACTCAGACTGTGAACAGCCCATCATATAACCTTCACACAGACGTTGGTTATCTGGCACGTGTCATGTGGTCATTCCGTGATACATATCACTTGAACGCATCTATCCGTCGTGACGGTTCTTCTGTATTCGGTAAGGATAATAAGTGGGGTAACTTCCCTGCATTTGGTGGTGCATGGACAATCTCTAATGAGAAGTTCATGGAAGGTTCTAAGAAGTGGTTGGACAACTTGAAGTTGAAACTCTCTTGGGGTAAGAACGGTGCTCAGACTTTGGCTCCTTATGGTACACTTTCTACTATCGTACTGGGCCAGGGCGGTGGTATCCCTAACTACTATGATGGTAACATCCACTGGGGTCAGGCTATCAATGCTTTGGGTAACTCTGGCTTAGGTTGGCAGACTACTACTTCTTGGAATGGTGGTTTCGAGGCTGACGTTTTGAATCGTCGTATCCACTTCGAGATCAACGCTTATAAGTCTCAGACTACAGACCAGATCTTCAGCCGTAACATTCCTGTAATGGGTTCTGGTGTAACTCAGCAGAAGGCAACCATGGGTCAGGTTAACAACTTCGGTATTGAAATCAATGCATCTTCTACCAATATTAAGAAGAAGGACTTCCGTTGGACTACCGATTTGACATTCACTTTGAACCGCAACAAGTTGGTTGAACTGTACGGTGATGGTCAGGACGATATAACCAGCTCACTCTTCATTGGTAAGTCTCTGGGCGCTATCTATGGTTACGAGGTTTCTCGCATTAACCCTGAGAATGGTACTCCATTGTTCATCAACAAGGATGGTGAGGAAGTGGTTACTCCAAAAGCAGGCGACCGCAAGATTTTGGGTTATAGCATGGAAAACTTCCGCATGAACTTGGCTAATACTGTTACTTACAAGAACTGGCAGGTATATGTAATGTTAGGTGGTATCTTTGGTGGCGGTGGCTACGGTTTGCAGAACAACACATTTGCATACACTACTTATGACACAGGTCACTCAGTAAGTGCAATCGATGTTCCATTCTGGGCTCCAGACAACAAGAACACTGATCGTCCTAGCCCTGCTTACACTAACCCAAGTGGTGCTTACCAGATTTACAACAGCATCACTCACATCCGTTTGCAGGATTTGAGCGTATCTTACAATATTACTTCTCTGGTACAGAAGTATGGTATCAAGAATGCTAAACTTTCTTTGTCAGGACGTAACTTGTTCTTCATCGCTCCAAGCTGGAAGATGAGTGACCCTCAGGCTGCTTCAGCTACTAGCGCCTACTTGCCAAAAGCAGTCACTATGGCACTTAATGTATCATTCTAATTCAGGAAAAAACAATTATGAAAGCAATTAAATACTTAAGTCTTGCAGGCGCAGCTCTTTTCTTTGCTGCGTGTGAGTCTGATACAGACTTCCTTACCGAAAAGCCAAAGGACAAGGTAACAATTGAAAATGCCTTCAACAATAGCGATCAGCTTTTGGCTACTGTGTTGGCAGCTTACACCCAGTATGAGTCATTCTTCTTCTCACAGGGTATGGGTTCTGATAACTTCACCTATCGTGCAGCTGGAACTGACGTGTTAGACTGTAAGGTATCTAACACTCACTTCAGTGACTTTGCAAAGAACTGGATGACGACTTCTGGTTTCGTAAAGTCTATGTGGGACGGTTACTATAAGATGATTTCATACGCTAACTTGGCTATCTCACAGATTAACAATGTGACTTGGACAAATCAGGGAGACAAGACTCGTTTGGAGGCTGAGGCTCACTTCTTACGCGGTATTGCTCACTTGCGTCTGGCAGAGTACTACGGAGATGTGCCTATTCAGAATGAGTTCGTTGAGAACCTGAAGGTTGATTACACCCGTAATCCTCGCGCTGATGTATATAAGTATGCTATCGATGAGTTTAATATGGCTTATGCAGCGCTTCCTGAGAATACCATTAAGGATGGTCAGCCTGGTCGTGCTAGCAAATATGCTGCAGCTCTTTACTTGGCAGAGGCTTATCTGGCTCTTGGTGTAGAGACAAATGATACAAAGGCGTTTGAAGCAGCTAGAGATAAAGCTAAGGAAGTTACCGAAAAGCACCCATTGATGACTAAGCGTTTCGGTATGCGTGTTCCTGGTGCTCCTGGCAAACGTAACGGTATTGATAACTCTTATCCTGAGGGTACTCCTTATACTGACTTGTTTGTTTCTCAGAACATGACTAACCCACTGAACACAGAGGCTATCTGGGTTGCTATGGCTGCACCAAATTACGAAACTCACGCTGCTAACGGTGGCCAGGGTAACCGTTCTAACACCCTTTCTCTGTCTCCTGCACTTCAGGACTACGGAGGCTTGAAGGGTGATGTTGCTGGTAACTCTTATGGAAAGCCATTCTCAGAGAACGTGGCTGCTAAGTATGGCGGCACTACTTCTCCATATATCCATGGTGGTACCGGATGGGCACAGAACACCATTACTTGGGATGCTACCTATGATGTTTGGACCAAGCGCAACTTCGGTTCTCAGTATGATGCTCGTTATGATGAGGGTGTCAGCGTTCGTACTAAATATCTTGTAATCAATGAGAGACACCCTATGTTCGAGAAGTACGTAGGTTGGGAAGAAATCTCTGGCTACAATGGTATCTCTGAGAACGAGGTTTCCATGTTTGGTGCAATCTTCTATAAGGAGACTCCAATGGATCAGTGGGATTGGGATGAGGTGAACACTGGTTGGCAGTGGTTCTTCTACGTTCCTAAGTGCTGGTTGTACCGTAATAAGTACATCGCTCGTTCTGCTGATGCGTATCTGCTCTTGGCAGAGGCTTATTACCGTCTGGGTGATACTGGTAAAGCTCTTGAAGCTTTGAACGCTGTACGTGAGCGTGCTAAAGCAGCCCCTGCTACATCTATCGACATGCAGGTTATCTTGGATGAGCGCGTACGTGAGTTGCTGTTAGAGGAAGACCGTTGGGCAACTCTGTTGCGTAACAAGCCAGAGGAATGGCAGAAGCGTATCATGGATTATGGTACCTACACCGCAACAACTGGTCCTGTTTATCCTGAGATCCGTCGTTGGAAGGAGTTCACCGGTCCTATCAAATTCAAGAATTGGCCTATCCCACAGACCTATATCGACTTGAATACTGGTGCTGAGTTCCCTCAGAACGAAGGCTGGTAATCAAAAGATTGAAAACATAATAAAAATCCCGCTCTGTGCTACAGTGCGGGATTTTTTCTTTTGGGTTTGAAAAAGAATCTGTAACTTTGCACCCAAAATACATTAATTAATAACAGTATATGAAAAAGACAATTACCATGGCAGCAGTAGCAATGGCCTTGGCTGCGTGCAGCACAGGAACTGCAGAGCAGCAGAATCCATTCCTGCAGGAGAGCTTTGGCACTCCAAATGAGATTCCTCCTTTCGAGTTGTTCACACTAGACAACTATCGTGAGGGTATCCTGAAAGGTTTGGAGGAGCAGAAGGCAGAAATCCAAGCTATTATTGACAACACAGAAGAGCCTACTTTTGAGAATACGATTGTAGCGCTGGATCAGAGTGGCAAACTCTTAAGCAAGGTAACAGGTGTATTCTACAGCCTGACATCTAGTGATTCTAACGAGGAGTTCCAGGCATTAGAAGCAGAAATGGCTCCGCTGATGAGCAAGCACAGCGATGACATCAACTTGAACAGCCAGCTGTGGGAGCGCGTTAAGACTGTATGGGAAAAGCGTGAGTCTTTAGGCTTGGACAAGGAGCAGAGCAAACTGTTGGAGAACACCTACAAAGGCTTTGTAAGAAGAGGTGCCAACCTGTCTGAAGAGCAGAAGGATAAACTGCGCGAAATCAATGGTAAGTTGTCTGAGCTGACCTTAAAGTTCGACCAGAACCTGCTTCATGAGACAAATAATACGTATGTAACCGTAGATACTAAGGAAGAACTGGAAGGTCTGCCAGAAGCAAATATCCAGCGTGCCGCTGAACTGGCTAAACAGATTGGTCAGGAAGGCAAGTTCACCTTCAACATGCAGCGCCCAAGCTGTAACCCTGTACTGCAGTACTGCAAGAACCGCGATCTGCGCCAGAAGGTTTACAATGCCTACTACAACCGTGGCAACCAGGACAATGAGTGGAACAACAAGGAGGTGGTAAAGCAGGTGCTGCAACTGCGTCTGGAAAAAGCTAAACTGTTTGGCTATAAAAGTTCTGCAGATATGATTCTGGACAACGACCGTATGGCACAGGTTCCTCAGAATGTCTATAACTTGCTCATGAGCATCTGGACTCCAGCCGTAAAGAAGGCTAATGAGGAAATTGCTGACATCAAGGCTGAGATCAAGAAAGATGGCTTCGACTTTGAGCCAGAGGGTTGGGATTACATGTACTACAGCTCTCGTGCTAAGCAGGCTAAGTATGATATTGATGAGGAACAGGTGGCAGAGTACTTTGAGACCAGCGCTGTACAGCAGGGTGCATTCTATGTAGCCAACAAGCTTTACGGCCTGACTTTCGAGGAGAAGACTGCTGAGTATCCTAAGTATAACGCTACCACTACCGCTTGGGATGTTAAGGATAAGGATGGCAAGCTGATTGCCGTATTCTACAGCGACTATTTCCCACGCGATGGTAAGGGTGCAGGTGCATGGTGCGGTGGTTTCCGTGGCCAGACCTATAAGAATGGTGAGCGCGTGATTCCTATCGTAACCAATGTCTGCAACTTCACTATGCCAAGTACAGACAAGCCAGGTTTGCAGAACATTGATAATGTAGAGACCTTGTTCCACGAGTTTGGCCATGCACTGAACAGCTTCTTTGGCGATGTTCATTACGATGGCGTAGGTGGCAATGAGCTGGAATTTGTAGAACTCCCTTCACAGATCAACGAGCACTGGGCATTTGAGCCAGAGGTGCTGAAGGTATATGCTAAGCATTACAAGACCGGCGAGGTTATCCCACAGGAGCTGCTGGACAAGATTGACCAGAGTTCTAAGTATGGCCAGGGCTTTGCTACCACTGAGCTCATGGCTGCATCATTAGTGGATATGGACCTGCACTGTCTGACTGAGATTCCAGATGATTTCGATGTAATGAAGTTCGAGGAGGAGATGTTAGCAAAGCGTGGTATCCCAAGTCAGATTCTGCCTCGCTACCGTGTAACCAACTTCTCACACATCATGGGTGGTTATAGTGCTGGTTACTATGGCTATACTTGGAGTGAGGTATTGGATTGCGATGCGTTCCAGGCATTCAAGGAAAGTGGCGATATCTTCAATCAGGAATTAGCCGAGAAGTTCCGCAAGTATTGTCTGGCACCTGGTGGTATTGATGATGGTATGACCATGTACAAGAACTTCCGTGGCAAGGAGCCAAGCAGCGATGCACTGCTGGAGAAGAGAGGCTTGAAATAAGAGATAGAAAAGGCTGGAGGTTTTTCTCCAGCCTTTTCCTTTTATTATATAAGGTTAAAGTGCATTTGCAGCAGCCACCAACTGATCAATGGCCTTGTTCATCACACTGTGAGGAACGGCTACATTCATGCGCATATATCCAGTACCAGCAGGGCCAAACATATCACCACTGTTCAGACAGAGATGGGCCTTATCGGCAAAGAAGCGGATAAGCTCTGGCTGAGTCAGGTTCAAGGCACGACAATCCAGGAAGACCAGGAACGATGCCTCTGGGCGAATGGCACTGATTTTTGGACATTCTGCAGCCAGGCGATCAATGAGGAGATTGATATTCTCCTGCACATATGCCAGCATCTGTGCTTTCCACTCCTCTCCTTCTGAGCTATAACATGCACGGACACAGTCGAATGCCAGGATATTACCTAAATCAGCATCACTACCGTGGATGTAGTCGAAGAACTTGGTACGCAGTTCCTCGTTATAGACAATGGCCTGTGCAGCTACAATACCAGGCAAGTTGAAGGTCTTGGTAGGAGCCTGTAAGGTAATACTGTTGTTGCGAGCCTCATCGCTCACACTGGCAAACTGAATGTGCTTTCCTTCCTTGAGCAACATGTCACAATGAATTTCATCGCTCACTACCAGCACATGCTCTTCGGCACAGATATGTGCCAGTTCCTGCAAGATTTCCTTACTCCAGCACACACCTCCAGGGTTGTGAGGGTTACAGAGAATCATCATCTTACAGCCCTTGATATCCTCACGGATCTTGTCAAAATCCATAGCATAACTATCAGCCGTACGGGTAAGTTCGTTCATGACCACCACACGCTCGTTAGCCTCTGGAACCAAGCGGAATGGATGATAGACTGGCTGTTGGATCATAATCTTGTCACCTTTCTCAGTGAAGCACTGCATAGCCAGATAGATACCCTGTACCACACCACCTATGTAATTGACCATCTCTGGCTGTACATCCATGTCATACTGCTTCTTGTTCCAAGCGCAGATAGCCTGATAATACGCATCGCTTGGGCATGTATATCCCAAGATACCCTGCTGCAAACGCTTCTGTATGGTTTCAAAAATAAAAGGAGGCGTGCGGAAATCCATATCTGCCACCCACATAGGAATCACATCGGTACGTCCGCAGATGTCCGTCAGCAACTTATACTTATAACTATCCGTATTTTCACGAGGAATGAGTTCATCAAAATTGTATTTCATAGACTGTAGGTTTATACATTTCCTTGCAAAAGTAAGCATTCTATTCCACATTTCTTCTATTTTTTCTATCTTTGTAGCAGAAAAAGAAAAAATATGGATATCCAACTGCACACTATACCTTTTCAGGAACTGAGCCTGGAACAACTCTACCAGTTGCTTAAGCTACGCCAAGAGATTTTTGTACTGGAGCAAACATGCCTTTATCAAGATTTAGATGATAAGGACCAGCAGTCCGTACACATACTGGCTGAAGATAAGGGAGAAATAGTATCTTGTGCCCGTGCTTTCTGGAAAAACCAAGAAGAGAAAGTGGCACAGATAGGACGCATGTGCACCCGCATGAGCTACCGTGGACAGAGCCTGTCCCTTCGTGTGATGGCCGAAGCTGTACGCTTTTGCAAAGAAAACTTAGGCGCAGCACAGGTCTATATAGAAGCCCAATGCTACGCCATTCCATTTTATGAGAAACTTGGATTCAAAGTCTCCAGCGCAGAATTCCTGGAAGATGGCATTCCGCACGTGGAGATGATCCTTTAGTACTTCAGTTCTTTTCCGATACCCAAGGCTTTCACCACCTTACCCGTTTTCTTTTCCTTATATGCTACACCGCGGAACATACCATCGCGATTAAATGGCATGGCAAAATTACCGTTCTTATCCACCGCTATCAAGCCGCCGTTACCTTCATTGGTATTCAATTCACCGAAGATTATCTCATTCGCAGCCTGCTCTATAGGCTGGTGCAGCATCTTCACACGGGTAGAAAGATTATAACCTACCACGTGACGGATGAAATACTCTCCATGACCGGTACAAGATACAGCAACGCCCTCATTATCAGCATAAGTTCCCGCACCAATAACAGGAGCATCGCCTACTCTACCCCACTGCTTGCGTAACATGCCACCAGTACTTGTTCCCGCAGTCAGGTTTCCATCCTTATCCAGGACTACACAACCTACCGTTCCGTTCTTCTTGCTCTCTGCCTTGAACTGCTCCACCCATTTCATGGTAGATGGGGTTGCAAAATACATATTATCCACCATTTCCAGTCCCTGCTGCTCTGCAAAGGTATCAGCACCTTCACCACTCAGCATTACGTGCGCAGTTTTAGTCTTCACGGCATAAGCAGCATTAATAGGATGCTTTACTCGTTTTACACCAGCCACGGAACCAGCAGTAAGATCCTTACCTTCCATAATGGCAGCATCGAGTTCAAATGTACCAGCACTAGTTACGGCAGCGCCTTTACCACTATTAAAAAGAGGATTCCCCTCGAAATAGTTGATGACAGCCATGACCACCTCAGGTCCAGGCTTTCCCTGTTCCAAAAGTGCATTACCTATAGAAACGGCAGAATCCAGCGCAGCATAATACTGAGCAGATCTTTCTGGACTATCCACTACGCTTTTCAAAACACCAGCACCACCATGTACCAGAATCACATACTCACGGTCTTGAGCCTGAGCTGTCAATGTCATTTGCAAAAGAATGCAAAGCATCCAAACTAAGTTTTTTTTCATTTGTTGTAGTATTTTATGCATTTTGCTTGCAAAAATAATGCAAAATAGAGAAATAGAACACTTTTTTCTATAATAAATAAGGTTTAGAATGTGAATTGTTTTAACAAATGAATGTTTTTTTTTACTTTTGCGCCCGGTATTATAAAAAAAAGGTAAAATAACCCTATAAAAACAACAGAATGAAACATTGTATTTCCAATGCTTTCTACTGTCTTGCTTTGTTTACTTTTTTCCTTGTTTCTGTTCCTATCCAAGCGTGGGGAATGGAAAAAAATGTGTTTACAAATGCAGACGGAGAGCAGCAGACTGTCACATTCTTAGGTAATGTGACAGATGAGCAGGGAGAACCCCTTGCAGGAGTGACTATCACCATTCTTTCTGGCAAAGTAGGAACCGTTACCGATGCCGATGGTAACTTCACTTTGCAGATGCAGTCCACAACAAAAACCGTAAAGCTGAAGGCTAGCTACATTGGTATGATTACCGAGACCTTTACAGCTACTGCGGGCAAGCCCGTAAACATCACTTTGCGCGAAGACGCTAATTTGCTGAGTGATGTTGTAGTAATTGGCTATGGTACAGAGAAAAAGAAAAACGTATCAGGAGCCGTTTCTAGCGTAGGTTCTGATGTGATTTCTAAGACCTCTGTTGAGAGCTTGCAGAAGGCTATCCAAGGTAAAGTTTCTGGTGTGCAGATTCTGACCGACAATGGAGCCCCTGGTGCGGGTATGACCGTGAACGTCCGTGGTCGTGGTACTATTAGTGGTGGTTCTCAGCCTTTGTATATCATTGATGGCGTGCAGATTGTAACAGGCGACCAGTCTTCTGGTATATTAAAGGCTACCGATGTTTTGTCTACCTTGAACCCTGATGAAATTGAATCTATCGATATCTTGAAGGATGGTGCTTCGGCTTCAATCTATGGTGCGCAGGCTGCTAATGGTGTTGTCATCATTACTACTAAAAAAGGTATAGAGGGTGCAAAACCTAAGATTTCTGTAAAACTTTCTGGTGGTGTACAGGAAATTTCCAAGAAATTGGACTTGCTCACCGGTCCTCAGCTTGCAGAAATGGACTTGCTGGCCATGAAAAACCGCTACGGTGAGGGATCTGCTGAATATGCATCACGCTTAAAGCAGTACCAAGGTTATGGTTGGGGTGAGGATGGTTTCTCACTGGCACCTACCTACGACTGGTATGATATCATCTACCGCAAGGCTCATACCATGGATGCACAGATCAGTGCCAATGGTGGTAGTGCTAAGACCAAGTATTTCCTCTCTGCAGCTTATAATAAGACCGATGGTATTGTTCGTGAGACAGGCTTCCAGCGTGGTTCTTTCCGTATCAACCTGACACAGGAGTTGACCAAGTGGTTGAGTTTCAGTACAAACAACACCTATAATACCATGTCACAGGATCAGTACAGTACCGTACGCGCGGCAAACCCTAACCGTATTGCTGTATTGGTACATCCTGCCAATAGCCCTTATGATGAGAATGGAGAGTTCTATGGTAGCCTTCCTTATGGTTATTATCAGCATAACTCTCTGCAGATGTTGCATTTGAATGAGTACGCAGGAAATACCGACAAGTTGATTTCTGCCAATACTTTCACCGTAACCTTTAATAAGGATCTAAACTTCAAGTCTAGCTACAATGTAGATATGACCTCTATCAGTGAGCATAGCTTCATTGACCCTCGTACCCGTGAAGGTTCTAAGGAGGGTGGTACCGTAACCAATGCTAATAATAAGTTCGTGAACTTCCAGACTGAGCAGGTGCTTTCTTACAATCACCTGTTCAATGAAATTCACCGTGTGTCTGCCATTGCAGGTTTCTCTTACCGTCATCAGACATGGAACAGTATGAGCGCTGTGGGTACTGGTGTTTCTGACCCATCACTTCACTTACTGGGTACAACTGCAGTAGCCAAGACTGTAGGAGGAAGCTTCTCAGAATGGAAAATGGCTTCACTTTTTGCACGTGTAAATTATTCATTCAACGACAAATATATTCTGACTGCTACACTCCGTAGAGATGGTTCATCTCGTTTCGGTGCCAATAACAAGTGGGGTATGTTCCCATCTATCTCTGCAGCTTGGCGTATTACCGAGGAGTCTTTCATGGAGGACACCAAGTCTTGGTTGAGCGAGTTGAAACTTCGTGCCAGCTATGGTGTAACAGGAAACTCTGATATTGGCAACTATGCCGCTCGCCGTTGGTATTCAAGTAGTGGCGCTTATGATAATACAGCAGCTATTGTTCCTTCACAGATTGGAAACCCTTACCTGACATGGGAGAAGAGCCACTCTAAGAACATAGGTCTTACAGTTGGTTTCCTGGAGGATCGCATCACTTTAGAGACCGATATCTATCAGAATGACACCAAGGACTTGCTGTACTACCGTACCATTCCTGCTACCACAGGTTTCACATCCATCCCTTCAAATATGGGTGGCGTGCGTAACCAGGGTATTGATATGCTCTTGAATACCGTGAATGTACGCACCAAGAACTTTGAGTGGAGCACATCCCTGAACTTATCTTTCACCAAAAACCGCATCACCGAGTTGCAAGATGGTCTGGAAGAGATGAGTGGATATAAGGTAGGAAAGCCTATCTCTTCTGTACACACCTACAAATGGGCTGGTGTCAATGCTGCCGATGGCCGTCCTATGTACTACGACAAAGAGGGATATATCACCTATACTCCTGTAGAAGACGACCGTATCTGGACCAAGCCTTTGGAGCCTACCTTCTATGGAGGTTTCACTAACGATTTCAAATACAAGGGTTTCTCTCTGAATGTATTCTTCTCCTTCCAGCGTGGTGCAGTAGCACTGTGGAGCGATAAGCTTGTCCTGATTGGCATGGATGGCGACTGTAACATCATGCAGGACATGTACGACAAGCATTGGAGCCAGCCGGGCGATGTGACCTGGGTTCCACAGATTTCTTATCAGGGAGCATATCCTGGTAATCCACGTCTGACTACCGAATACTCTACTTTGAGTTACGAGAAGACCGATTATATCAAGCTGAAGTCTGTTTCCTTGAGCTATGATTTCCCTCGCAAATGGTTGAAGCCATTGACTTTGGAGGGTGCACAGATTTACCTGAATGGAAACAACTTATGGACCACAACCTGCTATCCAGGTCAAGACCCTGAATTTACAGGAAGCGACGTAGGTACTTATCCACAGTCACGCAGCTTTACACTTGGATTAAAGATTAACTTCTAAAACTCGAGAATCATGAAAATATCAAAATTATATATTCCTTTCGTATGCGCCAGCTTACTGCTTGGCAGCTGCGATTCCTTGCTGGATACAGAGTCTAAAACCCTGCTTTCCCAGGAACAGATTCAGACGGAGAAGGGTTGTGAGGCCATGTTAATTGGAGCATACGACTTGCTGCAGAGCGCTTATCTCTACGGACGTGACCTGATTAACATTCCAGAGGTACTGGCAGACAACTCTACCCTTTCTCCTACAGCCACCCGTTATAAAGGACAGGCAGACAACCGCATTGGTTCTCATGTAGATATCTGGGTAGATTCTTATCAGATTATTGCATTATTGAACGAAGTCATCAGCTATGCTGAAGAGCTTCCTGAAACCAGTAAAGCTAAAGCAGTGCTGGGTGAGGCATTAGCTCTTCGTGGCTTCACCTATTTTAATTTAGCGCGTGTGTATGGTCGTGAGCCAGGTCACTTGGTAGATAACTTCCAGCTCTGTGTGCCATTGCTTCTTAAGCCTTTCTACTATAACGGAGGCCAGTTAGGCGAAGATGTGTACCCTGCTCGTGCTACTGTAACAGAGACCTGGGCACAGATTGAGAACGATATGACACGCGGTTTTGAACTCATGAAAGGTAATGAGACCAACTCAACTCACCGCATGAGCGCTCTTTCTTGTATGGCACTGCTCTCACGCGTGTATTTATATGAAGGTAAGTGGCAAGAGTGTATTGATGCTGCAAACTATGTAACCGCTAACGCTAAGCAGAAGGTATTCGACGGCACTGATTACAAAGAGCTTTTCAAGACTCAGAGCGAGAGCCTTTTCTATGTATTCTTTACCGAGAGCGAGGGCTTGGGTTCAAGTTCCCTGCAGTCTACCAATGGTATGCTTCCTTCAGAAATAGATGAAGAAGGTTACGATTTGGCCAAAGGTGTTGGTGATGGCGACTTGGTGATGTCCGATGAGTTAGTAAGCCTCTACCAGCCAGAAGATATCCGTTTCCAGTCTCTTCGCAAAGCTAAGATTAATGGCATCAAGGCTTGGTGGACAACCAAGTACGGTGGCTATCTGGGTGTATTTGGCTTGGATAACGTACCAGTCATCCGTATCTCTGAGGTAGTTTTGAACCGTGCAGAGGCAGAGGCAGAGCTGAATCATACCGATGCTGCACAGGACGATGTAAATGAGATCCGTACCAAGCGTGGTCTTACAGAGACTACAGCTACTGGCACTGACCTGCTGAACGAAGTACTCTTGCAACGTCGTCTGGAGCTTTGTCAGGAAGGACATCGTTTCTTCGACTTGAAGCGTAGAGGTCAAAACATTACCAAGCCAGCTGGTCGTACCGAGGTAGCCTATGAGGATTTCCGTGTGGTAGGCCGTATCTCTGATACCCAGATGGATGCCAACAAGAACTTGGTAAACAATCCAGGATATTAATCATTCAAGCTAATAAAAAATGACAAATAAACATATATTCCTATTAGGCTGCATGACCGGTCTCTTGGCACTCACCTCTTGTGAGCTGGAAGACCGCACCTATCAGGGACCTGAATATTTTGAGTTCAGTGCAAAGGAATGTGAGCAGGCTCCTGTCTCAAACATTCTCACAAAAGAGGTCACAAAGGGTGGCGAGAATTTGATTTGCGTTCAGCTCATCAAGCCTTCCACCACCGATGTGAAAGTAAATTTCCGTCTGGCAGATCAGTTGTTCTACATTCTGAACACCAGCTCGTATGCCAATGAACTGCCAGCAGGTATCAAGGCAGGAGAATATGAGGTGTATTCCACCACAGCTAAATATGGCGTGGATTATGAATTCAACAACACCAATGGCCTCCAGTTCGATGCCAAGTATCAGCGTGGTAGCATTACCATCCCTGCAGGACAGATGTTTGGCTATATACCTGTGAACGTATTGCAGCGCAAGAACAAGAAACTCTGCGTAATCCTGGAGGACTCTGAGACCACTATGGCCAACAAGCCTACCTCTATGATGAGCGTGACCTTCATGGCAGAGAAAACCATCTATTTCAATGAGTCGTTCTACGAGGAGCTACCTGATACATGGACAGCCCTGGATGGCGACGGCGACGGACATACCTGGTACTACTATGAAAAGCGCCAGTGCCTGTACAGCGACTCTTACTTCTATGCCGATGACGGTAGTGAGTATCCGCTGAACCCAGAGAACTACCTGATTTCTCCTGCCATCAGCATTCCTTCAGACTCTTCTGACCCAGAGCTGAACTTTGCATTGGCAGCATCAGCAAATGGTGCTTACCAGGAGCAGTATAAGGTGTTGGTATCTACCTCTCCTATCACCCTTTCCAATGTAGACAAGGCAGATGTAGTGAGAGACTGGACTGAGTTGACTGCAGACTACAAGAAGCGCACCTTCCAGACAGAGAAGATCAGCCTGGCTCCTTATGTAGGAAAGACCATCTACATTTGCTGGGTACACGGCAACTGTACCGATATGGAGTCTATCCTGATGAAAGATGTGGTTGTATTTGGGTTCTAAAAAGGAGGAAGAAACATGAAAAAGATATTATCATTTGCACTCTGCATGCTGTTTGCAGGCTGCTTTATTTCCTGCTCTGAAGATGAGGAGAACATACAGACCGTAGCACTGAGAACCGCTGTGGTTACCGGCATTACCGATGATCAGGCTCAACTTACCGGATTGGTAGAAGAGGGATTGGAGAACGTAACAGAGCTGGGTGTTTGCTATGGTTTGCAGCCAGAAGAAGAGATGACTTTCGTGGCAGCTTCACAGAAGACCAACGAATTTATGGTTACCTTAAATAATCTGCGCTCTGGTACTACCTATTTTGCACGTGCCTATGCCAAGATTGGCAATCAGGTGTTCCTTGGCGATTTGCGTCAGTTCACTTGCACCGGCCAGAAAGCACTGGAGCTTCCTTTCGTAGAGCGTTTCCGTGGAGAGAAATTCTTACCAGAATTCTGGACCATGATAGACCAAGATGGCGATGGGTACAACTGGGAATTGTGGGATTCACGCTTCATTGCAGCAAGTTCAGACTCTTACCGCAGCAAGAAGGCTTTGCATCCAGAGAACTACATGGTTTCACCTAAGATTCACATTACCGGTAGCAATCCTAAGATGCACTGGAATGTAGGTGTAGGCGATGACGGTGCCCCTGAGGAACATTACAAGCTGGTCATCTCAGAGAACCCTATCACAGCTGAGAATTGCCAGAACGCTACAGTTCTTTTCGATGAGGTTATGACCGAGGATGCTTATCGCACCTTGTTATATAGAAGCGTTGAGTTGAAAGGCTATGAGGATAAGGACATCTATTTTGCATTCGTACATTACGATTGTACAGACCAGTATTTCTTGTACCTGACAGACATTGTGATTGAGTCGGATGCTCATTCTGCCAACCTTTCTGCTCCTGTGGTTACCCTGGGTACCCCTACCGATGTTACCAAGAGCTCTGTAAGTCTGGCAGCAGAGGTTACCGATGATGGAGGTTTGAACGTAATTGCAAAGGGCTTCTGCTTAAGCGAGAAACCAGAGCCTACAGTCGATGACATGAATGTAAGCATTCTGCCACACAATGAGTTGGCTAAGGTTGTCAGTGAACTAGAATCAGGCAAGACCTACTATGTACGTGCTTATGCCAAGAACGCAATGGGTATCACCTATTCTTCACAGGCTACATTCGCTACTCCTGCAGTGATTACCACAACCTTGCTGGATGAGCCTCTTACAGGTGAAGTTCCAAGTACCTGGACACTCATTGATAAGGATGGCGATGGTCACAACTGGGAGTACTACGATGGATATGGTACCTGCAGTTCAGACTCTTACCTCTCTGCAGAAGGTGCTCTTACCCCAGAGAACTACCTCTTCACTCCTGCCCTGACTATCCCAGCAAAGGCCGATGGTGCAGCTTTGACCTTTGAGGTAGCAGCTTCTGCTAAGAATGCATACAAAGAGCAGTACCGCATTGTGGTTTCTGAGGTTCCTGTAACCTTAGACAACTGCCGTAATGCTGTGGTTGTAAAGGATTGGACGGAATTAACTGCCGATCACAAACAGAAGACCTTCCAGTTTGTAAATGTAGATTTGTCGGCCTTTGTAGGTAAGACCATCTACGTAGGTTTCTTACATGGAAACTGCGTGGATATGGAATCTATCCTGCTCAAGAACGTAAAGATTGAAAGCTATGAATAAAGAACTGGATAAGGAGCTGTTAGAACTGTTCCTGAACCTGATTCAAATAAATGCTACATCGGGCCAAGAGCTGCCGGTAGCTCAGTTCATCGCAGACTATGTGAAGGAACTGGGCTTCCAGGCAGAGACCGATGGGGCTGCTACCCTATCTGGAGGTAATACAGGAAATGTCATCGTGCGCATCAAGGGCGGTGGCGATTTCCTGATGGCCTCACACATGGATACCCCAAGACCTACTACCGGGGTGAAACCACAGTTGAAAGAGGATCGCATCACTAGCGATGAAACCACTATATTAGGCGTGGACGACCGTGGTGGAATAGCCAGTATCCTCTGGGCACTGAAGCGTGCGGTGCAGAACTTAGATGATATCCATCCTTGCACCTTGCTCTTTACGGTATGTGAGGAGACCACACTGGCTGGTTCCCTTTCCTTTGAGCCTACTCCTGAGTTGACTCACGGATTTGTGTTTGATTCTCACTTGTCACCGGGTACTTTTGTCAATGAGACCTGTGGCTGTATTGATTTTGACATCACCGTAAAAGGTGTCTCTGCTCATGCGGGAGTAGCTCCGGAAAAGGGAGTAAATGCCATTCAGATTGCAGCGCGTGCCTTAAACAAGTTCCCTTTTGGACGAATTGACGCAAACACCACTGCCAATGTGGGCATCATCAATGGCGGTCTGGCTACGAATGTAGTACCAGATACCATCCTGCTGAAAGGAGAGCTCCGCACCGACTTTATTGAGGATGGTGAGAAAATGATGGCAGACATCCTGAAGGATTTCCAAGAGGCTGCAGCAGCACTGGGTGGTGAGATTGAATGTACCTACAACTGGGACTTCCGTCCTTACCACATTCAGCCTACAGATATTCCTTATGCCAAGCTACAGCAGGTATTCAGCAGCATGGGCCTTCCTTTCCATGGAGAGAAATCTATGGGTGGAAGCGATGCCAACAGCTTGAATGCTAAGGGGATCCAGACCATAAATGTAGGCGTAGGAGCCAAGAATCCACATGGATTCGATGAGTATATCCTCTATAAAGAACTGCAACAAGCCAGCGATATGGCTTATCACTTATTGACTAAATAAACCAACTATGAAAAAATAAATTAATCTCTTACACACCCTCTTGGTGGCATTACCATTGCAAGCCAAGAAAGGCGATGGACACCTGTTCATCATTGGTGGTGGCGATCGTCCAGACAGCCTCATGACCCAGTTTGTGGATTTGGCTGGTGGCCAAAAGAAAGCTAAGATTTTGATTGTCCCTTATGCATCAGCAGACATCAATGACACGGGATCTTATCAGAAAGAAGGATTCCAGCGCCTGGGTGTGAAAGATGTAGACTATATCCATGTAGAGAAAAAAGACATTGATACACCAGAAGCCCTCAAGCAACTGGATGGTGTTACCGGAATCTTCTTCTCCGGTGGTGATCAGAACCGCCTGACTCAGTTGCTCTTGGGCACCAAGTTCTTGGAGAAGATCAAGAAGATCCATGCCGATGGTGGTGTGATTGGTGGTACCAGTGCAGGAGCAGCCATCATGAGTAAGATCATGCTTACCGGTGAAGAACTGAATGCACCAGAGAAGCGCAAGGGCGATTTCTCTTACATCCAGAAAGGAAACGTAGAAGTAACCGAAGGCTTTGGTTTTGTAGATAACGCTATCATCGACCAGCATTTTGTCATCCGCAAGCGTGAGAACCGCTTATTGACACTGGTATTAGAAAAAGGCCTTACCGGAATTGGTATTGATGAAGCAACGGCTATCATTGTAGATACCAACGGGAAGTTCCGTGTAGCAGGACATAGCCAGGTATTGGTATTTGAGCCTAAGGCTCCAACCGAGGTTACCCATACCAACCACCTCAAGACCAAGGAACTGACGCTCCGCATCTTGACGGCAGGTGATGAATACCAAATCAAGTAAATCATGGATCTGAAGAAATTCCCACATACATACGTCATTACCAGCGTGATTATTCTCATCTGCGCTGTGCTCACATGGATAGTACCAGCCGGTGAATATACCCGTGAGACCAAGATGGTGAATGACACGGAACGTACCGTGATTGTAGACAATTCCTTCCACAGTGTAGATGCTGCCCCTCAGAGCTGGGAGGTGTTCACCCTGCTGGTGAAGGGTTTCGAGAAGCAAGCCGGTATCATAGCGTTCCTACTGATTATTGGTGGAGCGTTTCAGATCATCAACACCAGCAATGCCATTAATGTAGGCATCCTATCGTTCATCCGCAAGACGCAGCAACTGGAGCACCATGCTTTCTTCCGGAAAATTGGAGTGAACAATCTGGTCATGGCATTGATTATGATTCTGTTCAGTCTGTTTGGTGCTGTGTTTGGCATGTCCGAGGAAACACTGGCATTTGTGGTAATCCTGGTGCCGTTTGCTATTTCGTTAGGCTATGATTCCATTACGGGATTCTGTCTGGTATATGTAGCTGCACACACGGGATTCTCAGGTGCCATGCTCAACCCATTTACCATAGGTATTGCGCAGGGACTGTCTGAACTCCCACTGTTCTCCGGTTACAGCTATCGTTTGGTATGTTGGATGATCCTCACCGCATTGCTCATCACTTTCGTACTGTTCTATGCAGCCCGTGTAAAGGCAAACCCTACCTCATCGCTCATGTATGAGGCCGATGCGTACTGGAGGAATCAGACTACACATGGTGAGGATGTGACCTTTGAATCCCAAAAGGCCAGTCGCGCCACATGGATGATCTATGGCTTGATAGCCGTAGTTTCCATCTTGTTCTCTGTCTGCTATCCATCCACATCGTTCCAGGTAGGAGAATCTGCCATTACCCTATATATACTACCCGTCTTCACCGTATGCTACCTTATTCTGGGAGCTATAGCCATACGCCATTCCAACCAGATGTTCATTCTGTCTCTGTTAGGTTTCACCATTCTATACCTGATAGTGGGAGTAATGGGTTACGGTTGGTATATCAGTGAGATTGCCGGTCTGTTCCTGGCATTGGGCATTGCTGCAGGCTTTGCTTTCGGCATGGATTCCAATGCGCTCATCGATGATTTCCTGAGAGGAGCCAAGGACATGCTCATGGCAGCCATAGTGGTAGGATTAGCCAGTGGCATTATCATTATTTTGCAGGAAGGACGTATCATAGACTCCCTCCTCCACTCCATGGCAGTATTGATTGGAGATACAGGAAAGGTCATCGCGCTATACTCCATGTATGCACTCCAGACCCTGATTAACATCATCATTCCGTCGGGTTCTGCTAAGGCTGCACTCACCATGCCTATTATGGCACCATTCTCCGATGTGATAGGACTTTCCCGTCAGGCTACCGTTATGGCCTTCCAGTTTGGCGATGGTTTTACAAACATGATTACCCCTACATCGGGAGTTCTCATGGGAGCATTAGGTTTAGCACGCATTCCTTACGCTGTTTGGGTAAAATGGTTCTGGAAGATGCTGTTGTTCCTTATCCTTGTAGGAGCGCTGCTTCTGCTCCCTACCATCTACATGCAACTTTCAGGATTTTAAATAAAAGAAAGACCTTAATTATTCAGATTAAGGTCTTTTTCTTCTTTTATGGAATAACTATGATTACGTCATCCTGTTATCATTCAAGACTAAGCACAATAATATGATATTTTATAAAATCAGCCAAATCTATCGTATTTTTCCTAAATAATCCTTATCTTTGTGGGAAAGTAAACCGTATATGAGTACCATTTCCCCATTCTCCCGTCCCTTGTATGTCATGAGCAAGGCTGCAGGTCCTCACTGCAATCTGGCATGTACCTACTGTTACTATCTGGAAAAAGCCAAGCTCTATCCAGAGGACCCAAGGCATATCATGAGCGATGAGCTACTGGAGCGTTTCGTGAAGCAGTACATTGAGGCACAGACTGCACCAGAGATTCTCTTTACCTGGCATGGTGGTGAGCCACTCATGCGTCCGCTATCTTTTTACAAGAAAGTCATGGAGCTGCAGCAGTATTACGGTAAGGGGCGCATCATCAACAACTGTATCCAGACTAACGGCACGCTCTTGAACGATGAGTGGTGCAAGTTCTTCCATGACAATGGCTGGCTGGTGGGTATCTCCATCGATGGACCTCAGGAGTTCCATGATGAGTATCGACGCACGCGTGATGGAAAGCCTACATTTAACAAGGTAAAGAAGGGTATAGACCTCTTGAACAAGTATCAAGTAGAATGGAACGGAATGGCGGTGGTGAATGATTTTAATGCAGACTATCCGCTGGATTTCTACCATTTCTTCCGGGATAATGGCTGCAAGTACTTGCAGTTCACTCCTATCGTAGAGCGCATCTCCAAGCATACGGACGGACGTCATCTGGCACATTTAGGCGAAGAGGAACTGCCTATAGCAGATTTTTCAGTGACCCCAGAGCAGTGGGAAAAATTCCTCATTGCCATCTTTGACGAATGGGTTAAGAACGATGTGGGCCAAGTGTTTGTGGAACTGTTCGATTGCTTCCTGGCCAACTGGTGCGGCGTGGCTCCAGGCATCTGTGTCTATGCCAAGGAGTGCGGACATGCCGGTGTGATGGAATATAACGGCGATGTTTATTCCTGTGATCATTTTGTCTTCCCTGAGTATAAACTAGGAAATATCCAGAGCAAGACACTCACGGAGATGTTATACGGAGACCAGCAGAACAAGTTCAGCGAGCTCAAGCATAAGCAGTTGCCACAGTTCTGCAAGTCCTGCGCCTATGAATTTGTCTGCCACGGCGAATGCCCTAAGAACCGTTTTGCCAAGACTCCCGACGGAGAGAAGGGCCTGAACTACCTCTGCGGAGGCTACTATCAGTTCTTTGAGCATGTAGCTCCAGCCATGGAATTCATGAAGAATGAATATATGAACCAGCGCCCACCAGCAAACATCATGGAGGCCATCAGAAATGGAATCGTAAAACTCAAATAATCAAA
Organism: Bacteroidales bacterium; assembly: GCA_030523705.1. Lineage (GTDB taxonomy): Bacteria > Bacteroidota > Bacteroidia > Bacteroidales > Bacteroidaceae > Minthousia. Next base: position 34,671 of record JAUNHZ010000001.1, read on the forward strand.
AGAATGAGATACCAAACCGTATTAACCATAGCAGGCAGTGATTCCGGCGGAGGTGCCGGCGTGCAGGCCGATATCAAGACCATCTCCGCCTGCGGATGTTATGCTGCTTCTGCCATCACGGCTGTTACCGTTCAGAACACCTTGGGCGTTACGGGTGTTCACCCTATCCCTATTGAGATCTTAGAGGGACAGATAGAAGCTGTGCTTTCCGATATAGGTGCCGATGCTATTAAAATAGGTATGCTACACAGTGCCCAGGTAGTGGAAACGGTCTGCCGCATGCTGCAGAAATATCCGGTTAAGAATGTAGTCCTGGACCCTGTCATGGTATCTACTTCCGGCCATAGATTGATAGAGGAAAGTGCTATTCAGCAACTTATGAAAGACCTGCTCCCTATGGCACGTGTCATTACACCGAACATTCCAGAGGCCGAGATTTTATTAGGTGGCATGAAACTGGAAAGACAGGCTGAACTCCCTGATGCGGCTAAGCAATTAGCAGAGAGCTGTGGCACTTCCGTCCTGCTGAAAGCTGGTCACCTCACAGAAGACAAGTTGGTGGACATCTTCTACGATGCAGAGAGCGAACAGCTCTACGAACTGCCTTCCGTTCGCGTATACACCAAGAACACACACGGAACCGGATGCACCATGTCATCAGCATTCGCATCCATGTTAGCCAAGGGACTTCCCCTCCCAGAGGCGGCACAGGCTGCCAAGGCATTCATCAATGAAGCCATCGTGGCGGGTGCGGAATATGAAATCGGGCACGGTTTCGGCCCAGTCAAGCATTTCTACAGATATTGGTAAAACCAATAAATTCGCACCCTGGGGTCAGACCACAAGGTGCGAATTTTGACAAAATGACAAAATGACAAAAGTAACTCTTGGAAGTTTCTAATCCTCTTGTACTCTATGACATTTCCACAAATCTTGCCTTGTCGTTTGGTGGGTTCTGCGTGAGAATCTGCTTGATTCTGCCAGCAGCTTCCTCATCTTTTGCTATCATGTAGAGGTAACCACCTCCACCAGCACCAGGGAGCTTATAGCCAGAGCACAGGTCATCAATTTGAGCCGTAATAGTCTGAACAGCTGCAGGGTTTGTACCCCTATCTAATGCCTGATTCTGGCTCCACGTCTTACGCACTAACCTGCCCATGAGATCCATATCATTCCGCTGGATAGCATCGTACAGCTCTATGGCATGCTGTTTCATGGCATCCAGAATCTCCAAGTGTGAGGTAGAGTTCAGGAACATACCTCTTACAATTTCCGCCAGAATGCCTTTCGCTGTTCTTGTAATGCCCGTATAGTAAAGCAGATGACATTTCTTGTATTCCGAGGCGGTAAACAACTGGTCCGGCAGCCAGCGCACCAATGGCTGTTGAGACCATCCCGGCTCAGTCTGCAACAGCTTCACGCCAGGCAGTACACCACCATATTGGTCTTGCCATCCACCGCCGGTAGTAAGCAACTGCTCAAGCACCAGCGTACGGTTACTGATTTCATATTTATCCCAGCCTAATCCACAGAAATCGTTCACTGCACCTAACACTGTAGAAGCCAAGATAGAACTAGTACCCAAGCCTGAGCCTGCAGGAATGGCACTCAGTGTAGTCATCTCAATTCCCGCACCAAACGCCTGCAGATGCTGCTCCAAAGAAGCATATTTCTCCAGACAGAAATCCGGATGGAAACCGGCCAATACCAACGCAGCCTTTGGGATAGAGAAAGGAGAACCCACCTTATTGAACTGCACCAGCTCCTCAAAGGTGCGAACCTCTTCCACTGCACCTAAGTCGATGGAACGAAGGGTAATCTTGTATTCCTTGCTTGGCTTGACATACACCTGAAGCGGTGGCTGTCCATTCAGTTCGATGGCGATATTCACTACATTACCACCGCTCATGAGACTGTACGGAGGTGTATCTGTCCAACCTCCAGCCAAGTCTATACGCACAGGAGAGCGACCCCAGACAATCTGATCTGCATAGACAGAGAGTTTAGGCAGCTGCGCCTTACTGCAAGTGGCAGTCAGTCCCTCACGCATCAGGCGGAAGGCCAAGGTCTCATGCGCACTGCCGTCCTGTCCTTTCAAATCGGCAAGTCTGGCACGGAACATCGCATCACTGATGCGTGTCATGCGCTCTGTGCGCTCTGGAAGTGGTGCAGGCTCTGGAAGATGGTTGGCAGCAAACTGCTGAGCTGCATCATCCAGGTTTATCTGATAGAAAATACTCTTTTCGTAATTCTTTGCTAACGCAGGCCAGTTCTTCAGGGCAAACTCCTTGCGCTGTGCAGCAAGTCGACGAAGATTAGCGTAAGCAGAAATCTCATCAGCGCTCATCTTCTTGGCGTTCTTCCAGATAGTGGCACCCTGGGCTAATGTAGGCTCAGTAGTCATCCAGCGAAGCACTAAGCCAAGCTCTTCCACAGTATCACAAACAGGGAATAGACGAGCGGCTTGCAAATCGTGATTTCCTTCTATATCAGCAGGATTCAAGCCACGAGTCTGTAGCCACTCTCCTACTGGAGCGCCTTGATACATCACACTTGCATCAGAAAGAGCCCCCTTAAAGGCGTCGTTCATGCCGTAAGGACGGGCCACAAACTGGGTTTCTCCCATCGGTACAACATCTATACACAAGCCTTCTACAAGCTGCAGAGGCCAGTTGTTCACCGGCACGCCAGTAATGATATGCTTGTTCTTCAAAGTCCACTGAGCACCCACGCAACTGTTCTCCGCCCAGAAATCCGAATTCTTAGCTGTGAGTGGTTGCTGGATATCAGCATTTTGCACAAACATAGCCGGATGAGGTTTAGCATAATGCAATTGAATCTGGCGCTGGTCTGTCACCACATTCTGCACAGCCAGTGTAGAGGAAATCATCTCCCTACTCGTACCATAATGGTGGAACTCACCTCCTGGAAGTGGCAGGATAGCCACCTTCAGGGCATTCAGTTCCTCGTCTTGAATCTTAGGATGATTTCCCAATGCCAGACCGAACTCCGAGTACAGGTCGTAGAACGCCATGCTGCCATCTTCCTTATAGGAATGCTTCATGAGCAGCTCCACGGCACGGTCGGAAAGCAGCCAGATTCCTATATCCATGAGATAGAGATAATCCTGCATGAGCGCATTCTGCTCCTCCAAGCTTGGCTTCTGGAGCATGAAATCCAGTTCCGAAGGGTTCTTACGGCTGCTCACAAACACACCGTGATTTTTGGCCAGACTTGGATCAACCCAGAGACCGTAGCAAACCACATCGGCATCAGGGATTTCCTGCAGCGGTTCTGTGGCACGGATGTACACATCGCCACTGGCTATCAAGGTATGCAGACCCGCTGGTGCTTTCTGCATGATCTGCTCATAGAGAGGCACCTGTAGGGAAAGCAAATTCTGAGACATCTTCTGTCCCCTCTTCCAGCGGAATACAGGCACCGGTGTCAAGATTTTTCCGCTTGGCGCATAAGCTGGCAGTCTGCGACTCTGACCACCCGCATGCAGCAGGATACGTTTCTCTTGTGCCAGCCATTCCTGTACGGAAGCACCAGGGTTCTCAGCATCCTTACACGCCTGTAGCAGCCAGGTGGTACCACCTCCGGAGCCTAATTTAGCGCCAATAGGATCATTGGTGCAGAACCATTCCTCAGGGCTGGCACCTTCTATATCATGAAAACACTCCACCAAGTTAGGTGGAAGAGACAGCAACTTTTTCATATAATATTTCGTTATTCAAGCTACAAATATAACTCTTTTATTTCTTATGCACCAATTTTAAGGGAACGGTTTACAAATTTCTATAAAATCGTAGGATTTTAAAACATTTTTATTTAACTTTGCAATTTAATAGTGGTAAAAACTTAAAGATTATAACATGAATTTTATTTTCATTTCACCAAGTTTCCCGCACACCTATGAGAACTTCTGCTGGAATTTAAAGCAGAATGGTGTGAATGTACTGGGTATAGCAGATACCCCATACGAAGCGCTAAGCGATAAGTTGAGAGAGTCACTGACAGAGTATTACCGTGTGGACAATATGGAGGATTATGACCAGATGTACCGCGCTGTAGCATTTTTTGCATTCAAATATGGCCGCATAGACTGGATTGAGTCCAACAATGAATATTGGCTGGAGCAGGATGCTCGCTTGCGTACGGACTTCAACATCTGTACGGGTATCAAGGAAGACCATATCATGTCCATCAAGGAAAAGAGCCAGATGAAGAAGTACTATGCCAAGGGCAAGGTGCCTACCGCTCGCCAGATTAAGGCTGCCGAGGGACTGGACAAGGCACTGGAGTTTGCAGCACTGGCAGGATATCCATTGTTCACCAAGCCAGACAACGGCTGCGGTGCCAACGGTACCCGCAAGATTCATAATGAAGAAGAGCTGCGCGATTTCTTTGCGGTAACGCCTCAGGTAGAAATCTACGTCATTGAGGAGTTCATCTCTGGAAACATCTACTCTTACGATGCAGTCATCAACTCCAAGGGTGAGCCTGTGTTTGAGTCTTGCTGCTCATGGCCACCTTCCATCTCAGATATTGTGAACCAGGAAGGTGATCTGGCTTATTTCGTAGATGCCATGCCAGACCAGCTGCGAAAGTATGGCCGCAAGACCGTAAAGGCATTTGGTATCTTCAGTCGTTTTGTGCATCTGGAGTTCTTCTGCATGGATTCCGATCATCCAGGCCTGGGCAACAAGGGCGATTTCTGTGCATTGGAAGTGAACATGCGCCCTGCCGGTGGCTTCACGCCTGATATGATGAACTACAGCTGGAGCACCGATGTGTTCAAGATCTGGGCCGACATGGTAGCATTTGATGAGTGCCGCACACCTCTGGGTGAGACCTACCACTGTGCCTATGCCAGCCAGCGAAACAACAAGGACTATGCGCACTCACGCGAAGAGATCAACCAGGTCTATGGCGCAAATATCATGAATCAGGAACCTGTTCCAGGTGTTCTTTCGGGCGCAATGGGCGATTATATGTTTTTAGGTCGCTTCAAAACTGTGGAGGAAACGAAAAATTTCATTAACTTTGTAACCGAAAGAAGATAAACCGATGAATGTACAATATCACAAGTGGTACAGCCAGTGTCTGTGCCGCGAAATGGAGTATAAGATTTACGGAGATAGCGGAAGACCTATCCTGGTCATCCCTACGCAGGATGGACGCTTCTTCGACTGGGAGAACCGTCGTATGATTGGTATCATGTCCCACTGGATTGAAACCGGACAATGCCGTGTCATCTGCTGCGATGCCATAGATGCAGAGACCTGGAGTGCCAAAGGTGGAGACGGCGGTCATCGTGCATGGCTGCAGGAGCAGTGGTTCCATTACATCACCGATGAGCTCATCCCTTCCGTTCGCTACGCTGAATGGGAGACTTTCTACACCATCGGATGCAGCTTAGGTGCAACACACGCTTTGAACTTCTGCCTACGCAGACCAGACATCTTCAAGGGATGTATAGCCATGAGCGGTCTGTATCAGGCGGACTTCTTCTTTGATGGCTATCGCGACAATAACGTCTACAACAACTCCCCTGTGGATTATATCTCCAACATGCCATGGGATCACCACTATATGGACCTGTACCGTCAGAGCCGCATGATCCTGACAAATGCACAAGGAAGATGGGAGGCTGAATGTTTGGAAAGCACACGCCAGATGCAGCAGATCTTCCATGCGAAAGGCATCCCTGCACACGTGCTTTACTGGGGAACCGAGTGGGATCACGACTGGCCTACATGGGAGGTTATGGTGCCGCTGTACCTGGAGGAGCTGCTAAACTGGGACTCCCTCCCTAACACCTGCTATTGGTAAAATCAAAACACAACAATAAACAATTATGAGAATCGTAATTTTAGACGCATTCACCGCTAATCCTGGCGACCTGTCATGGAGCGGCTTGGAAAGTTTAGGTGAATTAACCGTATATGAGCGCACTGCTGCTGCCGATGTTTTGGAGAGAGCTGCCGATGCAGAGATTGTACTCACCAACAAAGTCATCTTGGGCAAAGCAGAGATTGAGGCATTGCCTAAACTGAAGTACATCGGTGTTTTAGCTACTGGCTATAACGTGGTGGACATCCCTACCGCACATGAGAAGGGCATCACCGTAACCAACATTCCAGCCTACTCTACCATGAGTGTTGCACAGATGGCGTTTGCACATATCCTGAACATCATGAACCATGTAGCTGAGCACAGCGCCGACGTAAAGAACGGTGGTTGGGCAAACGCTACAGACTTCAGCTATCAGCTGACTACCCAGCAGGAAATCAGCGGTATGACCATCGGTCTGGTTGGCTTGGGAAATACCGGTATGGCTACTGCCAAGATTGCACTGGCATTCGGCATGAACGTACAAGCTTATACCTCAAAGCCACAGGAAAGCCTCCCTGCAGGTATCACTAAGGTAACCATGGATGAACTCTTCCAGACCAGCGACATTGTATCTTTGCACTGCCCACTGACAGAGAGCACCAAAGAATTAGTCAACAAGGATCGCCTGGCACAGATGAAGCCAACAGCCATCCTCATTAACACTGGCCGCGGCCCACTGTTGAACGAGCAGGATGTAGCCGATGCACTGAATAATGGCGTGATAGCAGCAGCCGGTATGGACGTGCTCACCAAGGAGCAGCCACTGCCAACATGTCCTTTACTCAGCGCTAAGAACTGTTTTATTACCCCACATATTGCATGGGCTACCGTTCAGGCTAGAACCCGTTTAGTTCAGATTGCTACCGACAACGTAGCTGCATTTGTAGCAGGAAAACCTATTAATGTAATTTAAACGATATGAAGAAACTATTCTCTCTCTTGCTCGTTGTTGTAGCTTGTACGCTGACAAGCTGTAACACCAAATACACAGCAGTAAATCATCTTCGCAGTTTTACCAATGAGCTGGAAATGAACAGCAAATACTACGAGCTGCAGGATTGGCAGCGTGCCAAGGTAAAGTATGAGCGCATTAACGATCAGCTCAACAAGCATCAGTTTGATTACACCTCCGAGGAAAAATCTGAAATTGGTGAACTCCAAGGCAGATGCGCAGGATACCTAGCAAAAAGCGCCGTAGATAAGGCCAAAGGCTTTGTCAATCAAGTAAAAGGCATCGTAAACGGTGTCAAAGAAGTATTTGGCCAACCAGAATAAAATTCTCCCCCTGGGGTCTGCCCCCAAGGTGCGTAAGTGAGAATTCTTGTCTTCCTGAGTGAAACGAAGGATCTCGTCCAATCCAGCTAAGGAATATTGGACGAGATCCTTCACTACGTTCAGGATGACAAATTAGGATTGCACGTTCAGGATGACAAATTACAGTTGCATACATATTTGCTAACAGAACCCTAAAAAAACGGTCAAACCGGCATTTTGGTACGAAATTCTATGTAACTTTGCAAAAAAATAACGAGACTCAAATGAAAAAGATCCTTTCTTTTATAGCCGTAATAGCTCTCATAGGCGGTATTGGAGCTGGTTATCTCTATAGCCAGCTGTTCTCCAGTCCTTTTCAGCACACGGAAACTGCGTATATATTTATTGATTCAGACGATACGGCAGATAGTATTCGTAATAAGGTTCAGGCTGTGGGCGCCAAGTCCATGACTGGCTATGACCTGATGGCCAAGCTGAAGAAATACGGCGATAAGCATCGTACAGGTAAATATGCCGTAAAGCCTGGCGCCAATATGTTTGAACTGGTACGCGAGATGGCCAATGGTATCCAGGTGCCAACCAAGCTGGTGATTCCTACTGCACGAACGGTGGACAAGATAACGGCTGCCATTAGCAAGCAGCTGATGATAGACTCTCTATCTTTAGCTGAGGCTCTTCACAGTGCAGACCTGAAAGATTTCAACAAAGAGACACTTCCTGCCCTGTTTATTCCGGACACCTATGAAGTGTACTGGGATATCACCCCAGAGAAGCTGGTGGCTCGTTTGCAGAAGGAACACGACAAGTTCTGGAATGCGACCCGCCTGCAAAAAGCAAAAGACGCCAAGCTCACACCAGTAGAGGTGGCAACCTTAGCTTCTATTGTGGAGAGTGAAACGAACTATGGCCCAGAAAAGGCGCGTGTGGCAGGTCTATACCTGAACCGCTTGCATACAGGCATGCTGCTGCAGAGTGACCCTACCGTGAAGTTTGCGCTGCAGAAGTTTGAACTGAAACGTATCCTGTTTGAGCACCTGACGTATGATTCACCTTATAATACGTATAAGTATGCGGGACTGCCTCCTGGCCCTATCTGCATACCTACCCCAGCAGGAATGGATGCCGTATTAGACTACGAGAAGCACAATTTCATCTACATGTGTGCGAAGGAAGATTTCTCTGGTAGTCATAATTTTGCAGTAAGCCTAGCAGAGCATATGAATAATGCACGTAAGTACCAACAGGCACTGAATCAGAGGGGAATTAAGTAAATGAAGAAGATCAAACTGCTTATCCTAGCCTTAGGCTTGCTCACACCCGTGAGCCTCTATGCCCAAGATGACACAGCTGCATGGGTGTTCCTAAGCGTGAAAAAAGCCTTGAATCCCAAATGGAGCTTGCTCATGAAATCTGAAATCCATACCAAGGACAACACCAGTGACATGGATTACTACTACATTCTTGGAGGTGGAGGATATAAGATCAATAGCTGGCTTCGCACAGACTGCGGCATACTCTATGTGGACTATAAGAATCCGGGCTCTGAAGCCTACAAATCGTTCTGGAGGCCGATGTATCGCAGCTACGTGACTTTCACCTTCTCTAAGCAGATAGGCCCTATCCGAGGCAGTCTGCGTGAATACTGGGGCTACTGCTGGATGCCTGAGGCTACCACCGAGGAAGGCGTCTATAAAAAAGGAAGTGCTTTTCACGAGTGGCGCAACCGATTACGATTAGACTACTCCACTGGCACAAAGTTCACGCCATACATCTATGTAGAAGACTGGATGCGAAAGACGCTGGAGCGCATGCGTTACGTAGGTGGCGTGGATTATAAGCTGGACAAGCACCACACCCTTGGTGCATTTTATATGTATCAAGATAAGTACAAAGCCCTGAATACCCACGTGTTGGGTATAGAATACAATCTGACCCTATAAGAAAAATAAAGACAAGAAAAAAGCCAGAGCAAAAACTCTGGCTTTATTTTTTTAGGGGAGGCCGCACTGTTGATGCGATGAAACTCCTGTATGAATAGGATTTGAGGGCCCCTCGTCTTTGTAATCCGGTGTATCACGAAGATTGCCGGCACGCCATTGAAGCGAAGTAAGCTTGCTCGGTTTCAGTTTTATATGTAGAGAATCCCCATGAACTTATTGTGCGACCTATGGGTTTCAAACCTCAGTGCTTTGCTTAAGCGTTCTTTGCCTTAGCGCAGATAGCCTTGAAAGCCTCTGGATGATTCATAGCGAGGTCAGCCAACACCTTACGGTTGATTTCAATACCAGCCTTGTGCAAGCCACCCATCAGCTGTGAATAAGACAGACCCTCCAAACGAGCACCTGCATTAATACGCTGAATCCACAACGCACGGAAGCTACGCTTCTTATTACGACGGTCACGGAATGCATAAGTCAGACCCTTCTCCCAAGTATTCTTGGCTACGGTCCATACATTCTTACGAGCACCAAAGTAACCTCTGGTCAGACCTAATATTTTCTTTCTCTTTGCTCTTGAAGCAACATGATTTACTGATCTTGGCATAATTTAAATCTTTTTTGAATGGTAGCGCCGTCAAACTTCACAGTCAACGATCTTTGGGCTATTCATTCGGTTAATACTTAATAAAATTATCAGATTGCACTGAGATTACTTCATGCAAAGCATCTGCTTTACTGACTTAACGTTTGTTGTGTCAACAATTGCGCTGTGGCACAAGTTTCTCTTCTGCTTTTTAGTCTTCTTGGTAAGAATGTGACTGTGGAAAGCGTGCTTTCTCTTAATTTTACCTGTACCGGTAAGAGTGAATCTCTTCTTTGCACCGGAATTAGTCTTTACTTTTGGCATTTTTTTTAATTTAAATGATTATTAATACTAGTGGCAACGTATATACCAAAACGTTACGCACCTTAACTTCTTCTTATTCTTCGGCCTTTGGCGCTGCTGGCTTCTGTGGCTTTGGCTCTGCTGGCTTAGCAGGCTTCTTGGCACCAGCACCCTTCTTAGGAGCTACGAAGATGGTCATACGCTTACCTTCCAGGGTTGGCATGCCTTCTACGCGACCATATTCTTCCAGGTCGTTTGCAAAACGAAGCAACAACACCTCGCCTTGTTCCTTGAAGAGAATGGAACGACCCTTAAAAAATACGTATGCCTTAACCTTATCACCGTCTTCCAAAAAGCCAATCGCGTGCTTGAGCTTGAAGTTATAGTCATGCTCATCGGTCTGAGGTCCGAAACGTATTTCCTTCACCTCCATCTTAACCTGCTTGGCTTTCTGCTCCTTAGCTTTCTTCTTTAACTGGTAAAGAAACTTAGAATAATCAATCAAGCGGCATACAGGTGGCTGAGCAGTGGGAGAAATCTCTACAAGGTCTACTCCTTTTTCTTCTGCAAGCTTTAAAGCATCGCGAGTTGACATAACTACTGACTCAATGTCATCACCAACTACACGTACTTCACGGACATGAATCTGTTCGTTGATTCTGTGTTGTCCCTTAAAATTTTCGTTCTTCATTCAAAAATTTATTGATTCCTGTTTCTTTTTTTTAATTATTTTAAAGTTTCTTTGCGTTAAAGCGGTGCAAAGTTACAATGAATTTTGCATTTCCTCAACTTCTTGGTTGACTTTTTTAGCAAAATCTTCAAATTTCATGCTTCCTTCATCACCAGCACCCTGCTTTCTTACAGAAACGGTGCCTTCGGCTGCCTCTTTCTCGCCTACAATCAACATGTAAGGGATGTGCTTCAGCTCGTTATCGCGAATCTTACGACCAATCTTCTCGTTACGATCATCCACGATAGAGCGTACACCCTGTGACTGGAGGTAAGTACTCACGTTACGTGCGTAATCATTGAACTTCTCAGAGATAGGCAGGATAGCTACCTGATCTGGAGTCAGCCACAATGGGAATTTACCCGCAGTATGCTCAATCAATACGGCTACGAAACGCTCCATTGAACCGAATGGTGCACGGTGAACCATAACTGGACGCTTCTTTGTGTTGTCCTCGGCAGTATATTCCAACTGGAAGCGCTGTGGCAACTGATAATCTACCTGAATGGTTCCCAACTGCCAGCGACGACCAATGGCATCTTTTACCATGAAGTCCAATTTTGGTCCGTAGAATGCAGCCTCTCCGTATTCTACCTTAGCCTTCATGCCCTTCTCTGCACAGGCATCGATGATAGCCTGCTCTGCCAATGCCCAGTCTTCGTCAGAACCTACATACTTCTCATGATCGTTAGGGTCACGGAGAGAAATCTGTGCCTCTACGTTCTCATCAGAGAAGTTGAAGGTTGCGAATACCTTCTTGATGATATCCATTACCTGCATGAACTCGAACTTTACCTGGTCTGGACGGCAGAAGATGTGCGCATCGTCCTGGGTAAAGCAGCGTACACGGGTTAAGCCGTGGAGCTCACCGCTCTGCTCATAACGATATACGGTACCGAACTCAGCGCAACGGAATGGAAGTTCACGGTATGAACGTGGCTTGTTAGCGTAAATCTCACAGTGATGAGGGCAGTTCATAGGCTTCAGCAAGTATTCCTCATCCTCTTCTGGAGTCTGAATTGGCTGGAAGCTGTCCTTACCATAGTGATCCCAGTGGCCTGAAGTGACATACAGGTTCTTACCACCGATGTTTGGAGTGATTACCTCCTGATAGCCATAGCTCTTCTGTACCTTACGGAGCATTTCCTGCAGACGCAGACGAAGATCTGTACCCTTTGGCAGCCAGATAGGAAGACCCTTACCTACACGCTCAGAGAACATGAAGAGTTCCATTTCCTTACCAATCTTACGGTGGTCTCTCTTCTTAGCCTCTTCCAGCATTACCAGGTACTCCTCCAGCATCTTAGCCTTAGGGAAAGAGATACCATAGATACGCTGCATCTGATCCTTGGTAGCATCACCACGCCAGAACGCACCTGCCACAGACATCAGCTTTACAGCCTTGATGATGCCGGTAGATACGATGTGTGGACCCTTACAAAGGTCGGTGAAGTTACCCTGGGTATAGGTAGTGATAGATCCGTCTTCCAGATCCTGTTCGATATGTTCACACTTATAGGTCTGACCTGCTGCCTGGAACTGTGCCAAGCAATCTGCCTTAGAAACCTCCTTGCGCACCAGCACCTCGTTCTTGCGAGCCAGCTCGATCATCTTGTTCTCAATGGTCTTGAAATCGCCCTCCTTGATCTGCTCGCCACTTGGCAGCATGACATCGTAGAAGAAACCATTCTCTACAGCAGGACCGAAACCGAACTGGATGCCAGGATAGAGCTCCTGGAGAGCCTCTGCCAGCAAGTGGGCAGATGTATGCCAGAAGGCATGCTTACCCTTCTCGTCCTCAAACTTGTAGAGTACGATGGAAGCATCCTCGTTGATAGAACGCGACAAATCGATAGTCTCACCATTGACACCAATAGCAAGTACCTCCTTTGCCAAACGTGGACTGATACTCTCTGCAATCTGCATACCAGTTACACCAGCCTCGTATTCACGGATTGAACCGTCAGGAAATGTAATTTTTATCATAGTCTTTTGTTATTTTCTTTTTAAAGCGCACAAAATTAGTAAAATCTTTTGAGTTTTAGGGTATTTATGCCTAATTATTTCATTCTTTCACATCAGAATAACGCTTTATGATGTTATATGCTGCATACAAGCCTAACTCACCAGCCTTACTCAGGTCCTTGATGCCTTGTGCTATCTCATCCAGAGAGAGATATGCCAAGGCTCGGTTATAGTAGGCCTCGGCAAAATCGCCCTTCAGTTCTATAGCCTTGGTATAATCGGCTACAGCAGAACGATAGTCTCTGTTCATGTACAGCAGGTTACCCCTGTTGTAGTACGTGTAGACGAAGTTGGGCTGCAATTCAATGACCCTATCCAAGTCCAGCATAACAGCACTGTTCTCCAGGGCCATAGCCGATGCCAGGCTCAAGTCTGCTGGCTTTTGGGCACCCAGAGCGGTGGCTAATTTAGCATCTGCACTCTCCACCTGCTGGGCTTTGGTTACCTCCATAAGCTTATAGCGCACGATGGCTCTATTGAAGTAGCTCGCAAACAGGTCTGGGTTATAGTGAACAGACAGGCTCAGGTCATTCAGCGCATTCTCCAGATCTTGTACCAAGTAGTAGTCCAATGCGCGGGCAAAGAATATCTTACCGGCTTGTAGACTATCCTTCACAGTATCCAGCTGCTTACTGTGCAAGTCCAGCGAAGTGAACTGATTATCCACCTCTGCATTATCCAACGGATGCTCTGCATTGGTGATGAGCAGCTTCTGGAAGAAGGCTTTGTCGTGCGACAGGTCCTCTATGGCTTGATAGAAATGCACGCCAGACTTGACATCACGCTTAGCCTCATAGTAGGTCAGCACGAAGAACGGCTGCAGATCCATGCCCACTTTCTTATTCTGCACGCGACCACGGTATTCGGTAGAGTATTTGCGCTCCATCTGCGTTTCGTCTTCCACCACCATACTGCTATAGTTCTCCAGATCCTTATCGGAGCGCTTACGGGCCTTCACAATAGGTGCTGTCTTTCCGCTATAGCGCTTGTCAATCTGAGCTTTGGTTACTTTGAACTCATCCTGCTCTGCCCCTTTGCGGTCGCCTAACTTGCGCTTACAATCAGCACGCGCCAACAAACCAGTCCAGAAATCGGGATAATGATTAATTACGGTGGTATAGTCTTCTATAGCTCCACGTAAGTCTCCTGTCTGCTCTCTCAGAGTTCCACGATTGAAGAGTGCCATGTAATCCTCCGGGTCTCGCTCAAGTACAAAGTTGAAGTCCTCAATGGCACGGTTGTCGTCGCCCAGTTGGGCACGAAGCAGTGCACGGTTATAGTGGCCTATATAGCTCTCTGGCTCCAGGTCCAAAGCTATGTCATAGTCGTTCATAGCATCGCCCAACTTGTTCTGGTTATATCTGCAAAAAGCACGGTTGAAATAGTTTCCGCTGCTCTTTGGCAGCAAGTGAATAGCCTTTCCAAACTGCTCTTCAGCTTCAGCATACTTTTCCTGTGTCATGCTTAGGATTGCACGTCCACTCCAAGCCTGACCTTCGTAAGGGTCCAACTCCAAGGCCTTATCCAGCAAGTTCACGGCCTGGATGGTATCCTTCTGCTTGAGCTTCACGTCAGCCTTCAAGGTATAGGCCTGCGCCAATTTAGGCCACTTGCCTATCATCTCGCTGGCATGCTTGTCGGCAGCCACATAATTAGAGTCCGACATCTCACAGATGATCAGGTTCTGATACAGTCCCTTCACCTCTGGGGTATAGGTCAGAGCCTCC
>JAUNHZ010000001.1:49164-53256 GCA_030523705.1 Bacteroidales bacterium
TGTCCTGGGCAGCTTCCTTGTACTTACCCTTATTGATGCGTGAAAGTCCTCTTACCTCGTAGGTGCTCACCACAAACGGATTCCGTTCCAATGCCTCCGTACAGTCCATTTCTGCTCCCGTGAAATCCTCCAGGTAGAACTTGGCCAGTCCCCTGTAGAAATACGGCTCATACAGATAAGGACGCGCGCCAATCACCTGATTGAAGTACTGAATTGACAGTACGTAATCTTCAAAATAAAGGGCATTACGACCTATATCCATCACTCGGTCCGTGTTGATCTGACCAAATGATGAAACTGAAACCAAAAGGTTCAAGAGGAGAAAGAGCAGTTTTTTCACTCGTTATCAGCGATTTAGTTTTACCTTATATCCACAGCGAAACTTACCCTTGAGCAGACAAACCAACTTGCTCTTGATCATCTGCTTGCGCAAGGTTCCAATTCGGTCCACAAACACATGACCTTCCAGATGGTCGAACTCATGCTGAAGCACGCGAGCCAAGTAGCCCTCCACCCACTCATCGTGTGGTTTCAGATCCTCATCCAGATACTGCACTCGAACCTTCAGGGCTCTGCGTACAGATTCATGGATACCAGGAAGACTCAAGCAACCTTCGTCCATGACATCAGTTTCCTCGCTCTTCTCTACAATATGCCCGTTGATGTAGGCATGCAAGAAGCCTTTATATTCAGGCAAGTCCTCGGACAGCACGTCCAGATCCACCACTACCACACGGATAGGCAGACCAATCTGTGGAGCAGCCAGGCCTACACCCTCGGCATTCTTCATGGTCTCATACATATTGTTGATGAGTTCATTCAAGTTTGGATACTCTGCTGGGACAATATCTTCAGCAACTTCTCTCAGCACTGGCTGGCCAAATGTATAAATAGGTAATATCATGTCTTATATCTTAAAATTTCTTTGATTCCATATAACTCTGCAAGATGATGGTAGCACTGATTTCATCTACCAAGGCCTTATTCTGGCGTGCCTTCTTGCCAATTCCGCTATCTAACATGACCCTATGCGCCAAAACAGAGGTAAAGCGCTCGTCATGATACTCGATAGGCAGATTAGGATACAGCTTTTTCATCCGGTTTACAAAAGGAACGATGTTCTTCATGTTATCGCTCTCCTGCCCGTTCATCTGTTTAGGAAGGCCCACGATGATACGCTCCACCTGCTCCTTCTGCAGATAGTCCTGCAAGAAAGGCACCAGCTTGGCCGTTTCCACAGTGGTCAAACCATTGGCGATAATCTGGAGCGGATCTGTCACTGCCAGACCCGTACGCTTTGCACCATAATCAATAGCTAGAATTCTACCCATATTAATTTGCAAAGATACGGCAAAATGTTTGGACTGCAAAAAAATTTACCTTTTTTAAAACGCGCACGAAAAAAGGCCGACTTCACAGCCAGCCTTTCCCCATGAGAAATAAAAAATTTTCTCGCTTACCAAAAAGAAATTATTAATATGTTCTATAAAGCAACCATGCACCTGGGTAAGCACCGATGAGCTGATCACGCTTCTGAGCTGCAGAAGCCTTGTCTGCGTAAGATGCTGCGATTACGCGGTACATAAGTCCTTTATCAGTATTTGCAGAAACAATCATTGAATTATAGCCCTGGCCAGCCAACTTCTGCTGCAAGCCACGTGCATTAGCCTCTAAGCTGAAGCTACCTACAACCACGCTAAAATCCTTCAAGTCACCTGAGCCAACCAATGTTACGCGCTCTGAGCGTACGCTTACATTGCTAGCATCGTAGTTGTTTGTTGTTGTCACTGGAGTGGTAACAACTGGAGTTGAAACTACAGGAGTTACAGCTACTGGCTCTGCAGTAGATGCAGTAACAGTTTCCTGAGCCTTTGCTTTTTCATAAGCCTTGCGATAAGCGCTCTCGTTTGACTTACAAGAAGTGAAACCAAGTGCCAGACACAGGCCTAATCCCAATACTAAAAACTTCTTCATGTTCTATTAAGTTTAAAAATTAATAACCTTAGTTTTATATTCTCTAATTCTTTTTGGTAATCACACGTTCAAATTCACTGTTCTTCATGGTCTTCTTCATACGGACAGAAGGACGGAAATGAATGCCTTTCACACGGACACTCTGGGAGTGAATCTCCTCGGGAGACTCTACCTTATCGGATTCTGCAGAGAGCGAGAAAGTACCTAAGTCATCGATGCACACATTATACCCCGCTTTGAGCTTCATGCTCACAGAGGATATCAACGCCTCTATGGCTGCCCGCATGTCTGCTGTGGTTAAAGTGCATCCTGCAGAGATCTCTTCACAGAGCTCTGCGGTATCTATGGTGCCTCTGGTTACGATCTGAGCGTAGTAACCAGTCTTCTTTCGCTCTTTACTGATATTGTCTGCAATAGGCGTTAATCGGTAAGGAATACTCATTTTTTCGTAGTTTATATTAATTTCTACACCTTTTTCTTAAAACATCTACAGCTAAAAATAATTAGGTGTAGAGCTTTGTTCAATAAAATGTACTGCAAAAATATAAAAAAAGTACAGTTATATACAAAATCACTCTTTAAAAAAAGTTAAAAAGGTAAAAAGAATGGAATCCTGCGTTTTTTATGCCCAAAAAAGCAGGGGAATAGGAATAAAATTCGTACATTTGCCTTAACCAATAAAAAAACAGATTGTATATGAAAAATTTAAGTGTATTTGCAGCCTTTTTAGGCGGCGCAGTTGCAGGTGCAGCTCTTGGAATCTTATTTGCACCAGAGAAAGGTGATGACACTCGTGCTAAAATTGCAGAAGCAGTAAAGAAGAGTGGTGCTAAGCTGAACAAAGAGGAGTTTGAGAAGTTGGTAGCCCTGATTCAGATGAAGCTCTCAAAGGGTAATACCATTGCCGAAGACATCCTTAACATGGAAGACTAATGTTTTCTAGCGATAAGACCATAGACAGCCTGGCAGATCTCTTTAAGGAGGTAAAGGAGTATTTCCTGCTGCAGAAAGAGTATGTGACCTTGGATTTGGTGGAGAAACTGACTATCCTGATCTCTGCCATCTCCTTAGGTTTTGTGCTCATGTGTATAGCTCTGCTGGTGCTGTTTTATCTGTCTTTCACACTGATTTACCTCATCGCCCCTATCGTGGGTGGACCTACGGCAGCCTTTGCCATCATGACAGCCATTTTGGCTGGTATTGGCTATTACCTATATTATAATAGAGAGAAGCTCATCATCAAGCCTATCACTAAGGGGGTTGCCAGTATCCTGTTAAGCGACGACGAACCAGCAGATGTTATTCCTGAAGAAGAAAGTCATGAGAAAGAATAAAGAGATAACATTAGAGGAAATCCGGTTGCGAAAAGCTCAGATCAGGAAAAAGCTGAATGAGCAGAAAGGAAGCATGATGCTGAAGACACAGGCACTGTTTGTCCAACCTACCGAGGAGTCGCCGAGAAAAATCTTCGGTGTCACGACCAGTAGCATCGACAAGAGTCTGGCTATCTTCAGAGGGGTCATGATTGGTGTCAGTATCATTCGGAAAGTAAGAAAGTTCTTACGTTAATGATAGAAAAAGAAAATCCTGCAAGTTCAGAGACCTGCAGGATTTTTTGTGCTATGAAAATAAGTTTTTAGTTGTTTTCTGGACGGAGCTGACGAACAACCTCTGCTGTACGCCACATCTCAGACTCATGCAGGGCAGCAAGTTCCTTCTCCAAACCTACACGGTAGTCTGGCTTAGAGTTTGCATCGATAGAGATCTGAGCCTCGTTTCCGCACTTAACAGATGCATACAGTTTCTCAACAACTGGCTTGATAGCATCGTGGAATGGGCCCATCCAATCCAAAGCACCACGCTGTGCAGTAGTTGAACAGTTGGCATACATCCAGTCCATACCCTTAGCAGCGAAGAGTGGCATCAAGCTCTGAGTCAATTCCTCTACGGTCTCATTGAACGCCTCAGATGGAGTATGTCCGTTCTCACGCAATACCTCATACTGAGCCAAAAGCAAGCCCTGGATGGCACCCATGAGTGAACCACGCTCACCGGTAAGGTCTGAAGTAGCCTCACGCTGGAAGGTAGTCTCAAACAGATAACCAGAACCAATACCGA
>JAUNHZ010000251.1 GCA_030523705.1 Bacteroidales bacterium
TATGGCCTCTATAGGCTTTACTATATAGCCTTTACCCACCGACTGAGGACCGAACAGGAAACACATAAAGGTTGCCTCATGTAGGACATTGTCAATATATCTGAACTTAACACCAGAGAGATGAGTGCCTAAAGCTGCCCAAACATTCTCTATCACAGCAACTTTTGTGTGATTTGGAGCATGTTTTGATAGCAATCGCAACAATCCCGGAAGACGTTTAGGTGGTAATGGAGGGCGAGAATCATTGCCCTGTTTTTTATTTTGGGCACCAAGGGCTTCCAAAACTTTTCTCATTCTGAAAGTTGTGCCTTTCTTAGGCTCCTTCAGAGCGTTAGCAATGGTCTGTCTATGCTCTGCCTCTGGGAAATCTGCCCAACGAGGGATGATTGTCTCCAACACATCCTGACGATAGTCGCAGATGCATGCTAGGTCCTTAGTTATATCATAGGTACTGCTGTTGCGAGAACCTTCGATTGGCTCCTTGCCATTCCAGAACAATTCTATGTACTTGGCAATGATTGTACTCCATGCATTACCATTATAATCCTCAAAACCAACAAGATTGTCCTTCTTCTCAATTGTTGGAGTCTGTTCTACATTTGCAGAAGATGGTTCTTCCGATGGTATAGGAGCAGCCTCCTTTTGTTCTAATGGTGAAGGATTGAAGAGTTTTGGATTAATGTATTTTGTGTGGCTAATTGGCACCTGATAGATGCAGCCTGCTTCATTCTTTACTGCAGGATCAACAGGGAGACCAATCAACTCGGCAAATTCCTTCTGTACCTCGTTAGGAGTCATTCCCTCAGGCAACTCTACTGCGGCGTGAGTACCTAAGCGAATGCTATCCTCTATCAGCAGAATTTCATATCTGCCAATATGACCATTAATCACTTTACCCACAATCTCGTCTGTATGGCCCTTCTCGTCTATATCAAGCACGAGAGTTGTAAGTGGTTCTTCCACATCCTTTTCAGAACGATGGTTGTCTTTGAATTTTTTGCAACGAGGAGTCCATACTGGCAATTTGCTTTTAAGCTTTCTTACCTCCTCGTCAGTTTTAGCATTGCGAATTTTCTCGCACAAATCTACTAATTCTTTACTGTTTCTTACTGCCTCCCACTCTTCCTTAGTGGAAGGTACTGCCGGAGCACCATGGCTCTTGGCTATGCAGGTGAAAGGCTTGCTTGGACCTGCCATCACCTTAAAAGCGTTTGGGTTAAATCCCCCTTCTAAAATTTTGTCTTTAACGAGTAAATCTTCCATTTTTTATTTTGTTTAGAGCGAAAGGTGGAGAAACAGGCCTGTTATTCTCTAGAGAACCTCCGCCCTTCAACTCGGATTACTTCTGGTATTGTTTTTCAGATAAAGGTACAATACCAACCTTTTTCAGTTTGTGATAAATAAACTCTCTTCCTTTTGAGTTCCACTTCCAATAATAATGATTTTGTCCACCGCGATCACGGAATGTCACTGTTTGACCTAAGTCCAGTTCTCTTATTTCCGAATAAGGCATCCATTGACCAAAATATCGATATTGAATTTGGTGCTCATCAAGAAGTTGATTCATTTGTACACTACTGAGCCCATAATCCAGAGCTATCTCAGAAACCGTAAATAGATCAGGCGAATCTCTAAGATGTTGCAGGTAAGCATTTTCATGTCTCAATGTTTCAAGTTCTGCCGACTTCTCATTAAGTTCAACCTCCTGTAGCTCAACAATCTCTTTTAATTGTTCCTGGTTTAGGACCTGAGCATGCAGCTCTCTTTCATGACTATCCACTTCTTCGTGGAATAATGGTTGGGGTGTATCCCCCTCATTAAAAAAATAATTTGTCATATTAAATATTGTCTCATTTATTCGGCATCGACTTTAACCTAGTCCTGAATTGGACAATGCAAAGGTACATACATTTTTGGAGGTGACTTAAATAAAAAAGCAACCAAATGAACGATTTACGAACATTTGGTTGCTATCTTGGATGCTATCTGCTAACTGGGTTGCT
>JAUNHZ010000078.1 GCA_030523705.1 Bacteroidales bacterium
GTATCAATGAGTACCACAGGTGCATTCCGGCGCTGCTCCACCAGGAACTGTCGCAGGCTGCGAATCTGCTCCTTGCTCAGTGCCACCTGCGGATTAGGGTTTGCGCCCACCGGACGGTAGATGTAGTACCACAGATAGGCAGCTCCCTCTTTTGCCACACGCTCTATATGCTCACGGCATACCAGCTCGTCGTAATTTGTCTTGCAGATGCTGGCGGCTATACCAAAGATGAGCCCGGCTTTCTTGCAGGCACGCACACCGCGCAGGGTACGTTCAAACACCTCGTTACGGCCACGGCGTCGGTCGCTCTCCTCTTTCAGTCCTTCCACGCTGATGAGTGGTGTCACATTTCCCAGCGCACGCAGCTGCATGGCCACCTCATCGGTCAGCATGGTGGCATTGGTGAAGAGCTGGAAGTAGCAGTCCTTATGCTTGGCCAGAATATCCAGTAATCCCTTGTACATCAGGGGTTCACCGCCTAAGATGCCAAAGAAATAGCTACCGTTTTTCTTGCCGCTGGTTATAATGCCGTCTATCTGCTGTGGGGTCAGGGATTTGCGTCCACCGGCTGTTACCCAGCAACCGCTGCACTGTAGGTTGCAGGTCTCCGTCACGCTAATCATGACATACGCCGGGAAGAAGGGCTCCTTCCGGGCCATCATGCGCTCAAACTTGGGCATGTACCACAGGTTTCGCCAGCCAAAGTTCCAGGCTATCTTCCAGAGCAGGCGCACCGGGGTTTGGTGCACTATCCTGCAGGCTATTTTTATTAAAGAGGTATAATCGCTAATCATTCTTCATGCTTTTTTAAGAGGGATACTCCGGCTCTGCGCTGTATCAGTTTGGCGCGGAAGGCCTCGGCATATGCCGTGCGACTGTCCAGCTGCACGGCCTTTTCCTGCATTTCTACTCCGCCATTGATAGGACTGCGGTCGTATTTAGGAAAGATGATGGCACTGTGCGGACAGGTGCGCGCACAAGCCGGACAGTTGTTCTTGCAGTTATGTGGATGCACCACTCTCACGCGGTCATCCACCATCTCATACACCCCAAACGGACAGAAGTCGAAGCACTTGCCACACTCGCCACACACGTCCTTATCCAGTGTAGGATACCACGCATCCTCGCCGGGTTTCACAGGCATAGCCTTGAGGTGTTCCTTCACGGCAGCCTCGGCAGCCTCGTCGCGGGTAGTGTCCAGGCCTAATTGCTCCAGCACCTGCTCCACGGGGTTCTCCCGAATGCTGCACAGGGACACCTGCTCCTCGTCCACAAACGCCATGAGGGATTTCACGGCACGGGTATGGCAAGCCACCACGGTGGTCTTAGCTATCTCATGCACTGCAGGGTCCTTCTCCTGGCAGAGCGCACATAAGTCAGGCACCAGGCTCACCTCCCATCCGGAGCGTTCAGCAGCCACAGCCACGCGTGTGATATCGTCCCAGTGAATAAAGGTTCTGGAACTGCACGCACATATCGTTAATTTCTTACTCATTTGTCATCCAATTCTTAAATTCCGATGCCTTGTTCTTACTGATGAACATGGGCTCTGGAAGGTTAATAGGTACATGCACCAACAGGCGGTTGTCAAACCAGATGACCAGTTCCAGGATCACATCCCGGGACACGATGTACTGCTTGTTGGCACGCATGAACTGTCTTGGATCCAGCGTTCCGATGATGGTATCCAGCGACTTATTATACGGCATGGTCTTGCCATCTTTCAGGTAGATGGTGGTATTTCGCTCACTGCTGTAGATGCACGCTACATCCTTTACCTCCACCGGTATCAGTTTGTCTCTCACGGGAACCAGCAGGGTGCTCTTGTAGCCCTCTTTCGGCTGGTTGGCCCTGAGCGCCAGCATGCGCTCCACATACGCCATGACATCGGGCTGGTTCCAACGGTTGAACTTGTCCAATGCCCGCTTCAAGTCCTTGGTCTTCACGGGTTTGAGCAGGTAGTCTATACTGTTCACGTTAAAGGCATTCAAGGCATATTGGTCGTATGCGGTGGTAAATATAATAGGTGTACGCACCTCCATCTGGTCAAACACACTGAAGGCAGAGCCATCGGACAGGTGAATATCCATGAAAATCAAGTCGGGCTCAGGGTGCGCACCCAGCCATCGCACCACCTGCTGCACACTCTCCAGCACAGCCATCACCTCTATGGAAGCATCTTGCTCCTGCAGCATGGCCACCAGGTTCTCACTGGCAGCCGTCTCATCTTCAACTATCAGTACACGCATGGTTCAGGCAAGGGGTAAAATTACACAATACTCTGTATCAGAGCTCTTTACTATCATCTCTTTATCCATCAGCAGCATGAAACGCTTCTGCAGGTTCTTCAGACCCGTTCCGTGAGTCTCAGGCTTGAACGTCTTAGGATAGACCGGGTTCTTCACAAACAGCTCGCCCTGCTCTGTGGTACCAATCTCCACAGTCATGTGGTGCTCACTGTCTATAATGTTATGCACGGTGACATTCTCCAGCAGCGGCAGCAGGGAGAGCACAGGCACGTTCTTTTCCTGGAACTGCTCCGGCACGTGAATCTCAAAATGCATCTTGCTGGCATAGCGAACCTGCAGCACCTGAGCATAGGCATTTACAAAATCCAGCTCCTCTTCCAGGGTGACCAAACTCTTGTTCTCACTCTGCAAGATATAGCGGAAAATATCGCTCAACTCATTGATATAGTCTATGGTAGCCTGCTCGTCCTTCTTACGCACCAGACTGCTGATGCCATTCAGGGAATTAAAGAAGAAGTGTGGGTTTATCTGGTTCATCAGCGCATTACACCTACTCTGCAGGTTCTCCACGCGCAGCTGGTGCAGCTCGTCCTCCTTTTCCTGACGGGATACATACAGGAACGCCACATACCCCACAAAGATGCTCAGCACCGCAATCAGCGTGAACTGGAAGGTAGGAATCATGAGCACGCGGTCAAACTGAATCTGCAGCACAAACTTGGCAGCCTCGTACACCAGGAACGCCATCAGCGCAAATCCCACGTTAGGCAGCAGTCGCTTGGTGAGCGGTGCAGTGGCCAGCTTCTTGAAATTATATTGCAGCATGGCATAGATGACCGCCCACAGATAGAAGAAGCGGCAGAAGAAGAAAATAATGAAGCTCAGGTGCTGCTCCTGCGGAATGAACAGCAGGTCGCACGTGAACCACGCCAAATTTGGGTAACTGATGAACAGCGCCATCAACAGGCTGATTACCCACGTTTTCTTAAAGAATGCAGTCTTTTCCATGCTGCAAAATTAATCAAAAAATCAATACCTAGCTTGCACTTCGCCCTAAAACGAAATAATGGGGATTCATGCTGATTTTTGGAGATTTTGTTTTTTATGTGTATCTTTGCCTATCCAAATTCTGATTTGCTATGACCATTCAGTACATCTTTCACAGCGGATTCCTGGTGGAAACGGCAGCGTGCATCCTAATTTTCGACTACTGGATGGACCCTGCCGGTGTACTGCAATCCTACCTGCACACCACCAAACCCGTGTATGTGTTCTCCAGCCATTTTCACGAGGACCATTTCAATCGTGAGATTTTCAAGTGGAGGGAGCAGATGGGGCATGTAACCTACATTCTTTCTAAGGATATCTGCAAGCGCAGAAGGGCGCAGAAAGACGAGGCCGACGTGTGGATGGCCAAGGGTGCCGTGTGGCAAGATGAACACCTGAAAGTGACCGCTACGGGCAGTAACGACAGTGGTGTAAGCTGGATAGTGGAGACCGAGGGGAAACGGATTTTCCATGCCGGCGACCTGTGCAACTGGTATGCCCGCTTCCTGAGCGAGGATCCTGTGCCAGAGACGGTGATGAGCCATGAGTTTGGCTTAATCCACCCTATTGCCGAGGAGAAGCAGTTCCTGGGTGAACTCAAGGATATCCGCAAGATAGCCAGTAGCTTCGACCTGGTCATGTTCCCTGTCGATGGCCGTATAGGAAACGGCTACACCTTAGGAGCCCGCCAGTTCATCGAGCGTTTCCAGACGGGGCTGTTTGTCCCCATGCACTTTGTAGCCAGCGGCTTTGAGAGTGCCTGGCGCATGGAGCCTTTCTGTACAGAGAAAAACATTCCTTTCTGGTGCATCCAGCACCTGGGTGAAACGCGCATTTTCTAATTTCAAAACGTAAAAATACACGCAAAAGGTAAATTTTTTAATCCTTATTACCCTTATAAAAAATCAATTTGATGGTTTAGGGGAAAAAGAATGCCCTAAATATCTTATATTTGCTCTCGCTAAACAAAAGGACATTCTTACAATTTTATGAGAGCTTTTAAACACGCTTTTGATTCATGGAAGCAGGCTATCCTTACCGTGGCGGGACTTTCCTTCCTGCTCTGGATGGCTCCTGTCTCTGCACAGGCACAACGTTCCTACTTCAACCATAAGATTCCCATGGAGGCCGAGCTGCGTTTCGACCAGTGCTTTGAGGACCTTACCGCCAGCTGGATTAGTGCCTATATAGACAGCCTTGAGACGGTGGGAAAAGAGAAAGGCGGAGAGCCTTATCTCTGCATGGCGCACATGCTGCAGGCCTACCAGTACTACCTTTCCGATGATTCCCTGAACTTCTTCAAGAAAAGTGAGCAGGCACTGGAGGAATCCAAGAACCTGGGGGCTTCAAGCCTGTACTACAACCTGCTCTCCAATGAGGTGGCGTTCTACACGGAGCACCGTAATGCCTTCAAGGCGCAGAAGACGGCGGAGCTCATCATTGAGGAGGCGCGTGAATCAAACGACCATAACTCCATTACCACGGGCTACCTGAGCCTGGGCGTGCTGCATGCCGGACAAGCCAACTTTAAAAACTCTATAGAATGCTATGAGCAGGTGCTGAAATACCTGGAGGAGGTGGACGACAATGACAACATCATGAAGAGCCAGATGCACTACTACATAGGTGAGAACTACTACCACCTGAGCCTGTACAGAAAGGCGCTGAAGAGCATGGAGCAGTCCATTTCACTGCTGCCCACCATGAACAGGGCTTACCTTATCCAGGCACTCTGCTATTTCAAGATGGGGGATTACGCCACGTTCCTGAAATTGTTTGCCAACGTAAAGAAGCGTGAGAACCAAGAGTTTGCTGACACAGACATCTATACCTATGCCAAGGCCATAGAACATGCCTTGACGCGCAACTATACCCAGGCCGAGGCTACTGTCCAGCAGATAAAGGACAAGGCACAGCGGTACTTCGCCCTGTCGGATATCCATGTCCTGAGGAACGAATGGAGCCAGGCATTCAGCATGTTCCGTCTGGCCAATGCCGCACAGGACTCCATGCGTCAGGAGAATTTCTCCGACCTGCTGGCATCGGCAGACCGGGAAATCAACACGGCTTACAAACTCTATGAGAAAGACGAGGAACTGCGCAAGAACCGCTCCCAGAACCTCATCTTCGGCTGCATCTTCATCATCTTGCTGGTTATCTCCTTAGCTTGCGTATTCTATTATTACAAGCGCAACCAGTGGCAGAAGAACCGCATCCACATGATCCAGCGCTATAACGCCGAGCTTTCTAAAGCCAAGGAGAAAGCCGAGGAGGCCAACCGCATGAAGACCATGTTCCTGCAGAATATGAGCCACGACCTGCGTACGCCACTGAATGCCATTGTGGGCTTCTCACAGCTCCTGGGACTCCCCGACGGATTCAACAGCGATGAGGATAAAGAAAAGTATAACAGCTACATAGCGAATAACTCCGAGATGCTCATGCTCCTCTTTGAGGATATCCTGAACCTGGGCGATATAGAGAAAGGCAACTTTAAGGTAGAATATACCCCTACCCCTTGTAACGATCTTTGCCGCAAGATCCTGAAGTGTGTGGAATACCGTGTTCCACCGGGTGTGGCGCTGAACTTTACCAGTAATGTAGATGAGCAGTTCTCCCTGAGCACCGATGGCCGTCGCGTGCAGCAGGTGCTGGTGAACTTCCTTACCAATGCCTGCAAGCATACCCGTGAGGGAGAGATTCGCCTTCACTGTCAGGTCAGTGAGCCGGAGAACAGCATCACCTTCTCCGTGATAGACACCGGCGAGGGAGTAGCCGAGGACCTCAAGGACACCCTGTTTGAGCGCTACGTAAAACGTGGGGAAAACGACAGCCATGGCCTGGGCTTGAACATCTGCCAGACCATAGCCACAAAAATGGGTGGCACCGTATCTTTAGATAAATCCTACACCACCGGTGCCAAGTTTGATTTTAAATTGAAACTAACATAAATTGGACGAGATCCTTCACTTTGTTCAGGATGACAGTGGTGAGGGGACTTGGGGACTGGTGCTTGTCCTACTCCCGAAGGGATGGGACAAGACCCTGTCCCCATGTCCCCTAAAAACTATACTTCACCCCCACCCCCAGGCTATTGGGAACCATTTCATAATAGGTGAACTGATTCCGGTCTGGCGTGTGCGACTTATCCAGCGCCTGCTTGTGCATGGTGACACGGTCATAGAAATAGAGGAACAGGTTACGCCACTGCTTACCCACGGTCATCTGCGTGAGACAGCAGTCGCTCAAGGTACCCGACTGCAGCTTTACCTTACTATAATAGATGGTCTGCACACCACCATGCCAGCCATCGGACAGGTTGAACTCCGGATGGACAGACACATTAAAGTAGTTGTATTTGGAATCCGCACTGCCCAGCGTCTCCATCTTGTGGTAGCCGTTGGCCGTGGCAGACACCATGAACTGCTTGTACCGATATAAAGCCATCAGATTGGCATTCAGAATCTTACTGTGACCGTTATTCTCGTAGGTCATGTAGCTTGGCGCACTACCACTGGAAACGGAGTAAGCGTTAATCAGCTCATCCTCCATGTTATAGCTCACGCTGGCATTATAGGTAAAAGAATGATCACCCCGCTGATGGAAGGATATAAAATCCAGACTCACCTCGTGTGAGAGGATGGGGCTAAGCTCCGGATTTCCCTGGACATACTTCAGCACCTCGGGATCCAGGATGATGAACGGGAACAACTGATTAGCCGACGGACGGTTCAGCTTGCGATCCATGACCAGGCGCAGGAACTGACGCTGATTGAAATGCCACTCCGTAATGAACTTTCCCGTAATGTCATTCCGGCTCATGTCATAGTCCTTCTCCATGCGCTTCAGCTCGTAGCAATAGTGCTGGAACTCGCCCATGAGCTTCATCCTGAGCCTGCCAGACTTCATGTCCACCTGCGCATAAGGCTGAATGAAATGCGTATTGTTCACCGGATTAGCCTCGCCATTAGCGCCACCACCGAAGAGACTGTTGTAAATCTCATCGTTTGCCCTGACAAAGTTGAAGGTATTACCCACATTCCAGTTCACGCTGGTCTTACTTTCTGCCGGCAGGAGACTGCCGCTAAGCTGAATCTGACCCGCCATCTTATGCTGCTTGGAGTCCTTGCTCAGGTCCTTTATGTCAGCAAAGAACAGCTCTTGCTTCTGAGGCGAATGCCCAAACTGCAATTGCGCCAACAGCTTGGCATTATTAAACTTATGCTCATACTTCATCACGGCATCCAGGCTGAACATGCGCCTGTTGTTGCTCTTCACCTGGCTATCGTCATAGTCCGGCGTAACCTTCGTATCATGATGATAAGATGTCTCAGCCAGCTCCAGCTTCAGGACATCGCGATCCGTGGGCTGATAGACCATATAGACATTACTCAGCTGCGAACGGTAGCGATAGTCGTTCTCCGTATGCTCCCGGTTGATGAGCCCCCCGGAGACATCCTTCATTACCCTGTCCTCGGACCACGTATTCCGGTACAGGTCAGCCAGGAACAACGTCTTGAACGTAAACTTGTCCCGTTTATGCGTGAGCAGGAACTGCGGGCCCAGGTCCGCCGGATAGAACGCGGAGAGCCCCACACTACCCCAGGTTTGGCGATTGTCCTCCGGCTTAGACCGCAGCACCAGGTTGATGGAACCACCCACACCGTTCTTCAGGTAGCTGGACACCGGAGACTCTGAGACCTCTATCTTCTCTATATCCGCAATCATCAACTGGTTCAGCGCCACATCGTTAGCATTACCCACAGACACCCCATCAATCTTCACGTCGTAATTAGACAGGAGCGACTCCCCCGGACGCTGCAGCATCTCTGGCAGAATCATGAGCAGCGAGTAAGCCAGCGTATTCCGTGGCATCTGCAATGAGTCCGTGTAGATTACCTTCGTGTCAAAATTATACTGAATGGCCTGTGCCAGCAGCTGTTCCGGCACAACCCACAGTAACGCGATGAGCATGAGATGTCTTATCTTCATAATTCCTTTATCTATTTAGATTTGTTATTTGCAAAAATAGTGAAAATCTTGGTAGAGTTATTATAGTTTTAGCTCACAAAACAACAAATTATTGTAAAATTGTTCCCATCATTATAAAAATGTTCAGTTTTGAACAAAAATTCCCTTTCTTTAGCGCAAAGGGGGGAGTAAAAGGTATGAGTTTCTCAGATTTTTTTTGTACCTTTGGCATGTCTTGTTTCGATTTATGCTTGTTTTGAATTGCGACACTAAGATAAGTAAAAAATCTGAAATGGTAAAATCCCAGGCAACTTTTTGTTGCTCAGAGACTTATAAACAAAGTTAAACCAAAGTGTTGCGAAATTTAGGATTATGAAAAACTATTTTCTTTCTCTATTATTCTTTTTCTGTGGCTTGGTTAGTGTCTCTGCCAAAGATATTATCTTATCTAAAGGCAATGTCTCAATTGTTGTACAGAAGTCTGTGGATGAACCAGTTAGACTTGCGGTAGAATCACTGGTTAAGGATTTTGACAAAGTAATGGGATTCACGCCATCATCCCATGATGCTATCGAGAAAGGGAGGATAAATATTATAATAGAAGAAAACAAGAAAACAGGTGGCAACGAAGCTCATGAGCTGAAAGTCGATACCAAGAATGATGTAATCTATCTGAGGGGTTCAGATATGCGTGGTGTCATATATGCCATCTATTCTTTCTCAGAGCATATCCTTGGCGTGCCAGCCTTGTGGTACTATTCAGGATGGATGCCGGAACGTAAGGACCAGATAATCGTTAAAACAACAGATAGCAGGAAATGGAATGAACCAGATGTCAAGTATAGGTCATGGTTTCCTAATGATACCGATTTGTTGGTGCCATGGAGAATGCTAAGCAAGGAAAATGATGAGTTGTGGCTTGAGACGATGCTTCGTCTGAAGATGAATACTGTGGAACTTGAGGCTACTGTAACATATGATAACCAGGAGTTAAGCCGTGAAGCCAAACTGCTTAAAAAGTATGGATTGATACTGACTTCACATCACCATGTGGCAATGAACAATAATTTCCAGAATTGGGAAGGTTATTGGCGCAAGGTAAGAAACATGGAACCTCCAAAGCTGCTGCTTAGTGACATGAAGTCTATTAAAGAGTTCTGGCAGTATAGCATCAATACAGTATTGAAGAATAAACAGGAGAATATTTGGCAGATATCATTCCGAGGTATCAGTGATCAACCATTCTGGGCCGCTTTCAGTGATGCGCCGGAGACTGATTCTCTTAGGGCGGAAGTGATTAACAGAATGCTTTCGATACAGCTCGACATGGTAAAGAAATCTACAGGCAATGAACATCCTGTTGTTCGTATGACTTTTTACGATGAATTGTCGGACATGTTGGCTAAGGGCTATCTGAAGCCACCAACAGGAGAGAATATCCTCTGGACTTTCGTTGCAGCACGACGCGACCACTATCCTAATGACGACCTTGTAAACATGGATTTCACGAAAACCAAAGTTAATCTTGGTTACTACATGAATCTGCAGTTCACTTCAACAGGTTCTCATCTTGCAGCAGCAGAAAGTCCATGGAAAATGGAATATAACTACAGGTATGTCGCATCGAAAGCCCCTCTGTTATTCTCTGTAGTAAATGCAGGAAACATACGAGAACATATCATTGAACTTGCTGCTAATGCATCGATGATGTGGGATATGTCTAGTTATTCATCAGATAGATTTGTGCGCGAGTTCTGCTCACAATATTTCGGAGATAAGTATGCCGAATCAGCATCCGCCTTGCTGGCAAGCTATTATAATGCTTATTGGCAGCCCAAATCCCCTGATTTCAAGGACATGAAACGACAGTATCTTTTCCATGATCTGCGATGTGGCAAAGTGATTGACCAGATAGGCAATCGATTCTTCGATTATAATGATAATCCGTTGGTTGATATAGGATTTGAAAGAGTGAAAGGCCGCTCATTCAGAATACAGGGCAACAATCAGGTTGATACACTCATTGTGCAACTGGCTCTTGCAGAGGAGAGATTTGCTGATGTAGAGAAGGATATTGAGTCTTTCATGAACCAACATGGAGATATGAATAACAAAATCCTTTTCAGACATAATTATTGGGCACATTGCCGTTACATGCATATGTTGAGTCGTGCTGCTCGACTTTTTGTTGAGGCTTATCGTCTGCAGAATGCCGGCGCATCAAAAATGTATGATGCTATTGATGCTCTTACCCAGGCGCGCAAGACTTTGCTGGCAACAGAGGAAGGCAATTTCGATAAGTGGTATGCAGGTGACCGTATCTTTGGTTTTGACGGCAAATTGAGAGTGATGAGAGATATTCTGCATGAGATGACCAAAAATGCAGGAGCAAATGCTTGGATGACAGGTGATGATGCCGTGCCTGCCTGTGACAATTCAAAACTCCGGATATTAAACCATTGGGACAATCTTGATGGTAGTATTGAACGAGGATATGCCGGTCAGTCTATATGGCTGTGGGATGAATTACCTAATAAGGTTAGTGAGCGCGTATATGAATATGCGCGATTGAATGCTGACCTGGGTATCAATGGTATTGTATTGAATAATGTGAATGCCGATCCAAGAGTATTGCGTCATGACTATCTTTTGAAGGTGAAGGCTCTTGCTGATGTGTTCCGTCAGTATGGCATAAAGGTGTATGTCTCTGCAAACTTCGCTTCGTGTCTGAAACCATCTGATACTCCTGACACCTTCCGTGCATGGGGCGGAGTGGGTTGCCTTGATACTGCCGACCCGCTGAACAAGGATGTGGCAAAATGGTGGAAGGATAAGGTGAAGGAGATATACTCGCTCATTCCCGACTTTGGAGGTTTCCTTATCAAAGCCGACTCTGAAGGAATGCCAGGTCCGCAGACTTATGGCCGTTCGCATGTTGATGGCGCAAATATGCTGGCTAAGGCTCTGAAGCCCTACGGGGGCATTGTGATGTGGCGTACCTTTGTGTATAATCCTGATGTCGATAAAGACCGTATAAAACGATGCTACAAGGAGTTTGTCGCACTTGATGGCAAGTTCGCCAAGAATGTTATTCTTCAGGTAAAGAACGGAGGACTCGATTTTCAACCATCTGAACCTGTGCAGCCCTTGTTCTTTGCTATGCCCAAGACAAAACTCATGCCAGAGTTTCAGATAACACAGGAGTATACAGGTCAGTCTACATACTTGGTGAACCTGCTTCCTATGTGGCGTAATTTCATGCGCGACCTTGGCAAGGAGCAGTGGAACCGCATGGTGGGTATCGCTGGTGTGGCAAATGTAGGTGATGATACAAACTGGACAGGCCATTTATTTGCACAATTCAACTGGTTTGCATTTGGCCGATTGGCACAGAATCCCGATATTACCGATGATGAACTTTATCACGAATGGATTAGCAAGACTTTTGGTGTAGACCAGGCTTCAGAACAGATAATACGACAGATGATGGAGCCTACATGGTGGGACTACACACTAAGCCATAGTCCCTTTGGAATAGGTTTCACTCTGAAGAGAGAAGACCATATCTCTGCAGGCTTCGATCAGAGAGTAGGGAAAGAGTGGCGTTTTGATGAGTATGGAATAGGCTCTGACCGCACTCAAAGCGGTTCGGATTATGTCTCACAGTTTCCTGAACACATGAGAAAGCTTTATTCTGACCCTAATACTTGTCCTGATGAATATCTGCTTTGTTTCCACTATCTTCCATGGTCATTTAAAATGAAGGACGGTCGTACTCTTCGCGAGGCTTTCGAAGAAGGTCTGAAGGCTGGAGTAAACAGGGCAATGAAGAATAAAGAACTTTGGCAAGGACTGAAAGGTAAAGTTGCAGATGATGTGTATATATCTGTACTTGC
>JAUNHZ010000252.1 GCA_030523705.1 Bacteroidales bacterium
CTCATCGAATTTCAGGTTATCCCATGGGTCTGCATTTGTAATCATATACCAGCGCAATGGGTCAGAGCCATACTTTTCAATAGCACCGAATGGGTCTACAGCATTACCCAGACGCTTAGACATCTTAGAACCGTTCTTATCCAAGACAAGACCATTAGAGATAACAGCCTTATATGAAACGCTATCAAAGATCATGGTTGCAATAGCATGCAAGGTAAAGAACCATCCACGAGTCTGGTCAACACCCTCGGCAATGAAATCTGCAGGATAAACCTCTCTGCCATCCAGAGCCTCCTTATTTTCAAATGGATAGTGAACCTGAGCGTAAGGCATGGCACCAGAATCAAACCATACGTCAATCAAATCGGTCTCACGCTTCATTGGCTTACCACTTGGGCTAACCAATACAATATCATCAACATAAGGACGGTGTAAGTCAATCTTATGGTAGTTCTCCTTACTATAGTCGCCAGGAACAAAACCCTTATCCTTGTAAGGATTGCTCTGCATGATGCCTGCTGCTACGGATTTCTCAATCTCATCCCACAGCTGCTGAATGCTGCCAATACAGATTTCCTCTCTGGTTTCTGCATTTCTCCAGATAGGAAGTGGAGTACCCCAATAACGAGAACGGCTCAAGTTCCAGTCGTTCAAATTCTCAAGCCACTTGCCAAAGCGACCTGTACCTGTGCTCTCTGGCTTCCACTTGATGGTCTTATTCAATTCACTCATACGCTCCTTGCAAGCTGTACTCTTGATAAACCAGCTATCCAAAGGATAATAGAGAACAGGCTTATCTGTACGCCAGCAATGAGGATAATTGTGTACATGCTTCTCAATCTTAAATGCAGTACCCTCCTGCTTCATTTCCAAGCAGATGACAACATTCAAATCCTCTGTCTTCTCTGCAGTGGCCTGGTCATACTTGCCACCTTCGTTAAACTTAGGGTCATATGCATTCTTCACATAATCACCGGCATGAGAAGAATAGCCTTCTACATTTACACAGTGCTCAATGAACTCTGCAGCACATTCATCCAGATTATAGTATTTACCCTGGAGATCAACCATTGGTCGAGTCTCACCAGCCTTGTTAATCATGAACAAGTGAGGAATTCCTGCATCCTTAGACACCTTAGCATCGTCTGCACCGAAGGTTGGAGCAATATGCACAATACCAGTACCATCCTCGGTTGTTACATAATCACCAGGGATTACACGGAATGCCTGCTCGCTCATCTCAACAAATGAATCCTTGCCAATCTGGAAGACATTCTCGCTATGAGCAGCTGCGAAAGTCTTTACGAATTCTGCACTCAGGTCATCCAGTTTCTCTACAGGCTTAACCCATGGCATAAGCTGTTCATAGTTCATGCCTACCAAATCAGCACCCATGAACTCAGCTACGATACGATAAGGAACAACCTTTTCACCTACCTTGAACTCCTCCATAGGAGCTTCAGCACCTTCTGGCTTCAGGTAAGCATTTACGCGAGCCTTAGCCATAACCACAGTGATTTTCTCTGCAGTATAAGCATTATATGTATTAACAGCTACATATTCAATCTTTGGGCCTACACAAAGGGCTACGTTTGATGGCAAAGTCCATGGAGTTGTAGTCCAAGCCACGAAGCATGGTGTGCCCCAGCCTTGCAATGCTGGAATAGGATTCTTAATCTTGAACAAGCCAGTAACGGTTGTATCCTTTACATCACGATAGCAACCTGGCTGGTTCAACTCGTGAGAACTCAAACCTGTACCTGCAGCTGGTGAATATGGCTGAATAGTGTAGCCCTTGTAGAGCAAGCCTTTATTGTAAAGCTGCTGAAGCAACCACCACAATGTCTCAATATATGAGTTCTCATAAGTGATGTATGGATTCTCCAAATCAACCCAATAACCCATCTTGTGAGTCAGGTCTGTCCACTCTTTAGTGTATTTCATGACCTCCTTACGGCAAGCAGCATTGTACTCGTCTACGGAGATTTTCTTACCGATATCCT
>JAUNHZ010000079.1 GCA_030523705.1 Bacteroidales bacterium
TTCAGCTTCTTGGTTTCCATGTCACGAGAGAAGTGGCGGAAGAAGTCCCAAATCACCTGTCACCTCCATATCATTAAGATATTTCTCTTTGAGTACACTGATAACTAAAGAGGTCTTCAAATTGACCCTCGTTCCTCAGGTCAACACGAAGACCTCTTTAGTTTTTTTTTATCTACTTATCGCATTAGGCATTTGAATTAGTCTGGTCCTGGCTGTTAGCCTTGATGATGTCGGCCAGTTTGACATGCGGATTGCGGTAACGCACATTGCGGTTGGCCTCCTCTTTGGGTTCCATAGGAGCAGGAATGATAGAAATGGCCTTACGTGGGCAGTTCTGCACACAAGCCAGACAGTTCTCGCACTCGCCGTTAGCGATGCTCTTGCCATCTACCACCTTCCAGGAACCATGAGGACAAACCGAGGTACAGATGCCGCAGCCTATGCAGTCATCGGTAGAATACACAATCTTCTCTGAACGGGTCAAGGCAGGTTTCACCTTGTCGCGAGGACGGCCATGGAAATACATATCGTAGAAACGGTTGTCTTCCTCGGTTACTGGCTGGATGTAGTTCTCGCGGGAATTGATGCCATTCTTTGCCCTCTCCAGCATCTCGGCTGTAGGTTTGTCGGCTGCCATTTCTACAGCTTGATCAAAGAATGGCAGATAGGTATCAACCATCTGTACTGATGAGATGAAGTTCATAGTAATGCCGTGCTCTGCTGCAAAAGCATTGAAGATTTCGGGCAAACGGGTGGTATGTGCGCCAAAAGTGGCTACAGCAAAGAAGTAATCGGCCTTAAAGTGGGAACGTGCTATGAAATCCTGTACCATGGCTGGTGCTGTGAAGCAGTAGGTAGGGAAAACAAAGCCTATCTCCTCTGCCTCGTAATCAGGATGCTCGTTGTGAATCTCCTGTGGAATGCTGAGGATGGTAGCCTCCTCTCCTCCTAACTCGCGAGCCACATACAGGCTGTTTCCGGTGGCAGAAAAGAAAAAGATAAGACGCTTGATGCGCTCTGTGGGTTTTGACTTCGATGCGCACGATGCTAATGCAGGTACGGACGCAAGGGTGGCTGATGATAATGCGGCAAACATTGCCTTCAATGCATTTCTTCTGTTCATAATATGTTAAGATTTAGTTGTTTATAATCTACGCAGCCCTCCATTTCTTAGGTGAAAGGTTGGTCTGTGCCTTAAAGAATCGGGTAAAGTGCTGTACATACTTGAATCCCAGACGCGACGATACTTGCTGTATGGATAAGTCGCCGTTGGACAATAATTCCTTGGCCTTGTTCATCAGTTTGTCATTGATGTAGCATTTGGCATTAACCCCCGTTTCGGCCTTTACCAGTTCACTGAAGTAGCTGCTTGTCAAACAGCACTTATCGGCAAAATACTGCACGGTGGGCAATCCCTCCAGTTCTGAACGGCTATCCAGGTATTCGGTCAGCAGTTTGTCGAATTTCATCACCACGGAATGATTAATGATTTCCCGAGTGGCAAACTGTCGGTCGTAGAAACGCTGGCAATAATCCAGCAGCAACTGAATATTGGATACGATTACCTTTCGGGTATATTTGTCGATGCCATGCTGCAGTTCTGTCTCGATCATGGAAATCACGCTGCGGTAAATCTCAATCTCGCGCGATGACAGGTGTAAGGCCTCGTTGGAGGAATAATCAAAGAAACCATAGTTGCCAATCTGCTGTCCCAATGGGGTGCGAATCAGAAAATCAGGATGGAAAGCCAGAGCCAATGATTTCTTGTAAGGCACATCGGGATTGTCCTGGATAACAACCGACTGACCCGGAGCGAAGGTGGTAACGGTCATCTCGTCATAATCGTATGGTGTACGACCATAGGAAAGTTTGCATCCTTTTGTCTCCTTAAGGAAGAGCACATAGAATCCAAAATGAATCCTTTTTTCCTCCAGCACACTCTGACTGGCAAAGTCAACTACCGATACCAATGGGTGAAGAGTTTCTACGCCATGGTAATCATTAAAGTCCTGTATGGTTTCTAATTTCAATTCTTTCATGTTGCAAAGATATGATGATTTTTTCATACCATCAGCATAAAAAAATAGGGTAAATTTACCAATTTTCGGGATATTACAATTAGCGGAGATTTCTCTCCGCTATTTCTATTTCAAACTACACAAAAGGAAATTCCCTTGTGTACCTATACATGGTATTCCTACTTACTTACGTTCTTCCATGTCGCAATACAACTTGAAGAAGGTATTGTTGATGGCATCACGGATACGGCGATATTCGTTCAGACGGAACTCGTAGGTGCCTTCGGTAACCTTGGATGGGTCCTCAAAACTGAAGTGCAGACGGTGCTTAACCTTACCGCGGAATACCGGACAGGTTTCGTTGGCATGATCACAGACGGTAATCACATAATCCCAGTCCTCATCCATATACTGGTCCACCTGCTGAGGGGTGTGGTCGGAGATGTCAATATCCATCTCGCGCATCACCATGACTGCCAGCGGATTGACGCGGGGCTCAGCCTTTACACCACCGGAATAAACGGCCAGGTCCTTGCCGTATGATTCCAGGAAACCGTGAGCCATCTGACTGCGGCAGGTGTTGCCGGTACATAACACAAGTACCTTGATTCCGTGCTTCTTTGCACTTACTGGGGTAACGCTGGCACCCATTGTCAGGGCAAAGCATACCAAAAAAATCTTTACGATCAAATTCATTTTCATACTATTAACTATTTATTTATGATTCTTAAATTCCTACTTCCAAGACTGCCCCAAAAGACCAACGGGTATATGGGTTTTCTACGATTTGCTTACGGTTATATAGGCTTGCCTCGAGCTGAGCCTTTAGCTTATGACCAACGATGTGGTAGGTTAGGGCTGCTGTGACCTGCTGTTGATGCTTGTAGTTTACTGCTGACTGGATATCCTTGTGAGGGTTGAGAGATGCATAGCGTGCAGCGATGGTCCATTTGCGGCTTGGGAAATTGTAGCTGGCTTGTGCGTCATAGCCATACCCTTTGAATATGGTCTGTCCACCTTCAATCAGAGGCCTGCTGGTATTGCGACCCATAAAGTCGGCTTGAAGGGCAAAACCTTGGTACTTGAAGGCCAGGTCGGCATAATACTGGTTAAGGTTATGAGTGCCGTCAGAGGCAAGTGAACCTCTTGTGCCTTGCAGGCGCAAAGCGCGGTCATTGTGGGTAAAGGCTCCTGCAACCATCAGTTTAGGGCTGATTTCGTGTTCCAGGTCGGGCTCGGAAAACTCACCTTTGTTCGTGAACTTGCCTAATGGATAGAACTCCAGACGACCGGTGTAGTTTAAGCCGCTGTCCTTCGTTGGTCCGTAGTCGCGACCCTCGCCACTGGTAACAGAAGCCTTGGCTGCCATGAAGGAGTGGCTGTATTCCGTGAAAAAACCGAAGTCTCGATCCTGATGGAACTGGTCATTGACAATGGTTCGGCCGGTGAAAGCCAGCAACTGTGAAGAGGTGATTTGAGCTCGGTTGGCCTTAACCTTGGTCTGGCCGAACGAGATTTGCCAATGGCTGTTGGGCTTGAAATGAATGACAGCATCACGTACAATTGCCGAATTTCCGTTAGGAAGTAACTTGGTGTCGGCAGGAGCAAAGCCAAATTGTAACGAGTAGGTCAACTTGGGACCATACAGGTTTCCGGCCAGGTTGAGTCGTGCCTTACCGATGTTGAAATTGCTGTTGGTAATCTCTCCGTCATCGTTCAGGTCAAAACCTGTGGATAAAGCCATGTTGGACTTAATGTTCAGGCTAAACTTCTGATCACTGGTGGCGATGGTAAAACCATCACCCAATTTTGCGCTGACTCTTGCCGCATTTTCCTGCGCATAAAGAGATGTTGAAAACATCAGACACAGGATAGGAAAGAGTGTTCTTTTTAGTTCGCTGTTCATACTTCTCAAATATTGGCAATGAATAATTATTGTTACAAAACTGTTGCAAAAGTAAGATGGATACCTAAAAATTGTTCCTTTTAAATGTATGAAAACGAAAACAAAAGACGTAAGGGCGAAAGTTTTCTTTCCTTGATTTGACTGGCACTGGTTATAAGATTTCTCTGCGGAGATTGGAGCATCGGAGTAAA
The DNA here is from genome assembly GCA_030523705.1 of Bacteroidales bacterium. Classification (GTDB taxonomy): domain Bacteria; phylum Bacteroidota; class Bacteroidia; order Bacteroidales; family Bacteroidaceae; genus Minthousia. Next base: position 4,116 of record JAUNHZ010000079.1, read on the forward strand.
TAAAAAGGGAACCGGATTCGGCTCCCTTTTTTATCTTAATTTCATCTGTCCACCCTCAGCATCTCTTTTATTTGCTGAGCATGGTGGCCAAGGAATATCACGTGATGGTTTCCCAGAGGCTCATGAAGCATGTAGTCCTTGAGGCCATCGGCTTTGATGATGATCTGCGTACGGCATAAGTTTCCTTCGTACTGGTTGGCGGCAAGCTCCACATCCCTCACGACAAAGTGGGTCAGGTCTGAGCCTATCTTTAGCAGCGTAGCCGGTCCTTCAGGAAGCTCCCCATGCACTGCAACGCCAATACTTGACTCAAAATGAGTGTCGTATGTATAATCCTTGACCATGTTCAGGGGAACGGTGCAATGGGCAAACAGCAGTTCATCCCGGTCTGCCTTTGAGAGGTTGACCTGGAACCCCGGAGTGCTGCACAGCGCCTGACCTGCGGCCATGCTGAGCATAGTAGGCACATCTCCCTCACATGTTCCTATAATGCCTTCGCTGTTCAGGATGGCAAGAGCCATGCAGCCCGTGTTCTGGATGGCGGTAAGAAGGTCGAAACATCTGAGCGTGAGGCCGTTGAGATGGTACTTGGCCACAATTCGCTTAAGCGCACTATACACCAGAAGGGATCTGGTGAAGGTTTCCTCGGTAATCGGTTTTCCGAACTTAGGAGTGTTCAGGCCCTTGAGCGCTGGAAGGGGTTCCATCTGCCCTTTCTCGAACTCGGAAAGGAGCTCTTCCATAGGGATGTCAATAAGCTCTACTCCTAACGTATCATAGGCCTTGCGATAGCCCACATCGCTGCTGATGAGCCAATCGGAAGGACGACCTACCACGCCCAGGCGCTTTCCCTCCAGTATTTTGTTCACCTTTAACGGAAGCCGCTGCGAGATGAAGGACTCATCGGAGGTTTCCTGGAGCCTTCGGGCTATCTGCTGTTCATCTCCGTGGATGATTTCGGCTGGATAGTTTCTCTGACACAGGTACGAGAGAATTTCCATGGATGCAGCCAGCGAGTTGCTCTTTCCACTTGTCAAGAGTCGGATCTTCTTCTTTCCGGGCACAGAAAGGACGCCATCCTGGCAGAATATCTTCTTGAAAAGTCCTTCTGTGCCACCGGTCCGGACATAGATGATGTCTTCGCCCTGGCCATAGTCAGCGTAGTCGTTTCCCTTATGAGTGAACGGCTCTCCCAGGTTGGATTCAATGGCAAGTATGAACGCCTCATTGCTTGCTGGCATGGAAAACTCACCATGCAGGTCTGATGTCAAAGTATATAGATTCATGTGTTTTTTTTATAGATGGTTAGTATTAGCTTATGATGCAAAGTTAGGCAATGTTTATGAATTGGGCAATTTTTAGCATAAAAAGTCAATTCAATAATGACAACTCACTTCAATTTTCCCAACACCTCATCTACAGTGAACCCTGTAAGGATAGCAGCAGATAATGTATGCCCCATGTCTTTCAATGAATTACCAAGCAGATAAACCTGGCTGTCAATAATCAAGAACCGGTCATGAACCTTATGAGGAAATTGCACAAACTCTACTGGAGGATACTGGGCATTATGCCGTTCCAACTCTCTCAAGAACCCCTCAGAAAAACGGGAATGAATCACTGCTTTCACCCCATCGGCTCGCTTGTCTAATAAGGTCAGCACTGTTTCATCTACATAATTATCTATAAGGATGACTTGCTCTTTTGCGCTTCGGATTAAACTGCTGACATAGGAATAGGCATCCCAGACACAACCGTTTGGGAAAAGCTGATCATCTGGAGTAGAATGTGTTTTTACAAGGAAATCAAGCTGTTCCTGCTGCTTATCCACACGGGATTCCAATGCTTCAAAGCGGCTGTCTATCCGTTGCTGGAGGGCTACAAGATGCTGATTGACAGAATAGCCGTTTAGCAGATGTTGCTTTAATACTCTTGTTGCCCATTGCCGGAATCGAATACCTTGAATACTACGTACCCTATATCCAACGGAAATAATAACATCCAAGGAATAAAAAGGAACAGGCTTTTTTGTGCCATTAACGTGTAAAAAATGCACGTTAATATCTTTCATCAACTCTTTTTCTGCGAAAATATTTATAATATGCCGCCTGATTGTTGATTCCTCTTTTGCAAATAACAATGACATTTGAGATGTCGATAGCCACACCGTATCATGTGCAGCATCCAGTTTTACTTGTAATGATAATGTCTCATCGGGCTGATAGAGAATAATTTCGCCCGTAGCCTCCCTCTCCATATCGGGTGCGCTGTGGTTTGCATTTGGTTGCAGCAACAAAGTATCCTCTGTAGAGCCTTTGGATGTCAGCTCGCTGCTCATTTCTTTCTTCTTCAAGAAATCTGTATAAGATCTGAGATGCAAAGATAGAAAAAACTTGCAAAGTTAAGCCAGCAGTGTAGCAAATTCTGTTCGAGTGATGTTAAAACTGCATTTTCCGACAAAAAAGGACAGCTCATTACGGGCTGTCTTTTTTGTTTTTACAGGATTCACTGGAAATGCCGGTGACGATTAATTTCTGGTAAAATCCCTCATTTTATGACATAAGTCAATAAAACCCGATTTTTGGGATATTTTCTCATAAAAAGTTTGGCACTATGACACAAATAGTCGTAACTTTGCATCGGATATAAGAGATAGCGGGTGTTAGGATAACAAAATGACAATGAAGCCCCGCAGTTTAGTGTTAAATTAATTATTAGTTTAAAAAAGGTATGAAAAGATTGTTTTTGGCTGTAGCTGCCATGATGGTATGGGGCGCAGCAGATGTTCAGGCATCCAATGCCGAGAATTTCAATTTTCAGTTTAACCTGCATGCAATGAATCATTATCTGAAATTCCACGATGATCAGTTCAATCAGGTGGAAGACATTCAAGAGTACTTCAAAGAGTGTATGCTTCGTGCTGGATCTTCTAAAGGACAACTTCGTGAGAAGCGTATCAAGTATGCTGTTTATTCTAACCTTAAGCTGATGAAGCAAGTGTTGGACAATGAACAGTATAGAAAGTACCTTCGAATCGTGAATGTGAGTATACGCAATAACGGTTTGAAATTGTATTTCAATTAATAAACACGCCATAATGCCCTATCGTGAGATAGGGCATTATTTTTTTTACAGGATGCCGTAGGCAGTTAGGATTCCCGTCAGTGCCGTGAGCAGTGCACCTGCTCATGGGCGCCGAGATGGACATCCGCATAGCCGGCATCCACAGCCTGTGCTGGAAGGGCGGTACCCGCGATCAGAACACCCAGGGCATGATAGCCGCCATTCAGAACCCCTGGGTGAATGTCATCAGCCATCCCGGCGACGGCACCGCAGAGCTGGATTTCGAGCCCATTGTAAAGGCCGCTGCCGAAGCCCACACCCTGCTGGAGATCAACAGCTCCAGCCTGAAGCCCTGCCGCCACAAGTACGAGGCTAGGGACAACAACTTAGTTATGGGACACAGGGACAGGTTTTCCTATCCCCTTCACCAAGTTACTGCAAATATTACTTTTTCTTATAATAAGCCATATGATCGGTGGAAGAAATACTCTTTTTTTACTTATCCTGATTGGACGAGATCCTTCGCTTCGCTCAGGATGACAATGTGACGGGGGTGCACCTCAGGCCCCAGGGGGAGAATTTCACTGGGTCACCGTATAGGTGCCTGATTTATATTCTTTACTTTCTGTCTCACCGGGCAGGGTGACGGTGGCGGTGGCTCCCTCTGGAATGGTGAAGGTCCACTCCCAGGTGTCGCCCTGGTAGTTCCAAGCGCTGGAGATTTCTCCGGCAGCCGACTTATAGGTGGCGTTCACATGACCTAGGCGCTTGTCTGGGACTGGTTTCATGATGATGTGCGTGAAACCTGGCACGGCGGTGTCTGGCGCTATGCCGGCTGCAGTCTCCCAAAGCCACTGGCAGACCACGCCGTAGGCATAGTGGTTGAAGCTGTTCATGCCCTGAGGACCCATGCCTTCTTTAATCATGTAGCTGTTCCATCGCTCCCAGATGGTGGTGGCGCCATTGTCCACGGAGTACAGCCAGCTTGGGTTCTTGCGCTGGAAAAGCAGTTCATAGGCGATGTCGGCCATGCCGTTCTCCGTCAGGGTGCTCATGAGGATGCTGGTGCCTAAGAAACCGGTCTGCAGGCAGTTCTCGTGCTGCTTGAAGTTCTCACGCAAGCGTGCTATGACGGCTGCCTTCACGTCGCCTTCTACCATGTGGTTCTTCAAGAGGAACAGGTTTGGGGTCTGCATGGTGTTCAGTATCGCGGTCTTGAACGCTCCCTGCTCATTCAGGAATTTCTCCTGGATGTATGCCTTGGCCTCTGCCACCATAGCCTCGTATTTCTTTGCGTCACGACCGGTGGCTGCTGCCATGTCGCACATCATGCCGGCATCCATGACCCAGTACGATGCACTCAGGTAGTTCCAGTAATCCAGGGCCTCTGGGCGCAAGCCGGCTGGTCCCCACGCCTTACCGGTGCAGCTCTCCAGGTCCTCATAGCTCAGCCAGTCGGCCCACTGGTAGTTGCCGTTCTCCTCTATCAGGGTCTCATGGTCGTACTTGGTCTCTGCCATGTGCGCCATGTATCTCTCCATGGACTCCCAGCTCTCCTCTATGATGGACGCATCGCCAAACTGGCGCCAGATGGTCCAAGGCACGATCACGCCGGCATCGGCCCATCCCACACGGTACATGGCGTTAGGCTCTGCACCATACTGTGCCTGAGGCGCCACACCCGGATAGCCGCCCTTCTCTGCCTGCGTGTCACGCATGTCGCGCAGCCACTTGTGGAAGAAATCATTGGTATTTGCAAAGAACGCACCCGTAGCGGTAAACACCTGCGTATCGGCCGTCCAGCCCAAGCGCTCGTTACGCTGCGGACAGTCCGTAGGCACCGACAGATAGTTGGAGCGCTGTCCCCATACGGTATTGGAAATCAGCTTGTTGATTAATTCGTTGCCCGTAGAGAGCTCGCCAATCTCCATGTCCTGGGCTATAGAAGTCACCGGAACCGACTGAATCTGATTAATAATCACGTCATCGGTTACAGAGATGGAAACCAGACGATAGCCAAAGAACGTGAAGTGTGGGTAATACGCTGCTGGCTGCTCTCCGGCACCGAAGGTATAGTCCATGCGCATGCCGGTATCCGGGATTCGAAGGTTCAAGCGGTGCACGCTGCCCTCAGGGCCATCCATGCCTCGCACAGGATCGCCGTTACCATCGTTCAGGAGCTCAGACACCACGCAAGTGAGCTGGGTTCCCTCCTTGGCCTGGAAATCAAACGCAGGCACGCCCGCGCAGTTCTGCCCGAAGTCCACCACCAGGTTCTCACCGGCATGCACGGTCACGGTATCACCCATGCTATACTCACGGTCTATGATGACCTTTCCGAACACATCGTCGGTCTCACCCTCTACCTCTTTCCATACGTACATGCGCACAGGATTCAGCGCCAGGTCCTTTCTCAGATAGATCTCTGCACCATTAGTAGGCAGGATCTCACCCTGGAACTCGGTGTTCACCTCTGGCTTGGAAAGCTTGTCCAAGGTCTCATATCCCGGCAGCTCGCGGGCATCGAACACCTCACCGTCGAAGATGGCCGCATGCTTCACCGGGCCCGCAATGCCTGCCACCCAGTTCTCGGTGTCTGTTCCTAAGTACTCAACCTCGCCATCGGAATAGGTCAGCTCCAGCACGCCACGGAAGGCACACTTCTTTCCTATCATGCCCACGGAGCCGGCTGGCGTGATGATCTTATCAGCCCACCAGCCCGGTGTCACCTGCACGGAAAGCACGTTCTCCTCATCGGCCTTGGAGAGGAAAGCCTCCGTCAGGTCATAGGTGAACGAGCGCTTGGTCTTCTCATAATGCGTGAAGCCCGGCTTCAGGATTTCATCGCCCACCACCTGACCGTTCAGGTAGAGCTCATACACGCCCAAGCCTGTGGTCATCCACTTGGCAGATACTACCTTCTTCTGGTTCTTTACCTTAGATACAAACCAGCTGGCACCATCGGCCGCGCGGGTTCCGTCCTGCACGGTATCCGTTACCACCGGGGCATCGGCCACGGAGATCCAGGAAGAGCCAGCCCATACGGAATCTGGAAGTGCCTCTATGAGGGTTCCGAACTTTACTTTCGGCGTGTTACATGACGCCAGCACAACCAGTGCCACGGCAAATAGTACGATTTTCTTCATGACTTATATTTTTCTAATTTTCTTCAAAATGAAACCAATCTATGTCCACCTGTCCACCCAACTGCTTGGTGGCATAATTAAAAATGGCAAACTTGGTGCCCATGAAATGGCGCTGATAGTCGAAACGCATCTTCACCTCCCTACCTACAGGAATCCACTGCGTACCATCCAGGCTATAGCTGAAGCTGGCCATGTCCCGGCCTCCCTCAAAATCTCCATGCACCTTCAGGTACACCGTACCTGCCTTTTTCAGCGACACCTCTTGCAGCACCTCTACATCCACGCGTTCCACGCTATGGTCTGCAGCAAACACAGCCTTCTCCTCGGTAAGCTGAAGCACCGCACGCTGGCCCTTGCGGACCACACGCAGCACACCACTGTCGCCGTTGAAGGCAGCCAAGCCGCAGATGTCTCCGTCCTTCATGCCACGGATGTCCAGCGCCACGGAGCCCGTACAGGCCGGAGCCGACATGCGTTGGGTGATGGTATTGGGTGCCACGTTCAGGTTATTCACCACGCGGGCTGTCTTCAGGCGCAGGAATCCCGGACGCTCGGTCAGGCTCCACGCCTCATCTATAGGGTTATGGTTCCACTGCCAGTACAGTTTCAGTCCCATGCGGCCATGGTAAGTGTCCTGCCGTTCCCGGTCCTCTGCCGGCAAATCGAACTCATCGCTCCCGATGAACCCCTTTACCGACGGATGTCTCTGGGTCTGGTCGCTTGGAACCCGGTAGCGCCTGCGGTCCAGCAACGGATTCCCTGTGGGGTTATCCTCTGGGATATCCGCCACCTGGGTGTTCACCACCCCGGTGTACTCGCCACACATAGGCCATCCCTCTACCCAGGTCACCGGCATGGCACTGGGCACACGTCCTATACCCTCACGGTCCTGGAACAGCAAGGCCCACCAGTTCTGGTCGCTCTGGTCATCGCCCACCAGGCATCCCTGTCCGGCACCTCCAAAGGTCTCAAACGGTGTCTCTATCAGGATTTTCTTCTCATAAGGTCCCTCTATCTGCCTGGACCTGTAGCACACCTCCCGACGGAAGCGTCCTGGGGTGTTCCACTTCATGGAAATCATGCAGATGTAATAGTAGCCATTATGCTTGAACACGCTGCTGCCCTCCAGCAACGCCCCTTTCTCCTGTGGATCTTCTGCAGCATCCACCACTTTCTTGTTCAGTCCTCCCGGCTTAGGGTTAAACTGTTCATCCAGTTCCACCACGGTGCAAGAGCCACTTCCGGTAAACAGATAGCGCTTTCCGTCCTCATCGAAGAAGAGTGAGGCATCGTGCATGTGTGGCGGCCTGGCTTCCAGCCTCCAAGGTCCTTCGGCATGCTCTGCGCTGAACACAAAGCCCTTTCCCGGCGCGCCATTGGCTGTAAACCACACCCAGAAGCGCCCCATGTGATACCGGATGCTGCTGGCCCACTGCCCCTGTCCGTACACGGTTCCCCCCAGCAGGTTGTAACGGTCGCCGTCGTCTATACGGTCGAACACATAGCCTGCCATTTCCCAGTGAACCATATCCCTGGATTTCATGACCGGTCCTCCTGGCATGAGATGCATGGTGGTACTGATCATGTAATAGGTATCGGCCACCTTGCAGATGCTCATGTCCGGTGCATCGGCATTAATCACAGGATTACGGAAAGTGAGCTGTGCATGTACGGTAAGGGCCAGGCACAAGCTCCCTATCCAAGACAGAAGTCTGTGTATCATTCTATTAGAATATACGTCCGCAAAGTCTGAATTTCAGGACGGGATAGACTGGAATCTTGCTGATGATGTCCATGATTTCCTCGCCATC
>JAUNHZ010000080.1 GCA_030523705.1 Bacteroidales bacterium
CTGCCAAGTAACAACTGGCATGGCATGGTGGAAGAACGCGCAGATATTCTCCCCGTGTCACGGATTCAGTTCGAAGGCTGTGAGTTTAACGCACCTCATAATCCGGATGCGTACCTCAAGAAACTATATAAGAACTATATGCAGCTTCCGCCAGAGAATAAGCGAGATATCCACAGTGTGTTTATCCAACCAGAATTGCAGAAAGAATAGCCTATGCGTGTATTGATAGTAAATACTTCGGAGAGAATCGGTGGTGCTGCCATTGCCGCAAACCGTTTGATGGAGGCGTTGAACAATAATGGAATCAAGGCCAAAATGCTGGTGCGCGACAAGCAGACTGACCAGATTTCAGTGGTTCCTCTGGACAAATCCTGGCTTCATGCCGTGAAGTTTGTCTGGGAACGCTTCTGCATCTGGTGTGCCAATGGCTTCCATAAGCATCGTCTGTTTGAACTTGACTTGGCGAATGTGGGTACAGACATTACATCGCTTCCAGAGTTTCAAGAGGCCGATGTGATTCACTTACATTGGATTAACCAAGGCTTTCTTTCCCTGGATGATATCCAGAAGATCCTGAAGAGTGGTAAACCGGTGGTGTGGACCATGCATGACATGTGGCCTTTCACGGGTACCTGCCATTATGCAGGAGAATGTGAGAATTACCTGACGGCCTGCCATCATTGTCCTATTTTGTATAATGGAGGCAGCAAGAATGATATATCAGCTAAGGTCTTTGCCAAGAAACAGGCTATCTATGCACAGGCACAAATCCAGTTTGTGGCTTGTAGTCAGTGGCTGGAATCACTGGCCAAGAAGAGTAGCCTGTTTGCAAATCAGGCTGTGTGCAACATTCCAAATGCCATCAATACACAACTCTTCCATCCAAAGGAAAAGGATGAGGCCCGGAAGAAACTGAACCTGCCATTGGATAAGAAACTGTTGCTCTTTGGCTCTCTCAAGATTACAGATAAACGAAAGGGTGTGGACTATCTGGTCCAGGCATGCAAGGTTTTCCAACAGAAATATCCGGAGTTGAGCAGCTCTATAGGCATTGTGGCTATGGGTCACGAGGGTGAAGCACTGAGCTCCCTTTTCCCATTCCCAGTCTATACGTTAGACTATGTCTCTAAAGAACGTGATCTGGTGGAAGTCTATAATGCGGTGGACTTGTATGTCACCCCATCTTTGCAGGATAACTTGCCAAACACCATTGTAGAGGCTATGGCTTGTGGTGTTCCATGCGTGGGCTTCCATGTGGGTGGTATCCCTCAGATGATAGACCATCTCCATAATGGTTATGTGGCTGAGTATAAGGATGCCGAGGATTTCTCAAACGGTATTCACTGGGCTTTGTTCGAGGATGATTATGCTTCCCTGAGCGAGCAGGCTGTACGTAAGGCTCTGGCTACCTATGCGGAGAGTACCGTGGCAAGAAAATATATTGCGGTCTATAACAAAGCCATTCACGACCATGCTTAAGCCTTGTTTTAGCTTCATTACCGTGACCTTTAATGCAGAGAAACTGCTGGAAGGCACATTGGAGAGTGTCTGGAGCCAGACGTACCCTCATACCGAATGTATTGTGGTAGATGGTGCCAGTACCGATGGTACGGTGGATATCATCAAGAAACATCAGGACCGGATAGCCAAATGGGTGAGTGAACCGGATAAAGGGCTGTACGATGCCATGAATAAGGGTATGAAGATGGCTACAGGTGACTATATCTGCTTCCTGAATGCAGGTGATAAACTGTACGATGAGAAGACCTTGGAACAGATGGTGGCCTCATTTTCAGCCAAGACGGAGCTACCAGATATTTTATACGGACATACAGCCCTGGTGAATGCAGAGGGCGAGTTTACCCGCATGCGCAGATTAGTGCCTCCAGAGAAACTGACTTGGAAGAGTTTCAAGCAGGGGATGGTAGTGTGCCATCAAGCCTTTTTTGTGAAGCGAGAGCTGCAGGAGCCTTATGATTTGTCGTTCCGATTCAGTGCCGACCAAGACTGGTGCATTCGTATGATGAAAAAGGCATCCGATTTGCACAATACACATCAGACCCTTATCCGCTACCTGGATGAAGGCATCTCTACAAAAAACAGAAAAGCATCGCTGAAAGAGCGTTTCCATATCATGGTGCGTCATTATGGGTGGGTTTCCACACTCTTGCATCATGTATGGTTTGTGCTTCGTGCCATAATAAAGAAGTAAATCCATGAATGCATTTGTTCAAGAAGATTGTATCCGTTTTGCGGAGTCGTTCCCACTGGGTGAGGAGCTAAGGGAGAGTAGTGTACTCATCACGGGTGCTACAGGCTTGCTGGGCTCTATTGCCACACATTGCCTGCTCATGCTGGACAAGAAGCTGCAGCTGAACTTGCAACTCACACTGCTGGTCCGAAACCTGCAGAAGGCAAAGGATTTATTTGGAGAACAAGTGAACTATCTGGTGGCTGACCTGAATACGGCCGATGCTATCCCAGAGATGGCCGATGCCGTGGATTATATCCTGCATTTTGCTAGTCCTACTGCCTCTCTGACTTTTGTGGAGCACCCGGTTTATACCATTGAGACCATTTGGAATGGAACGCATCTCATGCTGGAATTAGCCAGGCAAAAGGCGGTGAAGGGATTTGTGTTTGTCTCTTCGCTGGAGGTTTACGGCACCATTCATGATGATGCTCTTCCGGTTACGGAAGAGGTGCAGGGGTATATGGACCCAATGCGTGTACGTACCAGCTATCCGATGGCTAAAAGGTTGTGCGAGTGTCTCTGTGCTTCGTATGCGCAAGAATATAAGGTGCCTGTTTATGTAGCTAGGTTGACTCAGACCTTTGGTGCAGGCATTGCTCCAGAGGATAATCGTGTGTTTGCGCAGTTTGCCCGGAGCATCATTCAGAATAAGGACATTGTGCTGCATACTACAGGAGAATTGGCTCGCCCTTACTGCTATACCACCGATGCCATCTCTGCCATCTTGTATATCATGTTGAAAGGTGCTGCAGGCGAGGCTTATAACGTAGCCAACGATGAGACCTATATTTCCATCCGTGATATGGCTGAGTTTCTCTGTAAGGAGTTTAATCCTGCAGTCCAGACACGCTTGGAATTAGGGGAGTATGGCTATATGCCACCTACAAAACTGCGTTTGACTTCAGAAAAAGTGGAGAGACTGGGTTGGAAGCCTACCTATAACCTCCATCAGATGTTCGAACGATTGCTGGCTTCTCTGGCTTAATTCTTCCGTGCGTTTTTCAGCAGGTAGCTTGCCATTTCCTGAGCAATGGCGCTTCGCCACATTAAAGCCGTATAGAACAATGCTGCTAACAGGATTTTTGCACCTATGCGGAGATAGATGTTGTCCATGAGATTTCCTAAATAGTTAGCAGCCATCATGACAACAACGGCACCTACCAGATAGCCAATGATATCCTTGAATGCTTGGAAATAGGCATAATGAATGGTGCGTTTCACAAATCCGTGCCATACCAAGAGCCACAGGATGTTGATGCTGACATATGCATACAGCATGGTGTGGATTCCCAAAGGATAGAAGGCGAGCAAGGCACAGAGCTGCAGCACACTTACGGCTACTGTATTATAAAGGTATAAGTCGCTCTTACCTTTACTGATGGCCAAATTGCTGTAGAGGTTGGTAATAGGCAGGAATGCTCCACCAATGCAAAGGATACTTAGAATCTCTGCACTCTCTAACCATTTGTCTGTAATGAGAATGGTAATGAGCTCTCCGGAGATGATGCTCAAGCCAAACATGACGGGGAAGGCTACGAAAGCCGTAAAGCAGAGCATTTTCTGGAAGATGCGCAACTGCCTTTCCTGATCATCTTTCACCTGAGCCAGAACCGGTTGTGCCACACTGTTGATCATACCCGTAATCAGGTTGTGCCCCATGGTGTTCCACTTGTTTCCCTGGTTGTAGAAACCAACAGCCTTCTCATCGTAGAACTTACCTAAGATAACGGAGAATACATTATTATTGATATGGTTGAAAATGTTGGTAACCAATAGCTTGAAGCTAAATCCAAACATCTCCTTGATAGGGTTGAAATCAAAGCTGAAGGTAGGTCTCCATTTTGAGAAATACCAGAAGAAACTAGTGGTAATCAGGATATAGCAGAGATTCTGGGTAGCAATACCCCAATAGGAGAATCCCAAGAAAGCTAAGGTGATTCCCGTAACACCAGAGATGCACAAGGCCGTGAAGGTGGCAATGGTGCGCTGTTTCACTTTCATCTCTCGGAACAGTTTGGCAAAATGTGCCGTTCCAAAACTGGAGATGAAGAAACCCAGGAAAGAGTACCGAGCCAATGGCACAAGTGCTGGAGTGTGATAGAAATCAGCAATCCATGGAGCAGCAAAGAAAAGACAGATATAGAGCATGCCACTGACCATAATGGAGAACCAGAACACCGCATTATAATCCCTGTGCGTAACCTCTTTCTTATTGGCTAATGCAGCAGTGAATCCACTTTCCTGCAGGCTGCCTGCAATCAGGGAGAAAATGGTGAGCATGCCTACCATACCATAGTCCGAAGGGGTAAGCAAACGCCCCAGGAAGATGCCGAAGACCAAGTTGAGCAACTGTTGTAAACTGTTGCTCATTCCTCCCCAGAAAATACCTTTTGCGGTCTTGTCTTTCAGTGATTCTGCCATACCTTCTTTACTTTCAGCGCAAAAGTACGCAAATTATCCACCTATTCAAAGAATTCTTTGTAATTTTGCCCCCAAATTTTGAAAAATGCGTTTCCTCGGTGCCATAAGGAAGGGGCTGTTATGGCTTTCATATCCCATTAGGAAGAATCCGTTCTTCTTCCTGTTTATGTACTTGCTGGTGGTTTTCTCATTTCATTTTGAGGACCTGCCTACCAGTGAGGTGCTGTTTTATGAGGGCTTGTTCATTGACTGTTACCTGCTGTGCGCCTTTTTGTTGCTACTCCCCCGGAAAATCAGCTGTTGGGTAAAACGTATATTCTACTTCATCGGTTATGCCGTGACTTTTGTGGAATGGTTTCTTTATGCCCGTTTCTGGCTGCGGTTTACACCTACTACCATCCAGTTGGCTTTAGAGACGAACTCTGATGAGGCTTCGGACTTTTTCCATGCTTACCTTTGGAATGGCAAGCTGTGGCATGTGACATGGATGTTAGGCCTGGTGGCATTAGTGAATCTGCTCTTTGAGTTATTTGGAGCCAAGGTGTTCCGTTGGATTCGCAAGCAGGTACCATCCCGTCCTCGTTCCGTTCTGGCCATGCTGTTTGGCTTGGTGTGCATCTCTTATACGGGTTATTGTTTCTATACCACCCGACAGGATAAGGCACATTTCATAGAGTATTTCCGTTTGAATGGGGCTGAGCGTATAGAGCGTGTAATGGGTCCAATCCGTTTCTATTCTCCTATGTATAGACTGGCATACTCCTTGAAATTCACTCGTTTGACTGCCGGTGAGGTAGAGGTGTTACGAAAGAATATGCGCAAGATTGAGGTGGATAGTTGTAGCTTTACCTGTCCAAATATTGTGTTTGTCATTGGTGAGAGCTATAACAAGCGGCATGCGCAACTGTATGGATACGATAAGGAAACCACTCCAAGCATGGTTCGTCGTTACAAGAAAGGAGAACTCATTCGGTTTACCGATGTGGTGACTCCCTGGAATGTCACCAGTAATGCCTTCAAGAGCATTCTTTCCACGCATGCCGATGATCAGGAGGGTTTGTGGGCCGATGGTGTCTTATTCCCCGCACTGTTCAAGAAAGCAGGATATACGGTGTCTTTCTTTACCCAGCAGTTCATGAAGTCCAGTCGTTTAGCTGCAGCCGATTTCAATGGCAGCTTCTTCTTGAACGATGAGGAGCTAGATTCGCTCTGTTTTGATATCCGCAACAAGACCAAATGGAAATACGATGGAGGGTTGCTGAAGGAATATCCTAAGTATGAGGATCGCTACGGAGAGCACAACTTGTGGATCTTCCACCTGATAGGTCAGCATGTGGATTATAATCAACGCTGTCCTCAGAACGACCGCCAGTTTGTGGCTGGCAGTGTGGCGCGCGATGGCTTGGCAGATAACGAGAAGAAGATTGTGGCAGACTACGATAATGCAACCCGCTATAACGATAAGGTTCTGGACGATTTGATGCAGATGTTTGATAACCGCGATGCAATCTTAGTCTATATGCCAGATCACGGTGAAGAAGCCTTTGATGAAATCAAGGCTTTTGGGCGCTTGCACGATGCCAATATGTCGCCAGCCCTGGTGCGTGCAGAGTTTGAGATTCCATTGGTAATCTGGGGCTCGAAAAAATTCCGCAAATTGCATAAGGCTCTTTTCCAACAGTTGAAGAAACGTGCAGAAGATTCCTATAAGACCGATGATATAGCCCATTTCTTATTGGGATTAGGTGGCATTCACACTCCGTATTACGATGAAACCAGAGACTGGATGAGTCCAGCTTATAAACTCCATCCACGTATCTTGAAGCATACCTTGGATTACGACTCCCTGATGCGTAGTGAGCCTAAGTTTCAATAATCAAAATTAGTAGTGGAATAGGCCCAGATCTGTGGGTAGAAGAAACCACGGAGCCTTGCCATGAAGCGGTTAGGATGCTTTTTCCCGTGTACCAAATCTGTATGTTTCATGCAGAGCCAGCACAAACGCAGAAGACTCCATACATTTTTCTTAAGCATAAGACCCGTGAGCTGATGAACAAGGGCAAATGCAGGATTGCCTGTAGTCTGCTCATGGATATACCCATAGAATTTCTGCCAGAGTTCTCGCTGCTGGAGTGAACTATAATCAGCCCATCCATATAAATAAGGTTGCCAGGTTGGGTTACTGGCATGTCGCTGGTATTTAGCTCTGTGCTTGGTAGCTACAGATTCTGCATAAGGTCTGTACCAGTTGAGTGGGTATGGAGCCTTGACCAATCCCCCGTGGAAATGAGAGTTGATGACAATCCACCAGTCGTATGGAATGTGCTTGTCCCAATTGGTTATCCCTTTTAGGAAAGAGGTGCGCACCATGAGACAATGACCAGGAATATGGCTGGTAAAAATCTGACTTTCAAATGTGTTCTGAGGGTTTCTCCGGTAAGTGCAAGGATACTGATATACCTCATCTCTGAAATGGTCGGAACAGCATGCAGCATATTGAGTACCAATAGCTTCAACCTGTTTCTCTATCTTGTCGGAGAACCAGATGTCATCTTGGTCAGAGATACAGATTAAATCAGCAGAAGCCCGTTGGAAAGCCGTGATGAAATTTAGGTTGAAACCTTTATTCTGCTCATTCTGGAACAAATGAATATGAGGGTAGCGACTGGCATAATCACGTACAATAGCCAGTGTATCATCTGTAGAACCATCATCTTGAATGATGATTTCTTGGATGGGGTAACGTTGCGCAAGGATACTATCCAGTTGCTCTTTGATGTACTTGGCACCGTTATATGTGGCCATGACAACTGCCACTGTAGGTCTCTTTTGTTCCATTGTGCCTGCAAAAGTACGATTTCTTCTTCACAATAGGGTAAACTTCGTATGAAATTTCTTAATTTTGTCCCCAAATTTTGAAATCCATGAATTTGAATCTGACACGTGATGAGGCTTCCTGCCTGAAAGGATATGCAATACTCTGTATTGTATTGCACAATCTGTTGCATTGGGTTAAGCCATTAGTGAAAGAAAATGAGTTCTATTACAACTATAATTATCGTTCCTATTGGATGTGGAATCACATCACAGAGGGGCATCCCAATCTTATAGGAGATATACTCAGTTTTTTTGGTTGGTATGGCGTGCCGGTCTTTATCTTTTTGAGCGGCTATGGCATTACGAAAAAGTACGAGAGTGCAAGACGTACCACTGCAGAATGTTCATGGGCCGGTTTTACAGGCTATAATTTCAAGAAGCTATGGCTGCTCATGGCACCCGCTTTTGTGGTTTATCTCCTCTTGTCCATTTTTGTGTTTGATAAATCATTTGCATTCTCCACCTTATTGGCCCAGTTTACCATGACCATAAACTTCATGTGTAGCCCAAATTCCATAGATCCAGGAGTGTATTGGTATTTTGGCTT
This sequence comes from Bacteroidales bacterium, assembly GCA_030523705.1. Lineage (GTDB taxonomy): Bacteria > Bacteroidota > Bacteroidia > Bacteroidales > Bacteroidaceae > Minthousia. Next base: position 8,100 of record JAUNHZ010000080.1, read on the forward strand.
GACCATGCAGCTGTATCTTGCCTATCGGTTGTTCCTGTTCAGAAAGGCAGGCGGCATGTTCTGGTGGACTTGTCTGCTGCTGATGGTTTTATCGTTGGGAATCAGTTGGTTGCTGCAGCCTGACCCGATGGAGAGAGTACAACCCTCCTATGAGTATTTCAGTCATAATGGCATCAGGTGGATTCCTGTGTTTGTCCTAGGCGTAATGACTGCTCGTGCAGGAAAGGACAGGAAGGACACGCTATGGCCATGGATTTGTGTAGGTGCTGTCTCTGCAATCCTTCTGTTTGCTGGCAGTTTTCATCAGCGGCTCTGGCTCCTGACACCCATATTTGCAGTAGGTGTCTTCTGGAGTTTTGTCAAGCTGGTTTCTCAGGTTCGTGTTTTGAGGGCGGTAGGAATATGGCTTGGTGGCTTATCGGCCTGGCTTTTTGCGGCACATCCTTTAGTACGTCCGTTTTTCAAGGACAGGATTCTCCTTTATGGCCAGTTGGAACTCGATGCCCACAGCTGGATGTGGGTAGCCTGTTATCTGCTTGTTGCCATAGCGGTAGCATGGGGTTACAGGTGGTTCTCTTCGCAATATTTGGTTTCTTTTTGTGAAAGAATAATAAACAGATGCCTTAAATCGGTGTCATTCAAGAAAAAATGAGTACTTTTGCACTCTAAATGGGATAAAATCCCCAGATAACATAGATAATTAGAAAAACAAAATAAGAAAATGGCACAAGAAGATGTTTTCAAGAAGGTCGTTTCTCATTGCAAGGAGTACGGCTTTGTTTTCCCTTCCAGCGAGATTTATGATGGATTGGGTGCAGTATATGACTATGGTCAGATGGGTGTAGAGTTGAAGAACAATATCAAGCAGTATTGGTGGCAGAGCATGGTGCTTTTGCACGAGAATATCGTAGGTATTGATTCTGCTATCTTCATGCATCCAACTATTTGGAAGGCTTCTGGTCACGTAGATGCATTCAATGACCCATTGATTGACAACCGCGACAGCAAGAAGCGTTATCGTGCAGATGTCCTGATTGAGGATCAGATTGCAAAATATGAGGAGAAAGTAGAGAAGGAAGTTGCTAAGGCAGCCAAGCGTTTCAAGGAGAACTTTAACGAGGAGCAGTTCCGTACCACCAGTCCTAAGGTGTTGGAAATCCTGGCTAAGCGCGATGCATTGCATGAGCGTTATGCTGCAGCTATGAACGCTATGGACTTGGATGAGCTTCGCCAGATTATCCTGGACGAGGAGATTGTCTGCCCTATCAGCGGTACCCGTAACTGGACAGAGGTTCGCCAGTTCAACCTGATGTTCTCTACAGAGATGGGTTCTACAGCCGATGCTGCCATGAAGATTTACCTGCGTCCTGAGACTGCACAGGGTATCTTTGTAAACTACCTGAACGTACAGAAGACCGGTCGTATGAAGGTTCCTTTCGGTATTGCCCAGATTGGTAAGGCATTCCGTAACGAGATTGTTGCCCGTCAGTTCATCTTCCGTATGCGTGAGTTTGAGCAGATGGAGATGCAGTTCTTCGTAAAGCCTGGTACTGAGCTGGAGTGGTTCCCAAAATGGAAGGAGACTCGTTTGAAGTGGCACAAGGCTCTGGGCTTTGGCGACGACCACTATCGTTTCCATGACCATGAGAAACTGGCTCACTATGCTAATGCAGCTACCGATATTGAGTTCCTCATGCCATTCGGTTTCAAGGAGGTAGAGGGTATTCACAGCCGTACAAACTTTGACTTGTCTCAGCATGAGAAGTACTCTGGCAAGAGCATCAAGTACTTTGACCCAGAATTGAATGAAAGCTATGTACCATACGTAATTGAGACCTCTATCGGTGTTGACCGCATGTTCTTGAGCATCATGTGCGCTTCCTATAAGGAGGAGACATTGGAGAATGGTGAGAGCCGTGTAGTATTGAACTTGCCACCAGCATTGGCTCCAGTGAAATTGGCTGTATTGCCATTGGTAAAGAAGGATGGTCTTCCAGAGAAGGCTCGTGAGATTGTCAATGAGCTGAAATTCCACTTCAACTGCCAGTACGATGAGAAGGATTCTATTGGTAAGCGCTATCGTCGTCAGGATGCCATCGGTACTCCATTCTGCGTGACTGTTGACCATGACACCCTGAAGGACAACTGCGTGACTCTGCGTAACCGTGACACCATGAAGCAGGAGCGTGTAGCCATTGATCAGTTGAATAGTATTATTGCAGATCAGGTTAGCTTGACTAGCTTGCTGAAGAAACTTATGTAATCAATTTTGTATGAAGAATATATTCTGGATATTTGCTGCTTTATTAGGTTTTACTTTCGTGGCTTGCTCAGAGGATAAGGAAGTGGGTGAGTTCGATGGAAACTGGAAGGAGCGTAATGAAGCCTATATTGATTCCATTGCTCTTGTGGCAAAGGCTAATGAGGGTTCACAGGTGGGACAATGGCGAGTGCTGCAATCGTACCACTTGAGTACAGGGTATGTTTCCAAAGACAATCAAGAGTATGTCTTTGCAAAAATCCTTAGGAATGGCGAAGGCAAGGAGTCTCCTCTCTATACTGATTCTGTGACTGTGAACTACAGAGGACACCTAATCCCTACGGCATCATATCCAAAGGGGTTAGTGTTCGACCAGAACTATTACGGAGAGGAAATGAATCCCGACGTTATGGTTCCTTCCGGCTTTTATGTAGATGGTGTGGTAGAAGGCTGGAGAACAGCTCTACAGTACATGCGTGAAGGTGATATCTGGCAACTCTACGTTCCTCAGAAGATGGGTTATGGAGCAGAAGGTTCAGGAAGCAGTATCCCAGGTTACTCCACATTGATATTTAATGTTTACCTGCGCAAGGTAACACATAAGTAAAATAAGCAGAAGGGGGCATGTCATTTTTGATATGCCCCCCTTTTTTGTCCCATATAACCCCTAAACTAACCTTTTAGAGCAATATAAATCTACAAATTGTTTTGTAATCAGTGTTTTAGGTAATTGAAAAAACTAACCTCCAGGTTATCTTTAATTAAAGATTATATACTATTTTTGTATTCGTAATCCGAATGCAATACACATGAAAAGGTTTATACCCCTATTTCTGGCGTTACTCGTTCTGCCATTTATCTGGAGCAGCTGCTCTTCTCGCAAGACCACAACCCGTTTCCAGCAGGCTTATGGTCTGCTGAACTCTGCGCCAGATAGTGCACTGTCCCTGCTCGGTGAGATAGACAAGTTCAGTCTCTCAGAGAAAGATCTGGCAGTCTATTCCCTTCTTTATACTATAGCTCAAGACAAAAACGGTCTGGATGTTGACTCAGATTCCCTGTTAGGCATAGCCTACAGCTATTTTAAGGGCAGAGAACAAGATTCCCTCTATGCCAAATGTCAGTATTATATGGGTAAGTATTACCTTCTGAACGACAGTACCCGTATGGCAGAGGAGTGTCTTACACAAGCTATTCGCGTATCGAAGGAAAAAGGCGATTACTATACTACCTACCTGGCATTGGATAGGTTGAGCAAATCACTAAACAGAAGTAATCCCAAGATGGCAGTCCGTTATGCTAAAGAAGCCTATCAGATCTACCAGGACAAATTCAGCAACAACTTCAGCAACCAGGTGTTCTTGCTGATGAGTATAGGTAACAGTCTTACCCTTGCCAATGAAATGGATTCCGCACATGTTTACTTAAGAAAGGCCTTGCATCTTGCAGAAGAATCAAAAAATGAAGAACTCATAAGTGGTGCATATCAATCCTTCTCTGGATTTATGCAAGAACAAGAGAAGAATGATTCAGCTCTGTTCTTTGCCAAAATAGCATGGGAAAGGGCTCCAAAGAAAAGTATTTCACTGGCTTCAAACTTAGCATATGCCTATCTCATGGCAGATTCTGTATCTCAAAGCATGGAACTCTTAACGCAGTTATGCCAAGCGAAAAGTTCCATAACTCGGCAAACAGCTTATAAAT
>JAUNHZ010000081.1 GCA_030523705.1 Bacteroidales bacterium
TGGAGTAAGATCGGAGCTACTGCTGTGATTTAGGCGGGGATATACACAGCTTGAGAGAGAGTTCAAAATCATTTGTGTGAATTACTAAAAATGCACATTAAAAAATGCTAATTATTGAATGGGATAATTAAGGGCATTTGTATGCAAGACTATGTTTTGCTAATTTTGCAGAAAAGTTTTTTCGCACAAAAGGGAAATTGGGGGAAATATGATACGAGATTACAGATTCATCATTACAGGCTGGCGCAAGAACGCTTGGCAAATTCTGTTTGCCGCAGTATCGGTTCTTCTTTTCACTATGTGCTCTGGCGGAAACAAAATCAAGCTGGAGGCTGATACTCGCTATAATTTTGTCATCGACCATGGCGATACACTGGCAAGCATGGTCCGCCCTATGACACGGCTAAGGATGACCGTTCACGTGGCAGAGAAGATGAAAGGAAAAAGAGACTGGATAGCTCAGGTCTGCCAGCAGTTCGTGGACGTGGAGAACAAACTCATGAATGACCGCATCATAGAGGTTAAGGTCTTTTCCCAGGGTGATTCTTTCCTGAAACCACAGATTGATGACGATGACTGGCTCTATTACTCGGAACCTGAATATGTGGGGTATGAAACGCATGTGGTTCTATCCTCCGCAGAGGAGCAGAACAAGAAGAAACTCATGAGTATGCGTGAGGGAGTTCAATTTGAAATTGATGGTATTTCCCTTAAAGTAGCGAAACGTGACCATTCTGAAGTTTACCTGGTTACATCGTCCAGGATGAATGAGCATCAAATCAACAAAGTGGCCGAGATTTCGCCTTCACTGATTGCCGATTTCTATTTCTATATGCCGGAGGATGAGATGCTTGCAGGGCAAACGGAATATAGCTATGCCATATATTACTATGGGGACAAGAAAGCCGTTGTTTCCAACACGCTGATTGAATAATGAAACTGAAGATAGGAAAGAAACAGATTATAACGGCCATAAACTGGATAGCGACGGCATGGCTAGGGTATTGCGGCGTCATGGCGCTGCATTATCTCTTGCTTGTCACATCGTGGGCATCGTACGATGTCCCATCTGGCTCCATGCTCCCTGCCTTGCAAGTGGGAGACTACATGCTGGTGAACAAATGGGTCATGGGCGCCAGAATCTTCGACTTGCGTGAGGCTGCCAAGAAGAAGCAGTTCCCTATCTACCGCCTGCCGGGGTTTTCCCATCTCAAGAGGAATGACATCATGGTGTTCAATGCACCCTACCCCGACGATACGGATTCTCTTTACATCTCTCCCCTGCTCTATTACGTGAAACGGTGCATAGCCGTTCCTGGTGACACGCTGGAGATCCGGAACGGTGCTTACCACATCAGGGGAGTAGATGAACCGGTAGGAAACCAGAAGGCGCAACGGCAGATGGCGCGCATGAAGAAAGAATATGCCTACCACAGACGCTCTGCCGATGCGTTTCCTCATGATTCCATCTTAGGCTGGACGCTCTGGGATTTTGGTCCTCTTCCAATTCCGGCTAAAGGTCAGGTGGTCCAGATGGACAGTACACAATGGAAACTGTATCACAGCATGATAGCCTGGGAGCAGAAAAAGACCGTTACCAGGAAAGGGAACGACGTGTTCCTGAACGACAGTCTGATTCATTCCTACCAGTTCCAGGAGAACTACTATTTTGCAGGAGGCGACAATATGCTACACTCTAACGACTCCCGCTACTGGGGATTGGTCCCAGAACCGTTCGTAGCAGGAAAAGCAGTCCGACTGTGGAAGTCTGTGAATCCATACACAGGAAAACTGCGCTGGGACAGGTTCTGGAAGAAGCTTTAAGAGAAAAATATACCTCTCATTTTTTATAATTTTTATAACTAACAGAAATTCAGACAAATAATTTGTCTACTAAAATAGAAAAAGTATACCTAAATAATTTGGTCTGTTAAATTTTAAATGCTATTTTTGCACACACATTGACAGCTGGATATTAAACGTACTAAACGATTATGAATAGAAAATCTATATCACGAGCTTCTGCGCTGGCAGCCTGCCTCATCTTTGGCATGGTTTCCACAGCTTGCTCTGGTGAACAGAAAGAGAGTACAGAGAAAGAGGGAGTAGAAACCGTATTGCCAGATTCTCCCCCAGAGGTGACCGTCATGGAACTGAAAAGCCAGACGTTCCATCATGAGCTGGTAAGCAACGGAAAGGTGACGGCCAACAGTTTTGTAGACTTGAACTTCCGTTCTACCACGGAGCGCATTGCCCAGATTTTCGTCAAGAATGGTGATCATGTGGCTGCTGGCCAAAAACTGGCAGTCCTAGATACCTATACCCTACAGAACAGGGTGAATCAGGCAGAGAGCAGCCTGAGCCAAGCCAATCTGGAACTGAAGGATGTGCTCATTGGCCAGGGCTATAATCCTGACAAGATGAGCAACGTGCCAGCCGAGGTGCTGAAACTGGCACAGGTCAAGAGTGGCTATGACCGCAGCAAGCAGGAACTGGAGCTGGCTAAATTTGAACTTCAACATGCCACCCTTACCGCTCCTATGAGTGGCGTGGTGGCCAACCTTTTCACGAAGGCACATAACCAGCCTACCGGGGAACCTTTCTGCCGCATCATTAATAATGGGGCCATGGAAGTGGAGTTCACTATCTTGGAGAGTGAGCTCTCCCTGGTAAAGCGTGGAGACCAGGTAGATATAGTCCCTTATGCCATGCCTGAGAATACGGCTAAGGGAACCATCTCTGAGATAAACCCTATGGTAGATGAGAATGGTATGGTGAAGGTGAAGGCCAAGGTTGCCGGCAGCACCGGACTCTTCGATGGCATGAACGTGCGCATCAGCGTAAAGCGTGATGTCCCAGGAATGCTAGTAATCCCTAAGACTGCCGTCGTATTGCGTTCTGGCCGTCAAGTGCTCTTCACGCTGAAAGACGGCATGGCCCAGTGGAAATATGTTACCACTGGCTTGGAGAACATGACCGAATACACCGTAACAGGCGATGACCTGCAGGAAGGTATGCAAGTGATTACCACCGGAAACGTGAACCTGGCGCATGAGACCAAGGTCAGGGTGATACAAGAAAAGCCACAAGAATAATCCGGCCATGGTAGAATTCCTGCTCAAAAGACCCATCTCGGTGCTCATGGCCTTCCTGGCCTGTTTCATCGTGGGAGTGGTGGCGTATTTCACGCTACCCGTATCCCTGTTGCCTAATATAGCCATTCCACAGATTACCATTCAGGTGGAGGGAGAGAATATCTCTGCCCGTGAGCTGGAGAATACCCGTATGGCACCACTGCGCAGAGCCATGCTCCAACTCTCAGGCTTGGACGAGATGCGCAGTGAGACACGCGATGGCAGCGGTATCATTCACCTGTCGTTCAATTTCGGAACACGCACCGACTTGGCCTTCGTGGAGGTGAATGAGAAGATAGACGGTGTGATGAGCGCTCTTCCAAAAGACGCCGTCAGACCTAAGGCCATCAAGGCCAGCGCTACGGATATTCCGGTGTTCTACCTGAACATGACCCTGAAGAACGACAGTGCCTTTCAGAAAACGGACGAGCAGGCTTTCCTGAACTTAGGAGAACTGGCAGAGAATGTCATCCGACGCCGTATAGAACAACTGCCACAGGTAGCTATGGCCGATGTGACGGGTATTCCCAAGCGCATGGTGCAGCTCATTCCGGACATGAACCGCCTGCAGAGCCTGGGGCTGAGCATAGAGGACTTGGAGAATGTGCTCAAGAGCAATAACGTGGAACCAGGCAGCATGCTGGTACGCGATGGTTATTATGAGTACAACATCCGCATTGCTTCCCTGCTGCGTACGCCGGAAGATGTGGAGAACATCTACCTGCAGAGGAACGGACATATCCTGCAGATTAAGGACATCTGCCAGATTAAAGAGGTAGCCCAGAAAGAAATGGGACGCTCACTAGCCAACGGAAAGCGTGCCGTGACCCTGGCCATCATCAAGCAAAGCGAGGAGAACATGGACGGTCTGAAAGAGGGACTGCAGGAAACACTGGACTATTTCTCTGAAATCTATCCAGACATAGCGTTCAGCATCAGCCGCAACCAGACAGAGTTGCTGGATTACACCATATCAAACCTGAAACAGAACTTCACACTGGGATTCATCCTGATCTTCATCGTGGCCATCCTGTTCATCGGAGATTTCCGTTCGCCTGTGGTGATAGGCATCTCCATGGTCACCTCTGTGATCATCACCTTCTTCCTGTTCTACCTGTGCAAGGTTTCTATGAACGTGATTTCACTCTCTGGCCTGATCCTGGCTGTGGGTATGATGATAGACAATGCCATCATTGTGACGGAGAACATAGAGCAGTGGAGAGCCAAGGGAATGACCCTCAGGAAGGCTGCGGCACGGGGAACCACGGAGATGATCACCCCTATGCTGAGTTCATCGCTGACTACCATAGCCGTGTTTGTTCCACTGGTGTTCATGAGCGGAATAGCCGGAGCCATCTTCATGGATCAGGCCTTCTCTATCTCTACTGGTCTGCTTACCTCTTATTTCACGGGTATCATGCTACTGCCTGTACTCTACCTGCTGGCTTACCGCATAGGCTTGAAGAAACGCAAGCCGGCAGAGAAGCACCAGTGGGTGAACAATGCCAAGATAGAAGGCTGGTATGAGAAAGGCATCGACTGGGTGTTCGGGCACCGCAAGCTGAGCCTGTTGGTGGGTGCGCTTACCATTCCGCTCTGCGTGCTGCTGTTCTTTGTCTTAGAGATAGCCCGCATGCCGGAGATAGACCAGAATGAGCTGGTCATGAAGGTGGACTGGAACGAGAATATCCACGTGAGCGAGAACAGTAACCGCGTGAACGCGGTACTGGGACAGGTAAACGACCAGGTGACAGAGCATACGGCTTATGTAGGCTTGCAAGACTTTGTGCTGGGCAGCGAGGAAAGCCAGGGAACAACCGAGGCGGAACTGTATTTCAAGACCGAGAAGCCGGAACAGATAGCCCCACTGCAACAGCAGCTGGCAGCCTATATGAAGCAGAACTATCCACAGGCCAGCATGAGCTTTGCGCCACCGGTAACCATCTTTGAGAAGTTGTTCGTGACGGGTGAGCCTGACCTGATAGCCCAGCTGCAGAAGACGCAGAAGCAGACGGCTCCTACCCCAGAGGAGATCATGCAGATAGAGGCGGAGACAGAGCGCGTCTCCGGTATAGCTCCAGAGGGTATAGCCTTCAAGAAGCAGGTCAACCTGAGCATAGACAGGAACAAGCTGCTGCTCTACGGAGTGAGCTACAATGAAGTGAGCCGCGTGCTGCGCACAGCGTTCCAAGACGGACAGACCACTACCCTGCGCTCTTACCAACAGTACCTGCCTGTGAGCATCTCCTCGCAAGACAAGACTGTGGAGCAGGTACTGCGTGAAACACTGGTACAGAACAATCCACAGCAAAAAGCCGATGGTACACCAGGAACACAGGCTTATGTACCACTGCAGAGCTTGGTTTCAGCCCAGCAGAGTATGGACCTGAAGACTATAGAGGCAGGAAAGAACGGTGAATATATCCCACTGCGCTTCTATGACGTGGAGGATGCTCCCGGACTCATGAGCCATATCCGCCAAGTGGTGAAAAAAGCAGGTGGATGGGACCTGACTTTCAGCGGCAGCTATTTCCAGAGCCGCAAGATGATGGGTGAGCTGGTGGTCATCCTACTCATCAGCGTACTGCTCATGTACTTTATCCTCTGCGCCCAGTTTGAGAGTTTCCTGCAACCGCTCATCGTATTGGCGGAGATTCCTATGGACACAGCCTTTGCACTGCTATGCCTGCTGATTTTTGGGCATACCCTGAACCTGATGTCAGCCATTGGTATCATTGTGGCTTGCGGTATTGTGGTGAACGACTCCATCCTGAAAATTGACAGTATTAATGAACTTCGCAAACAGGGAGTTCCTCTACTGGAGGCTATACACACAGCAGGTCGCCGAAGACTTCGTGCCATAGTCATGACCACCCTGACTACCGTATTTGCCATGCTGCCTATGCTGTTTACCAGCGACATGGGCTCTGAGCTGCAGCGCCCACTGGCTATAGCCATGATAGGTGCCATGCTGGTGGGTATGTTCATCAGTATGTTCTACGTGCCGCTGGTATATTGGATTATCTATAGAAAGAAAAACCGATGAAAAAGATATGTCTCCTACTCCTGGCAGTATGCACAGTGCTGCCAATGCAGGCTCAGCGTAAGATGAAGCTGAACCTGAAGCGTACCATTGAGCTGGCAAACGACAGTTCCCTGCAGGCGTTCAGCGCCCAGAACCGCTATCTGTCCAGCTATTGGGAGTTTCGTTCCTTCAAGGCTGAGCGTCTGCCTAGCCTGAACCTGAAGCTGACACCGGCATCATACTACCGGTACATCACTACGCGCTACGACTCCAACCTGGACCGTGACGTGTACCGCAGCCAGCAGAGCTTCAGCGCAGGCGGTGGCTTTACGCTGAACCAGAACTTTGACCCGCTGGGCGGTTCTTTCTACCTGGAAACGGACCTAGACTATATGCGTGCCTTTGGCATGAACAAGGCCACTCAGTTCAGTGCCACCCCTATACGCTTGGGTTATACCCAGAGCCTGCTGGGATTCAACCAGTTCAAGTGGGACAAGAAGATTGAGCCCCTGAAGTATGAGAAGGCCAAGAAGCAGTTCTTGTATAACACAGAGGCCACCTCTGAACAGGCGGTGTCCTATTTCTTCAACCTGGCGCTGGCACAGGCCAACTACCGCCTTGCCAAGGATAACCAGCAAAGTACGGACACGCTCTACACTATCGGCCAGATGCGCCATAAAATTGCAGCTATCTCGCAGGCAGAGCTGCTCACCTTGCGCCTGGACAAGATCAATGCAGAGAACACGCTCAAGAATGCAGCCATCACCGTAAAGCGTGCCATGCAGTCGCTGGCGGTGTTCCTGAACCTGGAGAAGAACACGGAGATAGAGATAGAGCTTCCTGCCATCACCAGTATGATAAACATTGCAGCAGAACAGGCACTGCAGTTGGCTCAGGCCAATAACCCTGCCTATCTGGAACAGCAGCAGAATATCCTGGAAGCACAGCAGAACGTGAACCGTACCAAGGTGCAGAGCCGATTCAATGCCAGCCTGAGTGCCAGCGTGGGTTTGAACCAAGTGGCCGATAATTTCAAGAACGTGTATAAGCACCCATTGAGCCAGGAGCTGGTATCCATGACCATCTCTATCCCCCTGCTGGACTGGGGCGTGAGAAAAGGTAAGTATAACATGGCGCTGAACAACCTGGAGATAGCACGTATCCAGGCACGCCAAGAGGAGGTGACCCTGGAAGAAGACTTGCTGACTACCCTGAGCGACTTTGACGTACAGCAGAACCTGCTGTCCAGTGCGCTGGAGGCTGTGGACCTGGCAGAACAGGCTTATGAGCAAACCCGCCAGCGCTTCATCATCGGCAAGGTGGATGTGAACAGCATGACCTTGGCGCAGAACCGCCAGCAGGAGGCTCAGCAGAACTATATCCAGGCTCAGCTCAACTACTGGGCCGATTACTACAAGATTCGCAAACTCACCCTGTTTGACTTTGAGAGTGGCTTCTCCCTCTCGGACAAGTTCGATTACAGCCTAGGCCGTTACAAACGCTAAACAGGGAGACTCTGCATAAGCATGAAAAGAAAGTATTCCTTCTCCGCATTCACCGTCATCGTGACATTCTTCTGTCTGTCACTGGTGGGACTGGCACTCATACCAGAGCTGCCGGTCAAGCTGAACCCGTCGCGTACCCTCCCGGGCTTGACGGTGACCTTCAGCATGCCCGGTAACTCGGCCAAAGTGGTGGAACAAGAGGTGACCAGCAAGCTGGAAGGACTGCTTTCACGCATCAGTGGCGTGGAGAAGATCACGTCCACATCCGATAACGGAAGGGGTTCCATCACCCTTCGCATGGACAAGCATGCCGACATGGATGCCACCCGTTTCGAGGCATCCACACTCATCCGTCAGGCCTGGAGCCAGTTCCCTCCTGAGGTGAGCTACCCTACCATCAGCAGCCAGCAGGCGAATGACGACGACGATAATGAATCACGCGCATTCATCATCTATACACTCAATGCACCAGCAACCCCTATCCTGATACAGCGGTACGGCGAAGAGCAGATTAAACCTATCATTGCCCAGATTCCGGGCGTCTATAAGGTAGAGGTGACCGGAGCCACGGGAATGGAGTGGAGACTGGTGTACGATGAGCTGCAGCTGGAACAGCTGGGACTCAGCGTGAGCGACATATCCCAGGCTATCCAGCAGTATTACCGAAGTGAGTTCTTAGGCATCTGCCAGGTCACACAGGGTGGGAACTGGCTCCGTGTAGTCTGCAGTGGAGCCGATGAGAGCGAAGGCTTCCGGCCACAAGAGATACAAGTACAGACCCGAAGCGGAAAAATCATACCGCTGGATAAGGTGCTGAAGATGACACACGAAGAGGCTGAGCCTACCCAATACTTCCGCATCAACGGTCTGAACTCCATCTACCTCTCCATCTATGCCGAGGAGGGAGCCAACCAGCTGGAACTGGCTTCCCTGGTAAAGGAGAAGATGGCAGAGCTGAGTGCCCAGCTGCCCAGTGGCTATGAGACACATATCAGCTCCGATGAGACGGAGAGTATCCAGAAAGAACTGGATAAGATTTACCTGCGCACGGGACTTACCGCGCTTATCCTGCTCATCTTTGTGGCCCTTATTACATGGAACCTGAGATACATGCTGCTGATTGTGGTAAGCTTAGTGGTGAACCTGGCTATAGCCGTGATTTTCTACTATTTCTTCCACCTGGAAATGCAGCTCTACTCGCTGGCAGGTATCACCATCTCCCTGAACCTGGTGATAGACAACACCATTGTGATGGCCGACCATGTGCGCCGCAGACACGACCTGAAGGTGTTCCTCTCCATACTGGCCGCCACCCTGACTACCGTGGGTGCCCTGGTCATCATTTTCTTCATGGATGAGAAGATCCGACTGAACCTGCAGGATTTTGCAGCCGTGGTCATCATCAACCTGATGATATCCCTGGCAGTGGCCTTACTGCTGGTTCCTGCCCTTGTGGAGAAAATGAGACTGGATGAGCCTAGCAAACAAGGGCAATCCCGCTGGGGACAGCTCATCAAGCGGATGGTAGTGCGCTTTACCCGTTGGTATGAGCGGTTCATCGGCTTCCTGTGCCGCCACAGGGTCATAGCCACCATAGTCATCATCTTTATCTTCGGCTTACCCGTGACGCTACTTCCCAAGGACCTGATCAACAAAAGCTGGTACAAGGAAGACGTACGCCCTGTCATGGAGAAGGCACTGGGCGGAACCCTGCGTCTGTTCATGGACAAGGTCTACGAGGGCAGCTATTTCGACCGCGGCAGTTCGGAGCCAGTGCTCTCCGTGAATGCTACCCTGCCTAACGGAAGTACGCTGGACCAGATGAACACGCTCATCAGGAAGATGGAGACCTTCCTGAGTGAATATAAGGAAATCCGCCAGTTCCAGACATCGGTGTACAGTGCCCGGAGAGCCAGCATCAGCATAGAATTCCGCAAAGAGGCCCAACGCACAGGATTCCCCTATTCGCTGAAAGCAGCCATCATCAGCAAGGCTCTTTCCTTAGGTGGCGGTTCCTGGAGTGTGTACGGCCTGGAAGACCAGGGGTTCAGCAACAGTGTAGTTGAGTCTGCCGGCAGTTTCCGCATTAAGCTGAAAGGATACAACTATGAGGAACTGATGCACTGGGCAGAGGAACTGAAAGCACTCCTGCTCCAGCGCAAGCGAATAAAGGAGGTGCTTATCAACTCAGAGTACTCGTACTGGAAAGACGACTATACGGAGTTCTATCTGCAACCCAACAAGCAGCGGCTCCTGGAAGAGGGGCTTACTGCCAATGACCTTTTCACCGCCCTGCAACCACTCTTCATGCACGACTTCACCACGGGAAGTATTATCTATGAGAACCAGCAGGAGAACCTGACACTGACATCCAAGCAGCACCGGGACTACGATGTATGGGCCCTGCAGAACAGACCGATAACCATAAACGGCAGGAACTACAAACTCTCAGAGCTAGCACAGGTAACCAAGTCGCAGGCCCCTAAAAAGATAGCAAAGGAGAACCAGGAATATGTCCTCTGCGTACAGTACGACTATATAGGCTCTGGAGAACAAGGAAAGAAACTGCAGAAGCAAGACGTGCAGACCATTCAGGCCCAGCTGCCTCTAGGCTATTCCATTGAAGGACAAGACTATAACTACTCATGGGGAAAGAAAGACAGGCAGCAGTACTGGTTGCTGGCACTCATCGTGGGAATTATCTTCTTCACCACCAGCATCCTATTCAACTCACTGAAACAGCCCTTGGCTATCATCTTTGAGATTCCAGTCTCCTACATCGGCGTGTTCCTCACCTTCTACCTCTGGAGGCTGAACTTCGATCAGGGTGGCTTTGCCAGCTTCGTACTCCTCTGCGGTATCACCGTGAATGCCAGCATCTACATCCTGAACGAGTACAACAACCAGCGGAGACTGCACCCGGGCATGCCAGCCATGAAGGCATACACCAAGGCATGGAACATCAAGATCATCCCTATCTTCCTGACGGTCATCAGTACCATCCTGGGCTTTATCCCATTCATGGTAGGCAGCGTGAAAGAAGGATTCTGGTTCCCACTGGCAGCCGGAACCATAGGTGGCCTCATCGCCTCTATCATAGGCCTGTTCATCTGGTTGCCAGTATGGTCATTGCCTAGGAGGATAAAAAATAGACCAGCCCCTATATCATGTAATAATTCTCAGCTACAGCTATTGCTTCATTAACAGATTTGACACCAAGTTTCTTAAAGAGACTCTTTTTATGTGTTCTTATTGTATTAATTGAGATTGAAAGATCTTTTGCGATTCCTTCATTAGACAAACCTTTCCTCACTCTCTGTAAAACAATCTTCTCGGTTTTAGACAAAAGAGAGTTCTGGTCAGAAGGAGGCATACAAGTATTTTCTTCTACAGTGCGATGGCATGGCAAATGAGTGTTTCTGAGATATAAAAGAAAAGTAAACAAAAAAGTAATGGAGCCACAAAAAAGGCTCCATTACTTTTTTCAACGGATTCTATTTTTATATACCCTAAAACGATTTTTGTCTCCAAACTTAAACTCTGATAACTTCTATCTAGCAATTAAGAAGTTATCAGAGTTTAAGTTTGGCAGATTAAAAAAGGTTTTCTATCTTTGCCAAAACTATTGAACAAGACTAAATCATCATAATTTATGAGTACAACATTCTTTGAACCCATTAAGACATATTTCCAAACCCAACCCATAAAAAAGGCATGGTTGTTTGGATCCTTCAGTCGTGGTGAGGAGCGTGAGGACTCAGATGTTGACATATTGGTTCAATACGATAGGACAACGCAGCCTGTAGGGCTTTTCACTATTGTACGCATCAAGCAACAATTGGAAAGCATCCTTGGTCGAAAAGTGGATCTTGTAGAAGATGGCACTCTTTTACCTTTTGCCGTTGACTCTGCCAATCATGACAAAATCCTAATTTACGAGAAATCATGAGGGAATCTATCAGAGACATAGACCGCTTACGGCATATCTTGGAACAAATAGATACACTTATCTCACTTGTTCCAGATTTATCCTTTGATACACTCGATAAGGATAAGGTTAGATATTATGGCATCGTCAAGATGACAGAAATTATCGGTGAGGCAAGTTACAAACTAACTGATGAGTTTGTAGAATCGCACCCAGAAGTACCATGGAAAGTTATTCGCGGAATGCGTCATTATCTGGTACATGAATATTATCAAGTCAGTAAAGAAGGACTTTGGTACTAAGATACTAAAAAATCAATAATATGTGCAACTTTTTAAACATTAATTATTTATAAATTTAATTC
>JAUNHZ010000082.1 GCA_030523705.1 Bacteroidales bacterium
GTTGCTCAGGACCTTAAAATATGTTTAATGTTATAGTGCTGCGAAATTAAGGGTTCTTTTTTTGGCAGTCAAGATTAAAACAGAGTGAAATTTGGTCAGACGGGAAGAAAATCCTATCTTTGCACTGTGATATAGTATAAGGTTCGTTTATTTATGGAAAAAGATTGTGTAGTATTCTCGCTCATCGAGAAGGAAAAACAGCGTCAGTTAAAGGGTATAGAACTGATTGCTTCTGAGAATTTTGTCAGCGAACAGGTTTTACAAGCCATGGGTAGTTGCTGCACCAACAAGTATGCAGAGGGCTATCCGGGACATCGCTATTATGGTGGCTGCCAGGTTGTGGATGAGATAGAGCAGTTGGCCATAGACCGTGCGTGCGAGTTGTTTGGTGCCGAATATGCGAATGTGCAGCCTCACTCTGGCGCTCAAGCCAATGCCGCAGTGCTGTTGGCAGTTCTGCAGCCGGGTGATGTGTTCATGGGCTTGAACCTGGACCACGGAGGCCATTTGTCTCACGGCTCTCATGTGAATACATCGGGAATCCTTTACAGACCAATAGGTTACAACCTGAACAAGGAAACCGGCCGTGTAGATTACGATGAAATGGAAGCGTTGGCGCGTGAGCACAAGCCAAAGTTGATCATTGGCGGCGGCTCTGCCTACAGTAGGGAGTGGGATTATGCCCGCATGCGTAAATTAGCCGATGAGGTTGGAGCACTCTTGATGATAGATATGGCACATCCTGCAGGTCTGATTGCTGCTGGATTGCTGGATAATCCTGTGAAGTATGCACATATTGTGACCACCACCACCCACAAGACGCTGCGTGGACCACGCGGTGGCTTGATCCTTATGGGAAAGGATTTTGAAAATCCTTGGGGATATACCACTCCAAAAGGCGTGGTGAAGAAGATGTCCCAACTGCTGAACTCTGCGGTATTCCCTGGTCAGCAAGGAGGTCCGCTGGAGCATGTCATAGCAGCAAAGGCTGTTGCTTTTGGTGAATGCCTGCAGCCATCGTGGAAGGAATATGCCGTACAGGTTCAGAAGAATGCAGCCGTACTGGCTGATGAACTCATGAAGCGTGGCTTCACCATTGTGAGTGGGGGAACAGACAATCACTCCATGCTGGTGGACCTGCGTACCAAATATCCAGATTTGACAGGAAAGGTAGCTGAGAATGCCCTGGAATCTGCAGATATCACCATCAACAAGAACATGGTGCCTTTTGATACCCGCTCTGCGTTCCAGACTTCGGGCTTCCGCCTGGGTACTCCTGCCATTACTACTCGTGGTGCAAAAGAGGATCTCATGGTGAAGATTGCTGCCTGGATAGAAGAGGTGCTGAATGCGCCAACCGATGAAAACGTGATAGCCAGCGTGCGTGCTCAGGTCAATGAGACCATGAAGGACTATCCGCTGTTTGCCTGGTAAAACCTTTTCATGCCAGATATAAAAAGCCCCAGAGTTTCATGCTCCGGGGCTTTTCTTATCTTATTGCATTTGTTCGTTGACTGTCGCTTCGCAAGCTTCCATGGCCTTGATGGTCTTCTCCAGCAAATCGTTCAGGTCCCAGCCTAACATTTCCGCGCCTTTCTCAATGACCTCACGGGAACATCCTGCCGCAAAACCTTTCGACTTGTATTTTTTTTTGAGAGACTTCAGCTCCATGCCCATGACACTCTTGGTAGGGCGCATAAGGGCAGAGGCCCAGATCAGGCCTGTGAGCTCATCGGTGGCAAAAAGCACCTTCTCCATCTCATGCTCAGGCTTGACATCTACATGCATGCCATACGCATGGCTGCAGATAGCGTGGATCATCTCTTCGCCCACACCTCCTGCGCGTAACAGCTCCGGTGCCTTGATGCAATGCTCCTCAGGGAATTGCTCGAAGTCGATATCATGCAGGAGACCTACCATTCCCCAAAAATCAACATCCTCTCCGTAGCCTAGCTCCTGTGCATACCAGCGCATGACACCTTCTACGGTGTACGCATGCTGAATGTGGAATTTGTCCTCATTATACTTTTTCAGCAGCTCTAATGCAGCTTCTCGGGTAATTGTCTGCTCCATAACGCGTAGATTATACGTAGGTTTCCAAGAATTTTACGCCACCCTCTGCAGGCTGAATATTCATCAGTGTAGTGGTAGCAGGAATCAAGATGGTCTCACCTGCTTTGATAGTGGTTTCCTCACCCTCATTGTTGGTCAGGGTTGCAGCACCTTCCAGACAGATATAGATGACAAAGCTATCCAACTCGGAGTAATCTGCAGTCATAGGCTCAGTCAAGTCATATACAGATGTAGTGAAATAATCGCAAGAAACCAAGTCCACTGGCTCATTCTTCTTAGGAGTGTAAAGGGTCTTGTACTCTGGGAACACTTCAAAGTTGATAGCCTCCTTAGCCAGTTCAGTATGCAATTCACGCTCGTTTCCATTCGCATCCTTACGCTTGAAGTCGTAGATACGGTAGGTCACGTCACTGGTCTGCTGAATCTCAGCAATGAAACAACCAGCGCCAATGCTGTGGATACGGCCTGCAGGCAAGAAGAATACGTCGCCATTCTTTACATTATACTCGCAGAGAGCGTCGGTAATGGTACCATCCTCAACCTTTGCAGCATACTCATCAGGAGTAAGCAGGCTCTTCATACCACTGCGCAGCTTAGCATCAGGATCACTCTCCATGACATACCACATCTCAGTCTTACCCTTGCTGCCCTTGCCCTGCTTCTGAGCAATCTCATCGGTAGGGTGAACCTGGATAGACAGTGGCTGGCGCGCATCGATAAACTTGATGAGCAATGGGAACTCTGTGCCGAAGCGCTTGAAGTTAGCCTCACCGATGAGCTGGCCCTTCATTTCCTCTACCAGATCGTTCAGGGAACGACCCTTGCACTCACCCTCAGCTACTATGCTGACGTTACCTTTCACGCCAGAGATCTCCCAGCTCTCGCCTACGGTAGGCATATTCATGGACAAACCTTTGAAAGGAATGATTTTATCACCACCCCAAAGGATAGATTTCAATAATGGTTCAAATTTTAATGGCTTCATGTTTTTATTGTTTTTATAGGTTTATGAATTATCTGTTTCTCCAGAATTGTGGGGTAAAGAGCAGCAGTACGGAGAAAATCTCCAGACGGCCGATAAGCATGAGGAAGCTGGCCAGGAACTTGCCAGCGTCGGGCAGGTGGCTCCAGGAGAAGGCCGGACCGAACTCTCCAAATGCCGGGCCTACATTGCTCACACAACTCAAACTTACACCTATGGATTCACTGAAGGCTAATCCCATGAAATTAAACAGGATGGTGCCAATGATAACCGTGATGATATAGATGTAGAAGAAGGCAATCAGGGTAGAACGCATACCACTGTCGATGACATGGTCATTGATACGGACAGGCAATACGGAATTAGGGTGAAGGATGTGCTTGAACTCGTTGTACGACAATTTGCTCAGCATGACGATACGGATAGCCTTGAAACCACCCACCGTACTACCCGCACATCCACCCATGAACATGAGCAGGCACAAGACAGACCATGTGACATGCGGCCATAGGTTATAATCCGCAGTGGCATATCCAGTGGTAGATACTACAGACACCACCTGGAAGAGACTCTGGCGGAAACTTTCTTCGAGAGAAAGCTCCACATCGTAGCTAGGGCTATAAAGCGTAAACCCGCATAATACCGCTGCACCACCGACAATGATGGTAAACCATTTCAGCTCCGTATCCTTCCAGAACCGTGTGAGATGCCCCTGGAAGAAACACTGGTAGATCAGCGTGAAATTGATACTGCAGATGAACATGAATATGATGATGACATATTCAATATAGGCAGAGTGGAAATGTGCAATACTGTCTTGATAATTGCTGAAACCACCTGTAGCCGTACAGGTCAGGGAGTGGCAAATGGCATCGTACCAATCCATGCCTCCCAGCATGAGCAGGGCCGTGCAGAGTAGAGTAAGGCCGGAATAGACCGTCCAGATACGCTGTGCAGTGGTAGATATACGCGGATGTAACTTATCGTGTGTAGGTCCTGTGGCCTCTGCTGCAAACAGTTTGACCTCACCTAAACCAAAGATAGGCAGTATGGCAATGGTGAAGAATACAATACCCAAGCCTCCAACCCACTGCGTCATGCTGCGCCAAAAGAGTAAGCCATGACCACCATCTTCTATATTATCCAGGATAGTTGCACCCGTGGCTGTGAAACCCGACATGGTCTCGAAGAAAGCATCGGCTAGATTGGGGATAAAACCACTGAGCATATAAGGCAACATACCGATGATACTGAAAACAGTCCATGCCGAAGCCACCACAATATAACCATCGCGGCGGCTCATGCGATTCTCTGCCTTTCTACCCATGAAACGAAGAGTCAGGCCTATAGTCGCGGCAATCAGTGAGGTGTATAGGAAGGCACTGATGTCATATTCCTGGTAAAGCAACCCAATGCAAAGACTGAGTACAAGCAGGCCAGCCTCAATTAGAATGAGGGATCCCATGATACGGAATATGAGTGCTTTATTTATCATTTAAAAATATTTTTCTAAGCTTTTAATCATATCGGACATACAGAATATCACTACATGGTCACCCTCTTGAATCCGGGTGTTTCCCTGTACGTGCATACCCACACCGTTTCTGACCAAACCTCCAATAGCAATACCCTTAGGCAGACCTAAGTCTTTCACCATCTTCTGGGTAATCTTGGCATCTGGGCCTACAGTCAGCTCTGCAACATCGGCATTTGCTAACTCCAAGGTCTTCATGTTGGTTACATCGGCAGCCAGCAGGCGCTGGTAGATACTTCCTGCTGCAATGTTCTTCTTATTGATGATGGTACCAATATCTAAGTCTTCCGCCATTTTCATGTATTCTGTGTTCTCCACCTGCGCTACGGTCTTTACTACACCCGATTTAAGGGCGGAGAGACAAGCCAAGACGTTGGTCTCTGCGCTGCCTGTCAGAGCAATGAATGCTTGTACCTTCTGAATGTTCACTTCTTCCAGCATATCCAGGTTACGACCATCGCCATGCACAATCAGTACATTATTCTTTTTAGCCAGTAACTCCGTGAGTTTCTGACAGCGTTTTTCATCTTTTTCTATGATAGTGACTTGTACATGATTTGGAATCAAATCCATGGTACGCACTGCAATACGTCCACCACCCATAATTAAGATCTTCTTAATCTCTGGATATTGCTCTTTACCACAAACGCGGCGAATTTCTGGCAGGTCTTTCTTATTGGCCATGAAATAGACCAAATCAAGTTCCAAAATCTGGTCGTTACCGTTAGGGATAATGGTCTCATCGCCACGCTTGATGGCTACGATGTGATAGGGGAGTTCTGAACCGCCTAGATTTTTTAAAGGGGTATTCAGAATGGTGCTTCCTTTTCTCATCTTGACACCAATCATGACCAAGTCTCCACTACCTACTTCCCACCACTGGCGTATCCAAGTGTTACGCACGGCATTGGAAATCTCGCGGGCTGCTAGCATCTCTGGGTAAACCAGTGTGTTAATGCCCAAGTGGCGGAAGAACTCTGCGTTCTTGGGAGCTAGATATTCGTAGTTGTCAATACGCGCAACAGTCTTTTTGCATCCCAAGTTGCTGGCAATCATACAACAAGCCATGTTTTTGCTCTCGTCGGGGGTTACGCCCACGAAAAGGTCTGCATTGGCTACTCCCGCTTTCTTTTGTGCATCAATGGAAGACGGTGAGGCATTCAAGACCATGATGTCGAAATTTGAGCCTAGCTTGCGCAGATGCTCCAAATCCTCATCAATGAGCACGATGTCCTGCTTCTCTTTTGAAAGCAACAGTGCCAAGTGTGTACCTACTGCTCCAGCTCCACCAATTACGATCTTCATGACAAAACGGTTTTTATATGGTTGTAGATTCCTTCAATATCAAGCTCAAGTTCATGTAGCAGCTCTGGGATACTGCCATGTTCCACAAACGCATCGGGCAGACCTAGGACTTTTACGCGTGGGTTATAGCCATTGTCGGCCATAAACTCCAACACTGCAGAGCCTAATCCTCCTTTTCGTGTTCCGTTTTCCAAGGTGATGATCTTATCGAAACGCTGCGCAATGTCATGCAGTCGCTGTTCATCTATAGGCTTCAGGAAACGCATGTCATAATGTGCAATCTGTACGTTCTCCTCTTCCTCCACCATCTTGATGGCCTCGGCAGCAAGAGTGCCGATAGAGCCAATAGTGAGAATAGCCAAGTCTTTTCCGGCTTTCATCTCACGAGAAGAGCCTACTTCTATCTTTTCCAAAGGACAACGCCAATCTGGCAACTGGCCTCTACCACGTGGATATCGGATAACAAAAGGACCCATGTCAGGCAGCTGTGCTGTGTACATCATGCGGCGGAGCTCGTGCTCATCGTAAGGTGAACAGATGGTTAGGTTTGGGATTGGGCGCAGATACGCCAAATCAAATGCTCCATGATGTGTAGGGCCATCTTCGCCCACTAAGCCTGCACGATCCAGACACAAGACAACATTCAATTTGAGCAGAGCTACATCGTGAATGAGGTTGTCATAGGCACGCTGTGCAAACGAAGAGTAAATGTTGCAGAATGGAACCATTCCCTCTTTAGCCAATCCGCCGGAATAAGTTACGGCATGACCTTCGGCAATACCCACATCGAATCCTCGGTCTGGCATTTCCTTCATAAGAATGTTCATACTACAGCCTGTAGGCATGGCGGGTGTGATACCCACAATCTTATCATTCTCACGGGCTAGCTCTACTAGCGTCTCGCCAAAAACATCTTGAAAACGAGGAGGTTCACCTTCGGTGTGCTTCACAATTCGCTCTCCAGTCTCTGGGTCAAACAAACCCGGCGCATGCCAAACTGTTGCCGATTTCTCTGCTGGTTTAAAACCCTTTCCCTTCACTGTATGCAAATGCAACAGCTTAGGTCCTTTCATGTTCTTGATTTCATTCAGCGTGTGAACGAGCTCTTCAACATTATGGCCATCGATAGGACCGAAATAACGGATGTTCAGACCTTCGAAAATGTTCTGCTGCTGACTGAGCATGGACTTGAGACTGTTGTTAAAGCGTAGGATACTGTTTTTGCGCTTGGGGTTTAGGATACCCCATCCGGAAAGCGTTTCCGACAGACACTGGCGGATTTTGTTGTATGTACCGTTCGTATTCAGGTGCAAGAGATACTGTTTCATGCCACCCACGCTACGGTCAATGCTCATGTTGTTATCATTCAAGATAATGAGCAAATTGTTAGGGGTAGAAGAGACATTATTCAATCCCTCGAAAGCTAAACCTCCACTCATGGCGCCATCGCCAATGACTGCTATGATGTTCCGGTCCTCCTGGTGTTTGTTGGCTGCAACTGCCATACCTAAAGCAGCGGAAATGGAATTGGAAGCATGTCCACATGCAAACGTGTCATACTCACTCTCTTGTGGAGAAGGGAAAGGCTTGATGCCTTTGAACTTACGATTCGTCTTGAATTGCTCTCTACGGCCTGTTAGAATCTTGTGGCCATATGCTTGATGCCCTACATCCCATACAATGCGGTCGTAAGGCGTATTGAATACATAGTGTAAAGCAACGGTCAACTCCACAACTCCTAGGGAAGATGCAAAATGACCGGGATTATGGCTCAGCTCATTGATGATATCAGCGCGGAGCTCCTGACATACGGCAGGAAGGTCTTCTTCCTTCAAATTTCTAAGGTCTGAAGGTGAATTTATGTGTGTGATATATCTATATTCTTTCTGATTATCCATAATGATGCGAAATAATTCTGCAAATTTAATGTTTTTTTAATGAAGTTCCCTAAATTTGCACGAAAATTATCAAGATATGGATTTCAGAACCGAGATAGACCTACCTGTTGGAGAGTTTTTGATAAATCAACGCCAAAAACTCATGCTCATGGGTTCCTGCTTTGCAGAAGAAGTGGGAAAACGCTTGTCTCGTGATAAATTCGACTGTCTGATTAACCCTTTTGGCGTACTTTATAATCCCTATTCCATCGCTGCAGCACTCTCTTGTTTACGAAGTGACAAAATATTTACAGAAGAGGACCTTTTCTCCTATGGGGGACAATGGCATTCCTGGATGCATCATAGTAGTTTTTCTGGTGAGTCAGTGGAACAGACCTTGGAAGGAATCAATAAGCAGTTGCAAGTAGCGAAGAGGCGTTTGCTTGAGATGAACGCTTTGATTCTCACGTTAGGGAATAACCGCTGTTACAGGCTTAAGGAGAATGGACAGATTGTGGGGAATTGTCATAAAGTTCCGGAACGTAATTTTGACGTGGTGAGTTTGCAACCTTCGGAAATAGTAGATTTGCTATCTCCTAGGATAGATGAATTAATAGGGCAGAATGAAGAAATACGAATTATTTTTACGGTCAGTCCTATCCGCTATTTAAAGTATGGGCTACATGGCAGTGCACTGGGGAAATCTGCGTTGCTTCTAGCCATAGATGCGCTGCAAAATAAATATCCTGAGCATGTGCTGTATTTCCCTGCTTACGAGATCCTGCTTGATGATTTGAGAGATTACCGGTTTTATGCTGAGGATATGGTTCATCCATCGGAGATGGCTGTGGACTACATCTATGATTGCTTCCATAAAAGTTTTTGTGACAAGGAATCTATACAAGTTGCAAAAGCATGGAGAGAGATTGAGAAAGCATTGAATCATAAGCCATTTAATCCATATTCTAAGGAATATAAATGTTTCTTGGAAAGGACCAAGGTTAAAATAGAACAATTTCAACAGAGCTATCCTTTTGTCTCTGTACAAAAAGAATTGGAAATATGCACTACACGATTGAGCAAGTTGGAAAGATATTAAAGGCGAATCATTTGGGTGTTCATGATGGAATGATAAATTGGTTGTTGACAGACAGCCGCTCGTTGAGTTTTCCAGAGGGTACGTTGTTCTTTGCTATTCATACGCAGAAGAATGATGGACATCATTATATAGAAGATCTTTACAAGAGAGGTGTTCGCTCTTTTGTGATTGAGAAGATACCAGATAATTTGTCTGCATATCCGAAAGCTGCTTTTTTGCAAGTTCCTAATTCTCTGGAAGCCTTGCAGCAACTTGCTACAGCTTGTCGCTTGGAATTCCAAATTCCTGTGATTGGTGTTACGGGCAGTAACGGAAAGACCGTAGTGAAAGAGTGGATTAACCAACTGCTTTCCCCAGATATGCATATTGTACGTTCACCTAGAAGCTATAATTCGCAGGTTGGTGTACCTCTCTCTGTTTGGCTATTGAATGATCATAGTGAGCTTGGTGTATTTGAAGCTGGCATCAGTAAAGTTGGGGAGATGGAGAGATTGCAGCAAGTCGTCCAACCAACCATTGGTGTGTTTACCAATTTAGGTACAGCACATCAGGAGAATTTTGCCTCTAAAGAAGAGAAGTGCCGCGAGAAAATGCAACTGTTCAAGCATTCCGATGTCTTGATTTTCAATGCAGATGATGTCTTGATTGCTGATTGCGCAAAAGAATCTGGTGCCGCACATCTCATGGCTTGGTCTCAAAAGGATGCTTCTTCAGAACTGTTCATTTCAAGAGTACAGAAAAAGGTGTCTTCAACTTTGATTTCTTATCAGTATAAAGGCGATAAAGGGCAGATTGAAATACCATTCATCTCTGATGCGTCTGTTGAGAATGCCATACATTGTCTTGCTGTTTGTCTATATCTTCACTTGTCTCAGACAGTCATTAAAGAACGTATGCTGCAGTTGGAACAGGTGGCTATGCGCTTGGAGGTGAAAGAGGCACAGCGTGGTTGCGTGCTCATCAATGATAGCTATAACAGTGATATTCAATCCTTGGATATCGCATTAGACTTTATGAATCGAAGGCCTGATGCATCGGGGAAGCGTCGTACACTCATCTTGAGTGATATATTACAAACGGGTTTGACAGCAGGACGGTTGTACGAACAGGTGGCGCAGTTGCTTGACACTCGAAATGTCAATTGCCTTATCGGCGTGGGCCCAGAAATTTCATCTTGCGCAAGTTTGTTTAAGGGTGAATCTTACTTTTTCAAGACAACTCGTGATTTGTTAGAGAGTGCCATCCTGCAGAAACTGTCTGGCGAAGTGGTGCTGGTAAAAGGAGCTCGTCCTTTTGGCTTTGAGAAAGTAATAGAAAGCCTGGAGTTGAAAGTTCATGAAACCATTTTGGAAGTGAATCTCAATGCATTAGTGCAGAATATCAACTATTACAGGAGTTTCATGAAGCCAGAAACAAAAATGGTATGCATGGTAAAGGCTTCGGGATACGGAACGGGTGCCTTGGAGGTCTCTAAGACTTTGCAGGATTGTGGCGTAGATTATTTGGCTGTTGCTGTTGCCGATGAAGGTGCGGATTTGCGTAAGGGGGGCGTGACAGGCAATATTCTGATCATGAATCCAGAAATGACAAGTTTCAAGACCCTGTTTGATTATCAGTTGGAACCAGAGGTGTATAACTTTGGACTATTGGAGGCTCTGATTCATGCAGCAGAGAAAGAAGGTGTGACGAATTTCCCTATACATATAAAATTGGATACAGGAATGCACAGGTTGGGCTTTAACCCTGAAACGGATATGCAGCAGTTGGTGGATCGTTTGCATAAACAGACAGCTGTGATCCCCAAAAGTGTGTTCTCTCACTTTGTGGGTAGTGATAGTTCGGCATTTGATGCATTTTCTGATAGACAGTTTGCCTTGTTTAAGAAAGGAAGTGAAGCTCTTCAAGCAGGATTTGGCCATAAGATTATTAGGCATATATGTAATTCGGCGGGTATTGAGCGCTTCCCAGAACGCCACTTGGATATGGTTCGTTTAGGTTTGGGTATTTACGGTATCAACTCCATAGACAATGAGGTGATTCATAATGTGGCAACTCTAAAGACTACCATCCTTCAGATTCGTGAGGTCCCCGCAGGTGATTCCATTGGCTACAGTCGTAAGACTGTTCTGGAGCGTGATTCTCGTATTGCAGCAATTCCAATCGGTTATGCAGATGGCTTGAATCGTAGATTGGGAAATAGAAAGGGTTTTTGCTTGGTGAACGATCAGCCTGCTTCTTACGTAGGTAATATATGCATGGATGTTTGCATGATAGACGTCAGTGATATATCATGTAAGGAAGGCGATAAGGTGGAGATCTTTGGTGATAATCTTCCTGTTAGAACGCTAAGTGATTTGCTGGAGACCATTCCTTATGAGGTACTTACCAGTGTAAGCACCCGCGTGAAGCGTGTTTATTACAAGGATTAATCGCGTGCATCTGCACCCCACATCATTTTCTGACGGAGTGTCTCAAAGAAATTCTGATTCTTTCTTTTGATGACTAATACTTCATAGTCGGCTTTCTGAATGTGCAGCTCAACAGACTCTGGATAGCTGTTGCTTCGTCCATCGATAGCCACCAGAAAGTTGTGACTGCGGCTTCTGACTTTCAAATGAATGCAAGAATCATCACGGAGTACTACGGGTCTTACGTTTAGGCTATGTGGCGCAACGGGAGTAAGGCCGAAAGTTCCAGAAAGAGGCTCTAAGATAGGTCCACCAACACTCAGGTTATATGCCGTAGAGCCAGTAGGTGTAGAGATGATCAGACCATCGGCCTGGTAGGTGGTAAGAAATGTATCTCCAATATAAGTCTCAATGCCAATCATTGAAGATATGTCATGCTTCAATATGGCAACATCATTCAATGCAAAAGGATAGTTTTTTGACGGGATTTCTTTTCCTGTCGTGGAGTCAAA
>JAUNHZ010000083.1:0-3336 GCA_030523705.1 Bacteroidales bacterium
GCGGAGCGGAACGCGTCGTTTAATTTTTCAGGAACATTTCGTTTTGCGGATTATACATCTGCCAGAGTTCTACCAGCAGGCTGACCGCTGGGATGGCAAAGGATAGTGCAATGCTGATTCCTAACACTTGAATGAGGGTCAGCGATTTGTTCCGCTTGAGAAACTTGATATAACTTTTCATGTTTTATATGTTTTTTTCTTATTGTTACTTGTTAACTGTCAGAACCCTGCCGTTTATTCGGACTTCAGGTTGTTCACTGGATTCTCTTTTGCTGTAGAGATGGTCCTTACGATGATGATTCCCAGTGTGAGAATGACAACAACCGTAAAGGCGGTTATATAGAGCCATGGAGTAATTTCTGCCTGCGTAGTGAACTGCTCCAGCCACTGGCGAGTGACGTAAATGGCAACAGGTGTGGCAAGGAGACAAGCGATGACAACGGTTATGACATACTGCTTGCAGAAGAGAGACACAATATCGTTACCTTCTGCACCAAGCACCTTGCGTACAGCTGTTTCATGTTTGCGATGTTCAGTCTCAAAGAGGATAATACCGAAGACTCCCATCAAAGCTATGATGATGGCTACCAGGGAGAAAAGTCCGAAGATCTGCGACTGGCGCATGAAGCGTGCATAACGCTCCTCCATCTCTGTGTCTACTGGCCAGGCGTTCATTTCTTCATCTAGCTGATATTCCTCCACAATGGTCTGCTTTAGCTGAGCAATCAACACCTTCGGATTGACATTGGGCTCAGAACGGACAATCAGATACCAGAGATACTGATAGTCGTTGCCTACGTTGGTATATGCCTCTATACCATTCTCCGTCTTGTCTGTAGCCGGTTTGCTATTGGTATTGGTGCAAAAACCAGCAAGCTTATAATCATTGGTAGTAGAGATCAGCTCTTGTAATTTCTGCTCATTACCATAACCTTTCATGGCTTCTTCCACAATCAAGGCTCCGGCATTACTGTCAGTAAAGCCCTCGCCAGTAATAAGCGGAATACCCACCACATCCAGATAGTTAGGCAACACCTTGCGAACCTTAAGCGTAAGTGATATATCGTCTTTTGCAATGGCATGGGTCATACCAGCGTTACCTGTCACCTGATTGTTCGATGCGGTAACCGCCTTCACGCCAGTTATACCTTCCACCCTTGACTTGATTTCGGGCTTATAATATGGAATGCCAGCCACATAGAGGTTTTCTTTGTCAAAGCCGAGCTGCTGAGTGGTCATGTGGCGATACTGCATGTAGAAGACTGCCGAAATAATCATCATCGCTGCAGCTGCTGCCAGCTGAATGGTAATAAGAGTTTTTCTCAACACCAAGCCTGCACGACTGCGGGAGAATCCGCTTTTCACACCCATGGCAGCATCAACACGTGTGACGTACAACGCTGGGAACAACGCCGAAAGAACGGCAAACACGACCGAAACAAGTATCAATATACCGAAAGTGAGCAGATTCTTGTCAAAGCCTATGCCGCCATCGGTCAGTTCGTTGACCGAACTCTTGGAGATTGCCAGTATCAGGACACAAGCAAGTATAATGGCTACTCCCACATAGATGAGTGCCTCCTTGACAAACTCCCAGATGAGTGAAGAGCGTGATGCTCCAAACACCTTGCGGATATTGACGGAACGCATCTTCTCAGGCACAAGAGCCACAAAGAAGTTGATAAAGTTGATGAAGGCAATGATGACAATCAGAAGGGCAATGCCTATCATCTCGTAAACCGTGGAACGAGAGGCACGCCTCTTGACATCATCCTGTACGTCAGAGAAATGCAGATCTGTCAGGGATACTAATTTGAACTCAGTCATGTTCTCTTGGATGAAATCCTCTCCATAATTGGTACCGAACTGCTTATTATATTCTGCCACTCGGCTCTTCATGGATTCGTATGCATTCTTGCTCAGAATGTTCAGAAACTTCTCTGCATCATCAGCATTAGCCAACGAGACAACACCATTATAGTTGAAGTTATTATCCTCAGTCGAGAGTATCTCTTCCTCCTCGTTAATCAGCACATCACACTCGTCAAGGTCGGAGTTGGTAGGATAAGACTTGAAGACACCCGTGACAGTAAGTGCCACTTTCTTCTGCTCGTAGGAGTCGAACACATAAATCATCTCTCCAGGAGCCACAGACATGGTCTCTGCCACCTTGTCGGAGATAGCCACATCTCCATCCACCTCTGGGTATTTACCCACAGTGAACTCCAGCCCCAATGCCTCAGCTGCCTGATGGGTGAACCAATGGTAGCTGAAATGATACAGGTCTGTACCATCCTTGCCACCATAAACCTTATTGCCTTGTTCCTGCAGATTAAAAAATCCAACTTTTGCTCCGGGTACAGCATCAACAGTCTTATTGCTTGCCTGAACCGGAGAGCGTGAAATCCATCCATCGTCGAAATGCGTGCAGATCATGTATTTCTTGTCCGCATCCTTGATGCTGCTATTATACGTCACGTCATACATCACCTGCGACATGATCACGTAGAATGCCGCGAAGGCGATAGTCATACCGAGTATGTTCAGTATCGGCGAAGCCTTGGTTTTCGAAAATAGTTTCATTCCTATTAGATATTATTGATATAGTTATGAAACAGGTGTTTCATTACAACTCATTCTTTACATCGCTTACTATCTGACCATCGAACAGATTGATGGTGCGCTGTGCCATAGCTGCATCTTTCTGCGAGTGGGTTACCATCACAATGGTGGCACCTTCGCGGTTCAGTTCCTGAAGGAGAGTCATGACCTCCTTGCCGTTCTTGGAATCCAGGTTACCGGTAGGCTCATCGGCCAAGATCAGCTTAGGGTTAGCCACACAGGCACGGGCAATGGCTACACGCTGCTGCTGTCCACCGGAGAGCTGCTGAGGGAAATGCTTGGCTCTGTGGCTGATGTTCATGCGCTTCATCATCTCGGTCACCTTCTGCTTGCGCTCAGTTGCAGAGATGTTCAGGTAGCGCAATGGCAGCTCTATGTTGTCATACACGTTCAACTCATCAATCAGGTTGAAGCTCTGGAAAATGAAGCCGATGTTTCCCTTGCGGAACTTGGTGCGCTCCTTTTCCTTGAGTTTGGCTACTTCTGTGTCACCGAAGAGATAGCTTCCCCCGGTAGGATTATCCAGCAGACCTAGAATGTTCAGGAGGGTAGATTTACCACATCCCGAAGGACCCATGATGGCTACAAACTCACCATCCTTGATTTCGAATGAAACACCATTGAGTGCTGTTGTCTCGATCTCCTCTGTGCGGAAGATCTTGCTGAGGTTAGATACAGTAATCATACTATTATTTACAATTTAATTATTTACAA
>JAUNHZ010000083.1:3346-11647 GCA_030523705.1 Bacteroidales bacterium
ACAATTTTGTTCTGAAAAGTAATTATTCTGCTTTGATGGCTTCTACTGGGTTGGCCATGGCTCTGTGAATGATCTGGCTCAACACACAGATCATGGTAATCACTACCACCAGCACGGCTGTGACTCCCAAGATCCACCAAGGGAAATCTATCCTGTAGCAGAAGCCATCAAGATAGTATTCCATCAGCTTGACACTTATTGGGATGGCAACCACAATAGCAACTGCCGATGTGATCAGGAACGGACGAGACAGGTTGACCACCGCCTGGGAAATCTCAGATCCCATGATGCGATGAAGAGCAATGGACTTTCGCTGCTGATCGCTGTAATAAACCGACATGCCGAACAATCCCATGCCCGAGATCAAGAGTGAAACAAGCATGAAGCCTATGATGAGTTTCATGAAATCCAGTTTCTTTCTGAGGCCATCGTACAGCACATCGTCCAGATACTCTATTTCCAAATCCATAGGTACACCTGTGATTTCTTTTGCGGCTTGCGAGCAGATAGCGCGAACCTTGTTTAAGATGACATCATGATCTCCATGAGTCTTTACAAGCAGGTAACTACTCCAAGGAGCATCGGGTTCAATGTATTGTATCGCATTATAACTATTCTCTTCTGGTTGGCGAATGGCTGTTCCCATGCGGAAATCTTCCAGAATACCGCATGATACGTAATCTGGTTTCTCCGAGCTTCCTCCAATTCCAGGATGGTCTTGTGACAACTGATAGTATTCCTTTCCGCTGCTTGTGAGCCACACCTGACCAGGAAGCGGATCGGAGAACTTTTCCTTTATCTTAAAGCCAAACAGTTGGAACGCAACAGAATCCATGCGGGAAAGCCACAAAGCAGAAGAATTGGTCTGTTCACCTTCGTTATGTACGCCATTAAAACCACAGTTTATAGGGCTGCCATTTCCTAATACACCTATCTTCTCCACCTCAGGAAGAGTTTCCAAACGTTTCCTTACAATATCTCGCTTTTCCGAATCATAGCTGATCCGGCCAGTTGGCACCTGCATCAGATCCTTAGTGTTATAGCCTGTTGGCATATTGATCAGATAATCCGTCTGTATATAGGTCGTGATTGAAACGGCCAAGAGTATGGTGCTGATGATGCATTGCAACCCGATGAAGATGCGCGACAAAACCAGTTTGTTCTGGTAGCGGAAAGAGCCCTTGAGCACATCGAGCATATTGAATCGTGAGACCAACAGGGCTGGCACTAAACCACAGATGACAGAAACCACTATCAAGACCAGGATTGCAGATCCTATACTCTCATAATCAGGCAAAAGAGAGATGTCGGCATGAAGCACATCGTTGAACAAAGGAAGCCCCAGATAAGCTATCAAGCAACCCAATAGGAAGCAGCATGCCGTCATAAAGAAGGACTCACGGATATAACGCAGCGTTATCCTTGCAGAGGATTCTCCCAACAGGCGGCGAGTAGCCATCTCCTTGGCACGTTTTCCTGCTTGTGCAAGTGTCAGGTTGATGTAGTTGAAGATAGCCGAAACCAGCAGGATAAGAGCTACAATCAACAGAATCTCTACCAAGTCGGCATCTCCAGAACGGAATGCGTCGGAAGCCGCTTGACCTAAATAAATATCATCCAGTTCATATAAAGCAGAACCTTTGAAGAACGATGCCTCATCATCCTCATTTGCCCAAAAATCCCAGTATGCCTTATATTTCTCCTGGAGCTTATCGGCCACAGCTTCAGGAGAAGAGCCTTCAGTGAGATGAACCAACGGAATGAAAGCACCAAAATTATCCATTTCCTGAACCTTTCCGTCCAGAAATTTCACGCCTACAAACATGTCTACGGAACGGAACACATCCTTACTACCGAAATCCTCCATGATTCCAACAACATGATAGTCCTTATTCTCTAAACGGACGGTCTTCCCTACAGGGTTTTCTGTACCGAAAACTTTTCTAGCAAAAGACTCCGACAAAATCATCTGTGCGTCATCGGTAAGTACTTCTTCTCTTGTACATCCTTCCAGCTTATAGTCAAAGAACTGGAAGAAATTAGGCGATACCGCAAATAAATTGACCTGATAGAAATCATCACCCACATTGGCATAACCGTTGAATTTGCTTGATATTGCAGTCCAATCCTTGATCTCTGGAACCGATGGGAAGAAGGCTTTCGGGGTGCCTAAAGTCATACCGATATAATCACTTGGACCTAATGCATAGATAGGTTCATCGGTCACTTTCTTGGCCGACACGCTGAACTCCGTGCGGGCATATGAAGCCAGCAGGATCACTACGCCCAATGTCACCGAAAGGCCAAAGAGCTGAATGACGGTGTAAAGTTTGTTCCGCTTGAGGAAGGTAAAGTAACTTTTCATCGTTTTTATTTTATATTTTATTGTATTACTGCAAAATGAGAACATCGTTCTCGCCATAGTTGTCGTAACCGGAAGTGATGACCTTCTCACCCGGTTCCAAACCTTCCAGCACCTCATAATACTGTGGGTTCTGACGACCAATGCGTATCTCACGCTTTACGGCTTCCTTGCCGTCCTTACCTACTACATAGATCCACTTGCCTCCCGTTTTCTGGAAGAAGGAACCACGAGGAATGAGGATGGCATCTTCTGGGGAGCCCAACTGCAAATTCAGGTAATAGGTCTGACCGTTGCGGATATTCTCAGGTGTTTCACCCTCAAACTTGAAGTCGGCTTTGAACTTGCCCTCACGCACCTCGGGATAGACCTTTCTTAACGAAGCGCCAAAGGTGGATTCCTGTCGCTCGAAAGTAGCTTTCAAGCCAGGAACAACACGGTCGATGTAGTGTTCGTCTATCTGTGCCTCTATCTTGTAGCTGCTCATGTCACTGATTTGGCCTATCTTGGTGCCGGCACCGATGTTCTCACCTAATACAGCGTCTAAGATGCCTAACTGACCGTCGATAGGGGCCTTGATGGTGAGGTTGTCTTTGCGCCGGCGAATCATGTGCATGTTGAGCTGCATGTTCTCCAGGCTTTCACGCATACGTTCCACCTGTGTGGAGCGGAAGAGGCTGTCCTGTACCTCCTTGTCCTTAATGATCTGTAGCTTGTCCATGGCCAGGTCATAGTCTTCCTTGGCTTTCAGGTATTCCTCACGGGCTATGAGCTTGTCGTCATAGAGCGCTTTTTGCTGCTCATAGGTACGTTTCAGTCGCTTTACGTTCAACTGGTACTCTGCCTTGGATTGCTTCACGTTCAGGCGGTCTTGCTCCATCTGAATCTGTGTATTACGCAAGATATTCTCCTTCTCGGCTAATTCTGCCTCGGAATTCAGGATTTGCAAGTCCAGGTTATCGTTAGAGAGGCGCAGGATCTCATCGCCCTGTTTCACCATGGAGCCTTCTTCTATGAGAATTTGGTCCACAATTCCGCCTTCTATGGGGCTTATCTGGATGGTAACCAAGGGCTGCACGGTGCCACTTAAACGGATATAATCGTTGAATTCACCCTCTTTTACCTCACTTATTGTTACTGTTTCACTGTTAATTCGCAGTGTCTTGTGATGAGGCTTAGCTATCAGATACACGGTGAGCAGTACCACGGCTGCACCGAACCAATATGGCAAGGCGCTCTTAGTCAATGCTTTACGCCATCCTTTTTTCTTTTCTATTATCTTATCCATAGTCTTATATTTCTTTGTTAATCGCTCAGTTTTTGGTCATTAGATAAGGCTCTCCATTATAATACCTTACCACAGCATCCTTAATGCGCAGTAGCAGCAGTTGGTTCATGCGCTCGGCCTTGGCATTCAGGTAGGTCTGTGAGGCGGTTTGGTATTCAATGGCAGAGATTAATCCGGTTTCATACTGCCTGGTGCTGAGGCGGTAGGCCTCTTCTTGTACCTCGGCCAGCTTACTGGCCTGATGATAGGCGGCCTCTGCTCCATCACGATCGCTTACGGCACGAGCTACCTCATTCTCTATGTCGCGCATCTTCTGGTCGTACTCCGCTTCTGCGCGTATCACGGCACTTTTCTTGAGGTTCAGGTTGGTGCGGCTGCGGAACTGGTCGAAGATAGGTATGCTCAGGGACAGCTGCAGGAACTCACCCGCATTGTTCTTGAACTGCTCCCTGAAAGGAACAGGCGTGTAGTCCTTTCTGCCTGGATAGGTGTAGTAGGAGGTGGACCATCCGCCAGACAGACTGATGCTGGGAGAATAAGCTCCTCTGGCAGTTTTCAGGTCCAGTGCAGCTTTCTTTACGCTCATGAGGGCTATCTCTGCAGCCGGAAGCAGCATCTTGGCCGTTGCGGAGAGCTCTGCAGCCTGTACGGCCTCAAGCACAGGTTCTGAGACATGGCTGTCTATCACCAATTCCTGGTCAGAAGGCCAGAACATCACATCCTTCAGGGTGATTAGGGCATCGTTCTTCTGGTTGTGGGTGGTGATGAGCTGATACTCTTTCTGTGCCAGCTCTGATTCCATCTGCAGTACATCGGCATGCCCTTTCACGCCCAGTTCTTCCTGACGTACGGCACGGTCGCGAGCGGTTTGGGCCGTAGTCACCTGTCCGGCTAATACTTGTTCCAGCTCGGTGTAATAGACCACATTAAAGTAGGCTTGCATGGTAGCCATGCAGATTTCATCGCGTGTCTGCTGCTCCCGGCTGAGTCCCATCTTGGCTGCAGTAGATGCCATTTTCCAGTTGTTGATGGACTGGAAGCCATCGAAGAGCGTAATACCGGCACTCACGCTGTAGCCGTTATGGAATGATGATACGGTATTATAGGTATTTGTTTCTGGGTCCAGGTTACGGCCATACTGATTATAGATGTACGTATGCGCATCCACGCTAGGTGTAAACAGGCGCATAATGGCTTGCCTGCGCTGCCATTGCTCATCCTTCCGGTCTGCTGCCTGTATCCTCATCTTGGTGGAGTGGCTTATGGCATATTCCATGCAGTCATGAAGTGTATGCACTTCGGTTGCTGCAGGTTCCTGAGCCTCTGCCGCCAGCGTGAACAAGACGGCAGGCATCAGGGCCATGAGAGATTTTTTTAATAAATAATGCTTCATCTTTTCTTCTTTTTTCACTCTATACGGGACATGCACCGTGCCAAACTACGTAAGTTGCTGATATGGAGTAAAAAACAGATTTTGAAGCATAAGAAAAGTGTAAAGTTTCTTAACATGTGCTGTTAAGAGACTTTACACTTATGGTCCTGTGCGGACAGATTTGTTTTATTTTCTTTTCAGGGTAAGTGTTACTTCATTCCCTTCTGCTCATTTTTTCTGGCTCTCGTCGTAAGCCTGCTTGAAACTGATGAGCTCAATGCCGTGCTCCTTGATGTACTGCATAACCTTAGGGCTGCAGAATGCATCGGTTACATTCTGGCGGTCAGCACCATTATCCTCTGATGGGCTTTTGGAATAGATACCGCTCATCTCTTCTCCGGCAATGGCTGGGTGCTCAATTACCCAATAGGTCTTTCCTTTCTCCATTTTAGTGAGTAGGTTCAGCAGTACGGTTTCTCTGTCTTTCTGGCCCATAATCATACCCAGCGAGTTCAAACCATAGCGTGAATCTCCTCTGCCTCCTTGGTAGAAGAGGCCGTATTCCTTGGCTACTCGCTCAACCATTTCGTTCATACCTGGCTGGAAAGTCCACATCATGTGGTCTGTGATATGAGTTATATTCTTGACATACTTCATGGCCAGCTCAATCTGTGCGCGCAATTCTGCCTCTGCTTCTTGCAGATTGTCAATCTTTGGATTTGGTTTCAGGTAGCCATCTTCATCGCAAAGCGAAGGACAATGGGTGATAGGACGCCATTTATAGCCACTCCATTCACTGCTGAAAGCTACATGGACGCCTACATCTAAACCTGGGTTTTCATTACACATGCGTGCTCCCTCCAGGAACCAAGGGCAAACCGGCATAATCTCTGCACTGCGGCCAATACCTTCCTGATAGCACTTAATGACGGCCACATTCTCTGAATGAGTGGCACCAATGTCATCCATTCTTACCACCAACTTCTGTGCAGAAGCGGTAGAAATGCCTGCTGTCATGGCAAGCATAAATAGAATTCTTTTCATTTTTATTATAGAGTTAAATATCATGAATTACAACACTTTTACAGTACAGTTCTCTGGCGCATCAACTTGTACCGTTCCGTCTTCTTTTACCTGAATGGAGATTCGGCCTTCTTTTACAGTGAAGTAGCCTTTCATGTGCTTCAGGTTGTAAAGTTTTGGTGATACGGTATATTCTCCAGGATGTTCCATATCCTGCTGGAAACCAAAGAGGCCGTAGATGATGGTGGTTACGGCAGGAGCTCCATTGGCTCCATGGCAGAGGCTCAGACCAAATGGTCTGTGATAGAACTCTCGCTGTGTAGCTTCAGATTCATTAATCTGGAAATTTTCAGGGAAACGGGTGTTGCCTTTCTTGAGCCAGTAACCCCATACTTTCTTCAGCACATCGATGAACTGAGGCGCATAACCAGCCTTGGCATAGGCCATGGCTTCATAGCCCTTCTCATAGCTGATGTTATCCAGGTAGTTAGGGATGGATGGATAAACTTCTTCAAAGAGGTGCTTGTACTCTTCGGCTGGATAGAGACCTGTGAGTACAGACCAGTATTGGGTGTGATGAGATACGCGTTCATCGCGAGTGCCGTCCAGCAGGTATCCGTTGATAAATACCTTTCTGTCTGGATCCCAGAAATGTTCCTTGATACTCTTTTCCAGCTGTTCAGCCTTCTGGGTATATGTTTCAGCCAGCTCTGGCATGTTCCACAGTTTGGCAAAGTTTGCACCAATGCGGAAGTTTTCCATCAAGAGCATCTGAGGGTAGGCTGCCCTGCCAGGGTGCTCTGGTCCATTCTGTATGTCCCAGCCTGGGATAAAGCCCCAGCCATTGTCGATGGCGGTAATGAAGCCGTTTTCATCCTGCATGCTCATGAAAAGCTCCATCTGGCAGATGATACGGTGCTGGAACATGAGCGAGGTCTTGAGTTCTCCGTAACGCATATACTCTTGCTGTAATCCTAACAGAGCATGGAGAGGATAGTCTATGACACCCAGGTCTGCCTGTGTGGGGTGCTCTGGCATGAGGGCGACAGAGATACCGTTTCGGCTCAGTTGCTGCTCACCGAAGGCAAAGTCGGCTCCCATGCTGCTGACTACAGCATCCATGGCCCAAGGCAGGAAGTCGCGCTTCACGCCATCCAGGTAGAAGTTGTGCATACAAGTATGCAGGGTAGCAATACTGGCTTGGAAGATCTGGTTCAGTTCCTCATCGTCGCACTCAAAATTCATCTGGAATTCAACTGGCCACATCTCGGCATCAAGGCGAAGCTGGCTGATGGTACACTCGCCTTCTAGGGCTGAGATGTTCAGGTAGCGCAATGCACGCTCTTTCAAGGTGAAATCTTGTTCTCTCTCTACTACAAGTGTATCTAGTGCAAACTGTTCAAAACCGCGTATCTCTGTGTTCTGGGCCTCCTCGGGTGTTTCTCCCACTACAAAAGCCAGACGGGCATTACCCTTTATGTGCATCTTGACAAAGCCAAGTTCCAGATGCTTGAAATCTACCAACTGCTGTTCTCCGGCTTTCAGTGTAATGTCACCTTGATGGGGAATGGTCACAAGCACTTCCTGAGGCTCATCAGGCAAGATTTGTGGATGGCAGAAACGGGCATCACTTTCTACGGGTACCCAGTTGGTGCCATCGGTGCTGGAAGTCCAGCGGTTAGCATCTTCCAGTCCTGCTCCCTTTACTATCAAGGTTGGTACACGTCCTTTGCTGGTGACCCGTATATGCAGACTGTGTTTACCTGTTGGAATTTCAAATTGATTTCCCTTTATTTCTTGGATGATGTCATCTAATTTCAACTGGACATCACCCGATGCTCTCCACTCCAGCACACTGTTCTTGTTTAATTCTGCCTCTGTTTGGAACAGAGTGGTCTCGCTCATCTTGTAGTAACTGCCAGGGTAACCCACATATACACAGCGTCCTTTAGAACGAGCTAGATTGTCGGCTTGTTTCCAAGCAGCCAACTGTCCAGGATGCCACATATAAGTGCTAGGCCATGATTCTCCTTTATCCACTTGCTGAACCTGGCACTGTCCGTCCAGCATAGGGTCGTATGGATTGAATAAACTTGTCTCTTCTGCTTGTTGTGGAGACTGACAGGCAATGATACTTGCAGCCAACATGAGATAGATAGGGAGTTTTTTCATTGTATCCTTGGTTTGCTTCAAAAGTAATGTTCCTCAAATCCGCAAGTAAACTTCAAAAGGACTCTTTGAAGCCGAAGAGTCCTT
>JAUNHZ010000084.1 GCA_030523705.1 Bacteroidales bacterium
TATGACGTAAGTATCACGTAAGACTCAGAGCGAAGGAAAAGCGAAGAAAAAAGAATGTCAAAAGGACAAAAATAGCCCCAAGTAAACACAGACGGTGTCTACTTGGGGCTATAGTATGTAATCTGTCTGGATTATACCAAATGACCAATCAATTCCTCACGGTCGCCTGGGAGCATGTCGATGACCGGAATCTCAATCATGGTGTAGCAACCTGGCTGCTGCTTCATGGAAGCACGTGCCACATTGACCAGTACCTGAGCGGTAAGGGCAGGGTTATTGATTTTCATGTTGAACTCAAACAACTGGTTGTGAGTCTTTCCGGACACGCCCTTGCGAACCAGGTTCACGCCGTGACCTACATCGTTCAAGTCCTTTACGCAAGGAACCTGAGTAACGTGTGTCTCATCGTTTACGAAATATGGGTCGGCCTTGATGGCTGCTGCTACAGTAGCAAAGTCTACACCGTCCTCTAACTCTACGTAAACCATGCGGCGGTGGATACCGGTACCTACAGGAATGGTTACAGACAGTGCGTCTCTTACACCTTCAATAGCACGTACGGCTACAGAGTGTCCCATAGAACGGCCTGGACCGAAATTGGTGTAGCTTACACCCTTTGGTGCCAAACTCTGCATCAGGGTACGTACAATGGAGTCTGAACCTGGATCCCATCCGGCAGAGATGATAGAAACGGCATTTCCTGCCTTTGCTGCCTGGCTCAGGGAACGGCGCAGCTCTACAATCTGGGTGTGGATGTCAAAGCTGTCTACGGTGTTGATGCCTAATGCTAAGATTTCTTTTGCATACTTCTCTACGCTGCGGGTAGGGGTAGCCAGGATAGCTACGTCTACATCCTTCAGTTCCTTGATGTCTTTTACTACTTCATAGTCTGCAAGCTCAGCAGGCTTGTTCTCTGCACCATTACGGCGAACGATGCCGGCAATCTCAAAGTCTGCACTCTCTTGCAATGCCTCCAGGGTGTACTTTCCAATGTTTCCGTAACCCACAATGGCTGCTCTAATCTTCTTCATAGTCGTATTCTTTTGTTTATTATTTTAAATCAGCCCACAAAGATAAGAAAAAAGTTGTATCTTTGTAACCTAAATTTGAAAATAATGAAAAAATTACTCATAGAAACGTACGGTTGTCAGATGAATGTTGCCGACAGTGAGGTCATTGCCAGCATTATGAAAATGCAGGACTATGACACTTGCGAGTCCCTGGATGAGGCTGATGCCGTTTTGCTGAACACGTGTTCTGTCCGTGAGAACGCGGAGCAGAAGATCTATAACCGCCTGGAGTTCTTCCAGTCTCTGAAGAAGAAAAGGAAGAACCTGATTGTGGGCGTGGTAGGCTGTATGGCCGAGCATGTGAAAGAGGACTTGATAGAGAACCATGGTGTGGATATTGTGGCTGGTCCCGATGCCTATCTTACCCTGCCTGATTTGTTTGCGCAAGTTGAGGCTGGTGAAAAGGCTATTAATGTGGAGCTGTCTACCACTGAGACTTACAGGGATATCATCCCAGAGCGTATCTGCGGTAATCATATCTCAGGTTTCATCAGCATTATGCGTGGCTGTAACAATTTCTGCCATTATTGCATTGTGCCTTATACCCGTGGACGTGAGCGCAGCCGTGACGTGGAGAGTATCCTGAACGAGGCGCTGGATTTGCAGAAGCGTGGCTATAAAGAGGTAACACTGCTGGGGCAGAACGTGAACTCTTATAATTTTGAGGGTATCACTTTCCCTGTCCTGCTCCGAAAGGTGGCAGAGACCGTGCCTGCCATGCGTATCCGTTTCTCTACCTCACATCCAAAGGATATGAGCGATGAGACGCTGCAGGTGATTGCGGACATGCCAAATGTGTGCAGGCATATCCATCTGCCAGTGCAGAGTGGCAGTAGCCGTATCTTGAAACTCATGAACCGTAAATATACGCGTGAGTGGTACTTGGAGCGTGTGGCTGCCATCCGTAGGATTGTGCCAGATTGTGGATTGAGTACTGATATCTTCTCTGGCTATTGTACGGAGACAGAGGAAGACCACCAACAGTCTCTGTCCATCATGCGTGAGTGTGGGTATGATTCTGCGTTCATGTTTAAGTACAGCGAGCGCTCAGGAACTTATGCCTCTAAGCATATTCCCGATGATATCCCAGAAGAGGTGAAGGTACGTCGTTTGAATGAACTGATTGCCTTGCAGAATGAACTGAGTGCAGAAAGCAACCAGCGCTGCGTGGGTCGCAACTACGAGGTTTTGGTTGAGGGATTCAGCAAGCGCAGCAAGGAACAGCTCTTTGGCCGTACCCAGCAGAACAAGGTGGTAGTCTTTGATAAGGAGAATGCTCACATTGGCCAGTATGTCTGGGTGCATGTCACCGAGGCTTCATCGGCTACACTAAAGGGTAAGTTGATAGAGAAACCGGAATAACAAGAACTTGAAATAATAGCAACCGCCCTCCGTACTTCACAGCAAGGAGGGCGATTTTTATTATTCATGTTATTTTAAATTAGGACTATTCTTTTCGTAGTCATAAGCATAATTTCATAAGCAAGCGTTTTCACAAACATAAGTATTCCATAAGCATCGTCAGTCCTAATTTAACACGAGATAATATTCTGTCTTCGTTTTACATTGCAAATAAACAATGTTTACAAGCCTACAGCGCTATCATCTCGTAAAATTGACATTTTGGGAGCTTGGGAACCTACGAAATGCGTCTTTTTTGATGTTTTAATGAATAAAAGATATGATAATTGAAGTGTTGCCCCATGATTTTTCGGTCTGCCAGGTAAAGGATTACACGGGGGTGGACCTCTCGCAGGACTTTGTTTTTACAGGGAAGACCGATGAGGAGTATTCTTTGGTTTGCCCTACAGACCTGGTTCCGCTGCAAACATTGAAATGGGAAGATGGATGGGTGGCTATGCGTGTAGTGGGTGTGCTGGACTTTTCTTTGATAGGGATTTTGGCAGATATTGCTAGCCGCCTGGCTCAGGCAGAGGTGAGCTTGTTTGCCCTATCCACCTATAATACGGATTATATCTTGATTAAGAAAGAAAAGCTTGAGGTGGCGATGCATATATTGGGGGAAAAGTACGAGATCAAGTGTTAAAAAAGAAAGAGGCTGTTGATGGTTTTCAACAGCCTCTCTTCTTCTATGTAAGGAAAGGATTATCGAACTTTCTTGAAGCCCCAGAATGCTGCTACAGCAAATACTAAGGTCATGAATCCGCAGAGTACGTCGCCTTCCAGTGCGAAGCATGCCCATGCTGCAGAACACATACAGATTAAAGAAAGGATGATGCATGCCATCCAGAGTCCTTTTTGAATTTTGTTGAGGTTCATGATATGTCAGTTTTTATTTGTTCAACTTCCAGGTACAGCCGTCCTTGGTGTCTTTCACCTCGAAACCTAAGGCGGTGAGCTCATTGCGAATTTTGTCGCTGGTAGCCCAGTCTTTATTCTGCTTAGCGATGGTGCGCTGCTCTAACAGCATGTCAACAACCTTGCCAAATGCTTCTTCACG
This sequence comes from Bacteroidales bacterium, assembly GCA_030523705.1. Lineage (GTDB taxonomy): Bacteria > Bacteroidota > Bacteroidia > Bacteroidales > Bacteroidaceae > Minthousia. The sequence continues at coordinate 3,532 of JAUNHZ010000084.1, forward strand.
TCCACTGTTATTGCTGCCGGCCTCTGCCTTCAGACCCAGGATGTCAAAAGCAAACAGCTGGAAGGTTTCCTTCAGGTGTGCCAAGTCCTCTGCACTGATGGTGGCTTTCTTGTCGTTCACGATGTTCAGCACGCGGCACGCATCGAACAAGAGGCTGATGACAATAGGGGAGTTCAGGTCGTCGCACATGGCATCGTAGCAGTCTTCACGGAATTTCTTGACATCTATGTCTATGGTGCTGGTTGCGGCAGGTGTCAAATTCTGCAGCAATGCCCATCCGTCAAGCAAGCGCTCCAAACCCTTCTCTGCAGCCTGCAGAGCCTCGTTGCTGAAGTCCACGGTGCTGCGGTAGTGTGCCTGCAGGATGAAGAAGCGGATGGTCATTGGGCTGTAGCCCTTCTCCAAACGCTCGTGCTCACCAGCAAAGAACTGTGGCAGGGTGATGAAGTTGTTGTATGACTTACCCATCTTCTTTCCGTCGATGGTAATCATGTTGTTGTGCATCCAGTAATGTACCATCTGGTCACCCTGGCTGGCTACAGCCTGTGCAATCTCACACTCGTGGTGTGGGAAAACTAAGTCCAATCCTCCCCCGTGGATGTCAAAATGCTCGCCTAAGTATTTGCGGCCCATAGCCGTACACTCACAGTGCCAGCCTGGGAAACCCTCGCTCCATGGACTTGGCCAGTGCATGATGTGCTCTGGCATGGCTTTCTTCCACAGTGCAAAGTCTGCTTGGTTCTTCTTCTCGCCTACACCTGCCAGTTCACGGCTTGCATCCTTGATGTTCTCCAGGCTGCGGCCAGAGAGAATGCCGTATTTGTGGTCTTTGTCGTATTTCTCTACATCAAAGTAGATAGAGCCATTGCTCTCATACGCATAACCGTTCTGCATAATCTCCTGTACCAACTGCTGCTGCTCAATGATATGACCGGTAGCATGTGGCTCGATGCTTGGAGGAAGACAGTTTAAGTCGTTCATGGCATCGTGGAAACGATTGGTATAGTACTGAGCAACTTCCATTGGCTCAAGCTGCTCCAGGCGTGCCTTCTTGGCAATCTTGTCCTCACCTTCGTCTGCATCGTGCTCTAGGTGGCCTACATCTGTAATGTTGCGGACATAGCGAACTTTGTATCCAAGCTTCTGCAAGAAGCGGAACAGCAAGTCGAACGTGATGGCTGGACGGGCATGGCCTAAGTGTGCGTCACCGTATACGGTAGGACCGCAGACATACATGCCTACGCGACCTTCGTTCAGGGGCTTGAAAACCTCCTTGTAACGGGTCAGCGTGTTGTAGATATATAATTGATGTTCCATAAATTCAATGTTTAAGATTGCAAAATTATCGATTTTCGATGACTCATGCAAAAAATCAACTCAGTTTTTTCGCAGCTAGTTCATCGGCTTTTCTTTTCTGGTAGAGCTGCCAGGTATTCATAAGGTTATGCCATACACTGTAACAGCCTCCGGCAATGGTGGTGGCAGGACTCAGGAAGGTGTAGCCCAGCCAAATGATGAAGACGGTATTTTTCTGGCCTAACATCTGGCCTCCTTCAATCTTGTAGCCAACCTTTTTACCCACCCATTTACCATATACAAACTGAATCAGGCAGCAAATGGCAGAGACCAATGCAATGCCAAGAATGTCCCATATACTGCCGTCGGTATGCATGAGCGACTTGCAGGTAATGGCAATAGCCAGGGCTAAGGCTATGGCCCACAAGTAGAAAGCTAAATCCTTGAACTTGAGCAGGTATTGGTGTAGGGAGGGCAGGGCATAACGAACAAACCAAGCGGCCAATAGTGGACATATCAGCAGGGGAAACACCTTGTGTATGATGGTGTAGAATGCTGGCAGAAAAGAGATTCCGGCCTGTGGGTGGGCTATAGGTAACACCACAGGAGCCAGCAGGCTCACCAACAGGTTGATGAAGATGGTGTAGGTGGTTACAATGGCAGCATCGCCTCCCAGGCGCATGGTGACAACAGCGCAGGCTGTAGCGGTGGGGCAGATGATACAAAGCATGGCTCCCTCTGTTACCAGTCGGAGTGGGGTGTCAGGGCAGGCTGCTAGGTACAACCCCATCAGGGTAAAGAGACCACCTTGGAAAAGGGCCAGTTTCAAGAACCATTTTTTAGGTTTCAGCTGGGCTGGCTTAACCTTACAAAAGGTTAAGAAGAGCATGCAGAAAATCAAGGAAGGCTGCACGTAATTGATTAGCTCGCTCACCACTGGTCTGGTTGGGGCTAGTTGTGGGATGTTTACATAGATGAAATAGCTGAGCGCTCCCGTAACCATGGATATGGGAAGTGTCCAGTTCTTGACGAACCTTACAATATCCATTCTCTTATTTGCTTACAATCGATTTTAATGGGTGTTTATAATTTTTAGCCGATGTGAGGAATGCTTTAGCTGAACCGAACTTCAGGTTCATGTCCAGTCGTACGGGCAGGTGGTTTTCGTCATCAGTCACATAGAAGGTGATGATCTCTTTTTCCTTACCTTTCTCGTCGTATTCCACAAAGGAGAGCTTGTGGCAGCTGTATTTCACATCGTCGTTGGCTTTTACCACTTCTTTCTTGCGGTAGATAACAGTCTGCTCCTCTACATGCTTGCCCTCGGCCATCAGGAACTTGATCTTCTGGCCTGGCTTGAGGCTGGTGGCATCCCAGGAGCGGGCGCGGTTGAGCATGGATACCATGTCATAGACTTCCTTGGTGGCGGTCTCGGCCTTGCGCCTTACATTGCCGTGCCTGTCCAGGAAATAGAGATCCATGTTGGTCTTGCCGCTGGCATATTTGTACCATACTTTATCCACGGTATAGTGCTTTCCCTCCTCTGCGCTCTTCTGGTAGTAGAGTGGGACCAGTTTCTCCGTAGCGATGGAGGTCAGGGTGTCACGCATCACAAAGAACTTGTCGGCCTTCTTGTTGCCCTTGGTGATCAGATAGGTCTTCAGGGCTTTCTGGTTCTGGTAGGTGGTGGCCGTAGTGTTCATGTAGGCGTTTCCTACCTTGACCCAGATGAACTGCCAGTTGAAGTAGAGGTCATAGGTCAGGTCTTCTCCCACCTTGATGGCTTTGTTCTCCGTTGGGGTTTGTGCCCAAAGGCTACTGGTAGCCAAGAGTAGGCAAATGAAGTTGAGTAGTCGTTTCATAGGCTTTTTATTTTAGTTTCTGTTGAGTTTTTTCTCGCGTTCTGCGTTTCTGTTCTTAATGGTTTTCTCTTGGTCTGGCTTCTGCTTGATGATAGCCTCAGGCTTTTGCTCATTCAGTGGCTTAGCGCGTAAATTCCATTCTTGGGTGATGTCCCATTTCTCTTTCAGCTCCAGTGCTCCAGGATAGTAGAACATCTCTTCGGCTTGTCGCTTGCTGGCATACTCTCCGGTAGTCCATTCGCCATCGCCGTTTAAGTCGATGAAGGCTCTGACGTAATAGGTTCCTGGTTTCAGGAAATAGAAGTCAGCGTGTCCGTCTATTACTTCCGCTTCCTTGATTGGCTTGTCCTGATTGAGCAGCTGCACCACTACCGGACCATCGGCACCTGTAATGTTCAGGAAGAGGGAACTGTAGGTATCTAAGGCAGGAACTCGGAGGCTGACTTCCAGCGAGTCGTTCTTGGTACCATAGATGCCCTGGAAGCTAGCAGAGTCCACCTTGAGCTTGTATTCCTGCTCTGGTCTCCATTCACCTATCAGTTCAAACTTGTAAAGTTTGTTAGGTACTCGGTCAAAATAATACGGGATTTCCTCCCAGATGGTATCTTTTTTATGTAGGAGGTGAATGCCTGCGGTGTCCAGCAGGGCAAGTGGTTCCTCAAACTCGAACTTAATGCTGGCATCGGGCTCTATATTTCCGCTTGGCGACAGTCGCAAAGCCAGTTTCTCTACTGGTGGAATGCTATCATAAGGCTGACCTCTACGCTGTTTGCGCTTCTGTTCCTTCTCCCATTCCTCCAGTTTGTTCTGCTTTTCTTTTTGAATCTTGGCCAGGCTTTTCTTTGGTGTCAGACTCAGGGTGTCTGTCATAAGTGATAGCGTACCCACAGAGTCTGTACCAAAGTATGTCATTTCTATATGCAGGGTATCCTGATGGGCAATCAGGGTATCTGTAATCCAATATTGCAAGGTATCCTTAGTCAAGTTTTCCTCAATGAGGAAGGCGTTTTCCTCGTTGAAATTCAATCCTCTCAGCTTAGGTAGCGTATCACTCTTAGAAGAGAAGACGATGGAGAATCGTTCAGGGACAGGGCGTTCCTCCTTGACTCTATAGCGGTCTGTCATGACCTCTTTGAAAGCTGTCAGCACCAGATTGTCTGGATAGAAATGGGTGAAAGGTACCTGCTGGATAGAGTCATAGTGGATAGAGTCTGTCCAGAGGGTGTCCATGCGCAAGTCTGGCTGGCAAGAAGGAATGACCAAGTCATCCAAGAAGGCAATCTTCTCACTCTTCTGGTTGAAACTGTAGTTCTGGTCGGCATCTTGTAAGGCAAAGATGTGGTAGTTGCCTGGGGCTACACCCTTGATGACAAATTTTCCACTACCATTGGTGCGTGCTACACGCTCCATAGGCTTCTTGTTGAACGCCGAGTCCTCCAAGTCGCTGTACAAACCTACCAGGATGCCTTTGATAGGTTCCAGGTCCTCTGCATTGAGTACGGTACCCGATACCTCCATGGTATCAATCTGCTCGCCGGTAGAGAAGGTGAAGGCAAAATTACCCATAGGGTTGCCCTCGTTGTTGTCCACAATGGCATCTGAGAAATCAATGGTGTAGGTAGTGTTGCTCTTCAGCGTGTCCATGAGCTCCACTACAACATTATGTCCACTGGTCTTAATCTCAGGCTGTTCCAGCTGAGGAGGAGAGACCACCACTTTCTCGCTGGCGTTCTCAATCTTGATGTACTCATCAAATTCCAGGACAACTTTCTTGATCTTGTTGTTCAAGGCATTTTCCACAGGGGTGCTCTTGATGAGCTTTGGAGGTGTCTCATCGTAAGGACCACCATCGGGGGAACCCATCTTGGCGCAAGCGGCCAGGAAGAGTGCCAGGAGCAGCGGAAGAAAATGTCGGTGCTGGAATTTCATGTCGTTATTGGTTCATGTTTAATAGTTCTTCGATGTGTTCACGGGAGTTGCTCAGTCTTGGTACCTTGTGCTGTCCACCCAGCTTACCCTTGGCTTTGAGCCAGTCGTTGAACAGGTTGGTTCTGGCCTCTATCAGCTCCAGGTGCTGCAAGGTGATGTTCTTGTAGCGCTTGGCTTCATAGTCTGAGTTGATCTCTTGCAAGGTCTGGTCCAGCACTTGTGCAAACTTCTCCAGGGAGTCTGGCTTTACGCTGAACTCAATCAGCCACTGATGGCGGCATTTGGCATTCGCATCCATAAAGATAGGCGCTGCGGTGTATTCACGCACTTGTGCTCCTGTTACCTCGCAAGCCTTGGCCAAGCCTTTCTCTGCATTGTCCACAATCAACTCCTCACCAAAGGCATTGATGAAATGCTTGGTTCTACCGGAGATGATGAACTTGTATGGGTCCTTCTGGGTGAACTTTATGGTGTCACCAATCAGGTAACGCCACAAACCGCAGCTGGTACTGATGACCATGGCGTAGTTCTTGCCAACCTCTACACCGGTCAATGGCACTACGGTAGGATTCTCTTTCTCCAGCTCGTCCATAGGGATGAACTCGTAGAATACGTCATAGTCTATCATCAGTTCCATGGCAGGATCTGTGAAATCTGTCTGTAAGCCAAAGAAGCCCTCGCTGGCATTGTAGGTCTCCATGTAGTGCATCTGTGGCGTGCGGATAAGCTGCTTGTACTGCTCTCGGTAAGGGGTGAAGGCTACACCTCCGTGGAAGAATACTTCCAGGTTTGGCCATACCTCATCCAGGTATTGCTTGCCGCTGAGTTCCAAAACTCTGTTGATGACGGAGAGCATCCATGAAGGAACACCACTCAGGTTGGTGACATCCTTGTTCATGGTCTCACGGGCAATACGGTCGCGCTTGATTTCGAAATCACTGAGCAGGGCAGTCTCTTTCTTAGGCACACGCACCAAGTTCACCAGTGGGTTGATGTTTTCAATGAGGACGGCACTTAAGTCGCCCACCAAGCTATTGCTTACATTGTAGTTTGGGGAGTGTGAACCACCAAGGATTAAGGCTCTGCCATCGAAGATGCGGCTCTTAGGATTCTGCTTCAGGTAAAGAGCCACTGCATCGGTTCCACCCAGATAGTGGATGTTCTTCAAACCATCCTGGCTTACTGGGATGAACTTACTCTTATCGTTTGTGGTACCCGAAGACTTGGCATACCAACGAACCTGACCTGGCCACAAGAGGTCTTTCTCTCCGTGACGCATACGGTCGATAAAGCCCTTCAACTCCTCATAGGTGTTGACTTGCATGGCTTTTGCAAAATCCTCGTAATTCTTAATCTGATCAAAATGGTGGGCATGACCCCATTCGGTCTGAGCCGCCTTCTGCACCAGTTTCATCATGACCTGATGCTGCAGGTTTTCAGCCTGTGTATCATAGAGCTCCACGGCTTTCTGTCGTGAAGTAAAATATAGTCCGGCAAGGGAAGTAATATTCATTCTTTTCCGTTATCTGTAAATTCTGTGCAAAGTTAACGGAAAGTTTTGAAATAAGGGGATTATTACACAATTTTTAATACCTCATCTTCGATGAATTAGGCATTTTGCTCAAAAGCGGCAGCCTCGGCTGCTGCAATGATTTCTTCCTTAGTCAAGTCTTTCTTCTGGAGAGAAATGTCCGAAAAATCAAAATCACTCTCTTCCTGCTGCTCTAGAACTTGTTTTACCTCCTTTTTCTTTGGGGTTTCTACAGGCTCGTTAGCTTTTGGCGCGCTGGTTTCTAACTCTACCGTATTTGACTCCTGTTCTGGAATGGCTGTAGGTTCTTCTTCCATGGCAGTGCGCTTACTTTTGACAGCAAAGACCTCGTCAATCAGTTTTGGATTTCGCTTAAGTTTCTTCAAGGCTTCCTTGGCAGCCAGCTGCTGGCTTTCTTTCTTGGAATATCCTTTGCCTTTTCCGCAACTGATTCCCTCTATAGAAACCTCGCTCAAGAAGACTGGGCTACCACCCTGGTCGTCTTTACTTTCCTCTAATAAGGTAAAGTTGAGATTGACTTTATTCTTCTGACTCCATTCTATCAGTTTACTCTTGAAATTCACTTCTTTATAAGCTACCTTGTCAATGTTAATCAACTGCTTCAGGATACGCTCCTTCATGAATTTCATGCAATAGTTGTAACCTCTGTCCAGATAGACAGCACCTATTAACGCTTCAAAGGCGTTTCCACCCATGTAGCTGTTATGCGAAGAATTATGCATGTCGGACTGGATGAGCTTGTCCAATCCAATTTCGGTTGCAATTTTGTTCAAGGTGTCACGCTGTACGATTTTACTGCGTGTATTGGTGAGGAATCCCTCACGTTTTCCAACGAAGTGCTGGTAGACAATGTCGCCTACAATGGCATCCAGGATGGCGTCACCCAGGAACTCCAGGCGCTCGTTGTTGTTCAAGCGTGCATCCTTCTCGCCCTTCTTGTTGGTGGACTTGTGAATGAGTGCCTGCTTGTAATACTGAATGTTATGTGGGAAGAATCCCAGAATTTTATATAAACGCAGATACGACTCCTTGTCCTTGCGGAAAGGGAGTCGTATCCTATCTATAAGATCAATCAAAAACACGATTATTCAGCGTATTTCTTGAAGATTACACATGCGTTGTGACCACCGAAGCCGAATGTGTTACTCAAAGCAGCGCGAATTTCACGCTTCTGAGCCACATTGAACGTAAAGTTCATGTTGTAGTCAATCTTCTCATCCTGATCATCCTCTGCGTGGTTGATAGTAGGAGGAACGATGTCGTTCTTCACTGCCAATACGCAAACCAATGCCTCAACTGCACCAGCTGCACCCAGCAAGTGACCAGTCATAGACTTGGTAGAAGAGATATTCAGTTTGTAAGCATTCTCACCGAATACTTCCTTGATTGCCTTAGCTTCAGAGAT
>JAUNHZ010000085.1:0-1237 GCA_030523705.1 Bacteroidales bacterium
CAAATATACGCCTTTTTGCACACTTTACCAAGAAAGTTGGTGTTTATTTGGATTTTAGGACCAGATGTTTGGTGAAACAACTTGGAAGTTCTTCTTTGTAATGGGTTACCATGACGATGGTTTTGCCTTTTCTTTTTGCAAATGTATTGATAATGACCTTTACTTTTTCACGGTTCGAAGTGTCTAATCCATGAAGAGGCTCGTCTAGGATCAAAAGTTCCGGATCTTTCACAAAAGCACGCGCCAGTAGGACTAGACGTTGCTCTCCACTTGAAAGCTTTAGGAAAGTCTTGTCCTTATGTTTCAATATGCCAAAGATGTCCATCCAGAATTCACAGATGCTTTTTTGCTCGGGCTTTGGACGCACATATAACCCCACAGAGTCATGCAAACCACTTGCTACAATATCTATGGCTGGCAAATCTTTCAAGTATGCTCGATGCATTTCTGGGGAGACATAACCTATGTGCTTTTTGATGTCCCAGATGCTTTCACCTGTGCCTCTTTTGTTCCCAAATAGACGAATATCGCATGCATATGCTTGTGGATTATCTGCACATACAAGACTTAATAGTGTACTTTTACCAGAACCATTTGCTCCAGATAGCGACCAAAATTCTCCTTTTTCAACCTTCCAGTTGAGTTGGTTCAAAATAATGCGGTCTCCGTACTTTATGGTTACGTTCCTAAAATCTAGCAACTCTTTGTAGTTAGTTTGACTATAGCTTGAATAAGGTATATTTATAATCTTGTCTATTATTTTATTATATGTATTGTCACTATCTACTATATTGGTTCTGCTTCTATAGTCTTCTGCACACTCCTTATCATGGACAACCATATCCTTTACCTCCACTACATGGGTAATGAATTCTGGTATTTCATCTTGGCGAGAAAGAACAAGAATAAACTGGATTTTCAAACTCTTGGATAGGGTGCTGAAGAGTTGCTTTAGGAATGTTCGCGTCTGAGCATCCAATCCAATAAATGGGTTGTCTATAATCAGTACCCTTGGAGCATATAGTAGCGCTTTGGTTAGCTGGAATTTTCGAAGTTCTCCACTGGATAGCGTAACGATACGTTTACCTAAAAGCGCATCTAAATTGAACATTTCATACAGGTTCTTTACATACTCTTCCGGGAGCTGGATTTCCTGCTTTGATATGAGATTGATGGTTTCCTGAAGTAATTCTGAAACTAGGGGAGAGTCGTCTATATCATGCTGATTCCATCTCTT
>JAUNHZ010000085.1:1247-11542 GCA_030523705.1 Bacteroidales bacterium
TTGCTCACCATAAGAGTCTCTGAATTCCAGATATTTGATATTCTCATACGCATGCTTCTTGGTGGAAGGACTGAAATCATATACGGGCTCTGTCATCAATAGGGCATGTTTGCCTGTGAGGACATCTACCAACATGGACTTGCCACCACCATTTGGACCAACAATGGCAATCTGCTCGCCATCGCAAAACTCTAGGTTAATCTCGTTCTTGAATTTGTAATCTGGATGTCTGACGACACCTTTTCTTATGCTAATGATTTGTTGTGTATTTCCCATCTCTTATACTTTCCTTTTACTTACTTTGGTGGGATTTTTCTTGATGAAATCCGACCATGACTTGGCTCCGCCTTCAACAGTAGGTCTTCCCATCTGCAGGTAGTGGCAATAGGCTGCTGCTAGGGCATCTGTGGCATCCAACTGCTTTTGCATATCCTCTTCCGGAATTTTTAAAATGCGCTGTAACATACTGGCTACTTGCTCTTTAGCCGCAGCCCCGTTGCCCGTTAGTGCCATCTTGATTTTAAGTGGTGCATATTCTGTTATAGGTACACCATGATGAACAGCAGCTGCTATAGCTACGCCTTGGGCACGACCTAACTTGAGCATACTCTGTACATTCTTCCCAAAGAATGGAGACTCAATAGCCATCTCATCGGGGAGGTATGACTCAATGATACCCCAGATGCGCTCAAAGATATGCCCTAGTTTTAGGTAAGGATCAGATTCTTTGTGCAAGTCTATTACACCCATGCAAATAAGGGATGCCTTAGTGCCTTCCACCTTAAGCAACCCGTATCCCATGTAATTAGTTCCGGGGTCAACACCCAGGATAATCTTTTCCTTTACAGATTTAATCATTTGTTATTCAATAACCTCCATGATGGTAGAGAATCCCACAATCTCATCACGGAACATCTTGTTCATATCTTCATTCAGCTTGTTTCCTTGCTGCACCAGCCAATGATGGATTTTTGCAGTACTTTCTGCCTCAAACTGGAGTGAAAAGCATTCTGAGTCTGGGTCTTTATGAGAAAGGATGCGAGTAAGTCTTGCATTCTTCAAATCTCCCTGTGCCTCTGTGGAAGGGATAAACTGCTCTAAAATGTAAATCACAAAGTTTCTTGCGTCGTTTACATCTACCTGGTAGGTGGTGTTGTATATAATCATAACTTTATTGCTTTTTTGAAAATTAGTGCAATATTCGTGATTTTTATTGACATGGACAAGTAATCACAATTCTTTTTCATGATTTGGTCCCAAGCAAGTCCCTAGTGAGTCCCATTTAAATCCCATTCAGTTTGGTCTTCATAGGCGACTGACGACAGGCTTAAATGATGACCGGGTTCGTTCATCAATGAAGACCTCCATTATGGATAAAATATGTTAACGTATTGCGCTAGCATGACAAATATGTTTTATCTTTGCATAAGAAATCCATGCGGTAATAGCTCAGTTGGTAGAGCATTGGCTTCCCAAGCCGAGGGTCGCGGGTTCGAGTCCCGTTTACCGCTCTTTTGTCAATTTCTGTATTTTTCTTCTTTTTTTTCTTAATTTATTTAGGTGTTTTCTCCATTTTTTCCTAAATTTGCTCCTAGATTTTGTATTTTCTAAAATCTAAACTTGGTTTTGTAAATTTAAAGTAAAAACATACAATATGGCAAGAGTTAAAGCAATTGGAATTTTAACTTCAGGTGGTGATTCACCAGGTATGAACGCAGCAATTCGCGCTATCACAAGAAGCGCAATCTGCCAAGGTTTCAAAGTATTTGGTATCTATCGTGGATACGATGGTTTGATTAACGATGAAATTAAGCCATTCACTTCTGAAAATGTTAGTAATATCATCCAGCGTGGTGGTACAATCTTGAAATCTGCCCGTTCTAAGGCATTTACTACCCCAGAGGGTCGTAAGAAGGCCTATGAGAACATGCAGGCTCATGGAATTGATGCACTGATTGTTATTGGTGGTAACGGTTCTCTTACTGGAGCCCGTATTTTCGCAGAGGAGTTCGATGTACCATGTATTGGTTTGCCTGGTACCATTGATAACGACTTGTATGGTACTGACTTGACTATCGGTTATGATACAACTTTGAACACCATTGTTCAGTGCGTGGATAAGATCCGTGATACTGCAAACTCACACGAGCGTATCTTCTTGGTAGAGGTTATGGGTCGTGATGCAGGCTTCTTGGCACAGAACAGTGCATTGGCATCAGGTGCAGAGGCTGCAATTATTCCAGAGGATTCAACCGATGCTGATCAGTTGGAGCACTTTATTGGCCGTGGTATCAGAAAGAGTAAGAACTCAAGTATCGTGATTGTCAGCGAGAGCCCTAAGTGTGGTGCTTTGTACTATGCAGAGCGTGTACGCAAGGAGTATCCTCAATACGATGTACGTGTGTCTATCCTTGGTCACTTGCAGCGTGGTGGTTCTCCATCAGCTAGAGACCGCATCCTTGCAAGCCGTTTGGGTGCAGGTGCTATCGATGCAATCCTTGATGGCCAGCGTAATGTCATGATTGGAATCAGAAATGATATTGTTGTATATGTACCATTCTCCGATGCCATCAAGAAAGAAAAGCCTATTGATAAGAGTTTGATCAAGGTTCTTGACGAACTTTCAATTTAATCAAATACTGAATTATGTCAAATATAAACGGACGTGTATCTCAGGTTATCGGACCTGTTGTAGACGTACATTTTGAGGTCTCAGAGAATGAGACCGAAAAAATGCTTCCTCAGATTAATGAGGCGCTATGTATCATACGGCCAGACGGAAAGGAACTGATTGTTGAGGTTCAGCAGCATATTGGTGAAAGCAGTGTTCGTTGCGTTGCAATGGACTCTACCGATGGTTTGCGCCGTGGCCTGGAGGCTGTTCCTACAGGAATGCCTATCACCATGCCAGTTGGCGATCAGGTGAAAGGCCGATTACTAAATGTAGTAGGTGAGACTGTTGATGGAATGAAGAAACTATCAAAAGAAGGTGCTTTCCCAATACATCGTGAGCCTCCTAAGTTCGAGGAACTGACCACTTCACAGGAAGTGTTATATACTGGTATTAAGGTCATCGACTTGCTTGAACCTTATTTAAAAGGAGGTAAGATTGGTCTTTTCTGTGGTGCCGGTGTAGGTAAGACCGTGTTGATCATGGAGCTTATCAACAACATTGCCAAGAAACACAATGGTTTCTCTGTCTTCACTGGTGTTGGTGAACGTACCCGTGAGGGTAATGACCTTCTCCGTGAAATGATTGAGAGTGGTGTAATCCGTTACGGTGAGGAATTCAAGAAAAACCTTGAGGAAGGTAAATGGGATTTGTCTTCTATTGATTATAAAGAGGTGGAGAAGTCACAGGCGACCCTTGTGTATGGCCAGATGTCAGAGCCACCTGGTGCACGTGCATCAGTAGCATTGTCTGGTTTGACTGTTGCAGAGTCTTTCCGTGATAGCGATGAGGTGGGAACATCAAAGGATATCTTGTTGTTCATTGATAACATCTTCCGTTTCACGCAGGCAGGTTCAGAGGTTTCAGCATTGCTGGGACGAATGCCATCTGCTGTAGGTTATCAGCCTACTCTGTCTACGGATATGGGTAAGATGCAGGAGCGTATTACTTCAACCAAGAAAGGTTCTATTACATCAGTTCAGGCAGTTTATGTGCCTGCCGATGACTTGACAGACCCTGCTCCAGCAACGACCTTCTCTCACTTGGATGCTACCACTGTGCTTAGCCGTAAGATTACAGAGCTAGGTATCTATCCAGCTGTTGACCCATTGGATTCAACATCAAGAATCCTGGACCCTAATATCATTGGTGAAGAGCATTATAATTGTGCTCAGCGCGTTAAGCAGATTCTACAGCGCAACAAGGAACTTCAGGATATCATCTCTATCTTAGGTATGGATGAGTTGTCCGATGAAGACAAGCAGACCGTAAATCGCGCTCGTCGTGTGCAGCGTTTCCTGTCTCAGCCATTTACTGTTGCTGAGCAGTTTACCGGTGTTAAGGGTGTAATGGTGAACATAGAGGACACCATAAAGGGCTTCAACATGATTCTGGATGGTGCTGTAGATCATCTGCCAGAACAAGCATTCTTGAATGTTGGTACAATTGAAGAAGCTATTGCTAAGGGACAGAAACTGTTAGAACAAGCAAATAAAGCCTGATTATGGATATGACAATTTATAGCCCGGAGAAGACCCTGTTCACTGGTGAAGTGGAAATGGTGGAATTCCCTGGGGGTAGAGGACGGTTCCAAGTGCTGAAGGATCATGATTCCATCATCTCTACTTTGGTAGAGGGTATAATTAGATTCAGGACCCAGGGCGAGGAAAAGTTACAGCCTGTCAAATCTGGTTATGTAGAGGTGCATCATAATGTAATTACTGTATGTGTACATGTATAATGGTCGCCTTCTTTGTCATTTATGAGATAGGTTTATCCTTTTTCTATAAATGGGCAAAAGAGAATAACCAGGAGATGATAGTATGGATTGTACTTGGAAGTAAGGCTGTTAAAATATTATTAGGTGTAATGTGGATTGTCTTAGTGGCACTTCTCACAGATGAACCTGTAGTGGCTTTCACCTTGTCCACGTTATTGGTTTTGTTGCTTACAATTATTTACGAAACAGTATTTTTCCTGAAATATGGGAAAAAGGGAAATAGAAATGAAAATGAGCAGTTGTAGACATAGCGGGTTTCAGAAACTGTTTTTAATTTTGACTTTCTTCATGCTTTTAGGCATTCCTGCTGTAGCTGCGGAGCCTGAAGCTGAAAGTACAGAATCTAAGATAGATATTTCTGGCATGATTTTTGGACATATTGGAGATTCCTATGAGTGGCATTTTACCAATATAGGTGATACTCCCATAGCCATTCCGTTACCCGTAATTCTGTATTCTAAGGAAAGAGGAGAGTGGTTTACATTCAGTTCATCAAAAGTTGAAGAAGAGGATTATCAAGGCTTCTACATTGCCGAGGAAGGTGATTATGCAGGTAAGATAGTGGAGAGAAATGCTTCGGGAGAGGAAGTTAGACCCGTAGATATTTCATTAACCAAGAATGCTGTGGCTCTAATCTTGAATTGTATCATACTGACTTGCATTATATTAAGTTGCGCACGTTGGTATAAAGGAAAAGAGGCATCTACAGATTCTCCAAAGGGTTTTATAGGCTTAATGGAAATGATGATTTCCATGGTTTATAATGATATTGTCAAGGCTAATATCCCTGTACATGTTCAGCGTTATGCTCCATATCTGCTAACTGCCTTCTTCTTTATTTTCTTGAATAACTTGATTGGCCTGATTCCTGGTTCTGCTAATATCACAGGTAACATTGCCGTGACTTGTGTGTTAGCTTTCTGTACCTTCTTGATGGTCAACCTGTTTGGAAATAAGGAATATTGGAAGGAGATTTTCTGGGCAGATGTTCCAGGTCCACTAAAGCCTATCATGGCAGTTATAGAGTTCATTGGTCTTTTCACTAAACCTGTGGCTCTGGCTATCCGTTTGTTTGCCAATATCATGGCTGGACATGCGGCTATGCTTGCCTTGTTTGGCGTAATCTTCATTACTTCATCCATGGGTGCGCTCTTGGGTGGTGTCATGACTCCTCTGTCTTTATTCTTCTGCATTTTCTTGAATTTATTGGAACTGTTGGTGGCATTTATTCAGGCTTATGTGTTTACCATGCTGTCTGCGGTTTTCATTGGCTTGTCACAGCCATCTCATCATCATGCAGAATGATTAAAAATGATATAAATTAAAAATAATAACAATAAAAATTTAAAGATTATGTTAAGTTCAATTTTGTTAGAGGCGGTTGCTTATGTAGGTGCAGCCATTGGTGCCGGTATTGTTGCTGTCGGTGCAGGTATTGGTTTAGGTAAGATTGGTGGCAGCGCTATGGATGCTATGGCTCGTCAGCCTGAGGCTATCAGCAAGATTCAGACTCCAATGATTATTATTGGTGCTCTCGTAGAGGGTGTCTCTTTGATTGGTGTTGTTACTTGCTTGTTGGTTGTTCTGATGAAGTAAAATTATGTCATTGTTAATTCCCGACAGTGGACTGTTGTTCTGGATGATTATTTCATTCGGAGTGGTATTTGTAATACTTGCAAAATTCGGTTGGCCTATCATCACAAATATGGTCGATGAGCGTAAGAAGTATATCGATGATTCCATTCTGAAAGCGAAAGAGGCAAACGAAAAGCTTGCACAGATCCAGGAAGAGTCTAATATGTTATTGAAGCAAGCTCAGGAGCAGCAGTCAAAGATCTTGGCTGAAGCTATGGAGATGCGTAATCAGATTGTCGAGAAAGCTAAGACAGAAGCAACGGTTGCCGGGCAGAAACTTCTTGCAGAAGCAAAACAACAGATAGAATCAGAGAAAGAAGATGCCATCCGCGATATTCGCAGACAGGTTGGTATTCTTTCTGTTGAAATTGCAGAGAAGGTCTTGCGTCAGAATTTAAAGAATGACAACGAGCAGATGGCTATGGTCAACCGTATGTTGGATGAGATTATGAAGTAAACGATGGATATTGGAGTAATTGCCAGACGTTATGCAAAAGCCCTGCTGAAATATGCTATTGAGGAGCATGCAGAGGACCTTGTTTATAAAGAGGTCTTGCATTTCATTGATAGCTATGAAAATTGTAAGCAGGTTGCTGATTTGTTGGGTAATCCAATTGCTGAAACAGCCAAGAAAGAGCGTGTACTCTGTGCGGCTGCTTCGGAAAATGTTAGCCCCGTATTCAGAAATTTTGTACGTTTAGTCCTTCAGAATCACAGGGAAACATACATGTTATTCATTTGCCATAGTTATGTGACTCTATATAGGGAATTGAAGCGAATTTGTATAGGTCGACTGACAACAGCCGTACCTGTCTCCACTGAAGTATCTGAACGTTTAGAGAAATGGATGGAGGAAAAATCGGCTCCATATACCGATGTTATTATGGAATCACATACAGATCCAAATCTTTTAGGTGGATTCATCTTTGAGATTGATGATCGCAGAATCGATGCTTCTATAGCTTCTCAGTTTGAGAAAATCAAGAAACAATTTATTGAGAAAAACAAAAGAATTGTCTGAATATGAATAATATAAAAGCCAGCGAAATTTCCGAGGTGTTGTTGTCTCAATTGCGAGACATCGATATCACTGCCCAATTTGAGGAAGTGGGTCGAGTACTGACTGTGGGTGACGGCGTTGCGCGTATCTATGGTTTGCAAAATGCCGAGGCAAGTGAGTTGCTGGAATTTGAGAATGGTGTCATGGCCATTGTCATGAATCTGGAAGAGGATAATGTGGGTGCAGTGCTTCTTGGCAATAGCGAGAAGATTAAGGAGGGTATGATTGTAAAGCGTACCGGACGTATTGCATCTATTAATGTCTCTGAGCAGATGTTTGGCCGTGTAATCAATCCTCTGGGTGAACCTCTGGATGGCATGGGACCTATTCAGGGTGAGACTTTTGAGATGCCATTGGAGCGTAAAGCACCAGGTGTGGTATTCCGTCAGCCAGTTAAGGAGCCATTGCAGACCGGTTTGAAAGCTGTTGATGCCATGATTCCTATTGGTCGTGGACAGCGTGAATTGATTATCGGTGACCGACAAACAGGTAAGACTGCTATTGCTATTGATACCATTATCAACCAGAAAGCTAATTACGAAGCAGGAAATCCTGTATATTGCATCTATGTAGCCATCGGCCAGAAAGGTTCTACTGTTGCTAGTATCGTTCAGACCCTTCGCGAACAGGGTGCTATGCCTTATACTTGTGTCGTAACAGCCACTGCTGCTGATACCGCAGCTCTTCAGTATTTTGCACCTTTTGCCGGTGCTGCTATTGGTGAGTTCCTGCGCGATACCGGACGTCATGCTTTGGTAGTATACGATGACTTGTCTAAGCAGGCTGTTGCTTATCGTGAGGTTTCACTGATTCTTCGCCGTCCTTCTGGTCGTGAGGCTTATCCTGGTGATGTGTTCTATCTGCATAGCCGTTTGTTGGAACGTGCTGCGAAGATTATTAATCAGCAGGAGGTCGCAGAACAGATGAATGATTTGCCAGCATGTCTGAAAGGTCGTGTGAAAGGTGGTGGTTCATTAACTGCTTTACCTATCATTGAGACTCAGGCTGGCGATGTGTCTGCTTATATCCCAACCAATGTGATTTCTATCACAGATGGACAGATCTTCTTGGAGACAGACTTATTCAACCAAGGTTTCCGTCCTGCTATTAACGTGGGTATTTCTGTTTCTCGTGTAGGTGGTTCTGCACAGATCAAGTCCATGAAGAAAGTTGCTGGTACACTGAAGATTGACCAGGCACAGTATCGTGAACTTGAGGCATTCTCTAAATTCTCCAGTGATATGGATGCTGTTACCGCTATGGCTATTGATAGAGGTCGTAAGAACAACAAACTGTTGATTCAGCCTCAGTATAGTCCAATGCCAGTAGGCGAGCAGGTTGCTATTCTGTATTGTGGAACAAAGGGATTAATGAGTAAGATTCCTGTGGAGAAAGTTCCAGAATTCCAGGATAAATTCTTACAGGTACTAAGAACTGCTCATACAGATGATGTAATTGCACCACTTGCAGCTGGTAAGATTGATGATACAATCACCGATATAATTGCAAACATTGCTAATAATATCTGCATAGAGTTGTCTTAAAATTAGTAGCTTATGGCTTCTTTGAAAGAGATAAAGGGTCGTATCGGATCTGTTGAAGGAACGCTGAAGATTACTTCGGCGATGAAGATGGTGGCTTCTGCAAAATTACATAAAGCGCAGAATGCCATTGAAAACATGCTTCCATATGATCGACAGTTGCATCACATCATGGTTAATCTTTTGAGTGGTGATACTAAGATCTCATCTCCATTCTGCCAACCACATGCACAGGTTAAACGTGTTGCAGTGGTTGCTATTGCATCTAATAGTAGTTTATGTGGTGGATATAACAGTAATGTTTTGCGCCATACCACTCATTTGATTGACGACTGGACTTCAAAATTAGGTGCAGGTGCTGTAGATTGCTACGTTATAGGCCGTAAACTTGATCAGAGTTTGCTGAAGTTAAAAGGCTTTAATCTGATTAGAGATTATGTGTTGAAAGGTGATAAACCACAGTTTGAGACTGCCAATGAATTAGCTCAAAAACTTATGGCCGACTATTTGAAGGGAAAGATTGATAGAGTTGAGATTGTGTACATGCATTTCAAGTCTACAGCTAGCCAGATCATTACTTTGGATACCTTTTTGCCTGTTCAGTTGAACAGCAACAAAGAAGGCTCTATGTCTGGCTATATCATTGAACCTTCGGCAGAAGAGATGCTGAATTCTTTGATTCCTGACGCGTTAAGCATGAAAATCTTCACGGTTATGCTCGATGCTCAGGCTGCAGAACATGCAGCTCGCACTGTTGCAATGCAGACTGCAACCGATAATGCAAACGACTTGCTGGATGACCTTAGAATTCAGTACAATAAGGGTCGTCAGAGTGCTATTACGGCAGAATTGCTTGATATTGTGGGTGGATCCATGAATTAATTCGAATCTTTTTAAGATAGAGCATTGCTTTCTTTGGAACAGAGGGAGCAATGCTTTTTTTATGTCATTTACCTTTTAATACCTTTTTTTTCATTATCTTTGCGCTAAATTTGAATACTCTATGGAAAAAATAAGGAATTTCTGCATTATAGCCCATATTGATCATGGTAAGTCAACACTGTCCGACCGTCTTTTGGAATATACCAAAACCATCAAGATAACGGAAGGACAGATGCTCGATGATATGGATCTTGAACGCGAGCGTGGTATAACTATCAAGAGTCATGCCATTCAGATGGAATATGTATACAAAGGAGAGAAATATATCTTGAATTTGATTGATACTCCGGGACATGTGGATTTCTCTTATGAAGTTTCTCGTTCTATCGCAGCATGTGAGGGTGCATTACTTATCGTCGATGCATCTCAGGGTGTTCAGGCACAGACCATTTCAAACCTTTATATGGCATTAGAGCACGATCTGGAAATCATTCCAGTCATCAGTAAGTGTGACATGGATTCTGCTATGCCCGATGAGGTGGAGGATGAGATTGTAGACCTCCTTGGTTGTGATCCAAGTGATATTATTCGTGCCAGTGGTAAGACCGGTATGGGTGTAGAGGAGATTCTAAATGCTGTTGTTGAGCGTGTACCACATCCTGTTGGTGATGAAAACGCACCTCTTCAAGCGTTGATTTTTGATTCTGTCTTCAATTCTTTCCGAGG
>JAUNHZ010000086.1 GCA_030523705.1 Bacteroidales bacterium
GGACTCTTCGGCTTCAAAGAGTCCTTTTGAAGTTTACTTGCGGATTTGAGGGTGATGTTGGTCACGATGCCTGGCAGCACCATGCCTGTCTGCAGGTCTTCCAGGGCATGCACGCCCTCGCGGAAAGAGAAGGCCTCCATGGCACCACGTGGGTCACGTCCCGGTTTATCCAGCTCATTCATAATGTCTTGGAGCGTAGGGATACCCGTCTTCTCCGTCACATACTTCTGGATATTGATTTGCTTGCGCAATTCCTTCTGCGCCAGCAAGTCCGCTACGGTGCAGTGCAGGTCTTTTGCCATCTGCTCCACTATGCCGTAGCTCTCCGGATGCACGGCACTGTTGTCCAATGGCTCCTTTCCTCCGGATATACGCAAGAAACCGGCAGCCTGCTCAAACGCCTTGGCACCCATTCTCGGCACTTTCATGAGTTGCTTGCGCGTGCTGAAAGGCCCGTTCTCACTGCGGTAATCCACTATATTCTGTGCCAACTGCGGACCTAAACCGGAGATGTAAGCCAACAAATGCTTACTGGCTGTATTCACGTTAACACCTACGCGATTCACACAGCTTTCTACTGTTCTATCCAGCGAGTGTTTCAGTTCTTTCTGATCTACGTCCTTCTGGTACTGCCCCACACCTATGCTGCTGGCATCTATCTTCACCAGCTCTGAGAGCGGGTCCATGAGCCTTCTGCCTATAGACACGGCGCCACGCACAGTGACATCCTTATCCGGAAATTCATCACGCGCAGTCTTAGAAGCCGAATAGATGGAGGCTCCATCCTCACTGACTACGAAAATATCCACGTTCCGCAAGCCTAAGCCTCTTACAAAAGCCTCGGTCTCACGACTGGCGGTTCCGTTTCCTATGGAGATAGCCTCTATCTTGTACTGCTTTACCAAGAGACAGATCTTGCTGGCTGCCTCCTGACGCTTGGAAACGGGAGGATGCGGATAGATGGTCTCATTATGCAACAGGTCACCCTCAGCACTCAAGCACACCACCTTACATCCGGTGCGGAAACCTGGGTCTATGCCTAAGACACGCTTCTGACCTAGCGGAGCAGCCATGAGCAGCTGTTCCAAGTTTCTTGCAAAGATACGAATGGCTTCGGCATCTGCTGCTTCTTTCGTCTGCGCAAAGAACTCGGTCTCTATGCTTGGGGCCAAAAGGCGCTTGTAGCCGTCTTTCACGGCCATGCAGATGTATTCATCTTGCTCATAGCCACGGGTGAACAAACGCTCCAGGTCCTGCAGGGCCTTCTCTTCATCCACGCTGATGGACAGGCGGAGAGTACCCTCGGCCTCACCGCGACGTAGAGCCAGCATGCGGTGCGATGCACAACGACTAAAACGCTCCGAGAAATCAAAATAGTCCTGGAACTTAGCGCCTTCTTCTTCCTTACCTTTCACCACCTTGCTGGTAATGATGGCCTCACGGGAGAACAGGCGGCGCAAGCGGTTACGGGAGCGAGAATCCTCATTCACGCGCTCAGCTATGATATCCAGGGCACCCTGAATAGCCTCATCCACATCTTTCACATCGTCTTTTACAAAAGCGCGAGCCTTATACTCCACGTCCAGAGGGCGATTAGCCTGTATCATGTTAGCCAGAGGCTCCAAGCCTTTCTGGCGCGCTATCTCCGCACGGGTTCGGCGTTTAGGTTTATAGGGCAGATACAAATCCTCCAGTTCGGTGGCGTTCCAGGTATCCGCTATCTGTGCCTGGAGTTCAGGAGTGAGTTTCTCCTGACTCTCTATGGATTTAAGGATAGTCTGCTTACGCGCCTCCAGCTCCTGCAGCTTGGTAAGTTGCTCACTTATGGCAGCCACCTGTACCTCATCCAAGGCACCGGTAGCCTCCTTTCTATAACGACTGATGAAAGGGATGGTACATCCGCTTTCTAAGAGTTCTACAGTATGAAGCACCTGCAACTCACGCAGTTGCAGATGCTCCGAAATCAATTTTACAAATTTGTTTTCCATTTAGTTCATTTTAAATGAAGGTGGCAGATCCTTCTCGTCTGCTCCCCACGCCTTGTTTGGCTGTCGTCCCATAACCAGCTCCAGGGTTCCGCCGTTCATTAGGTCTTCGTGGGTAAACCAAGACTTGGTCCACTCCTTACCATTCAGTTTGGCACTCTGGATATATTTGTTTTCTGGGTCATAATTCTGGCATTTTACCAGGAAGGTCTTTCCATTCTCCAGATTCAAGGTAATGTCCTGGAATACAGGGCTACCTATCACGTACATAGGAAGACCCGGGGTCACAGGGTAGAAGCCCATCATAGAGAATACCACGAAACTGGTCATACCGCCACCGTCCTCATCGCCAGGGATACCCATCAGATCATTACGGAACCATTGCTTAAGCAAGCTACGCACACGCTTCTGGGTTCTCCACGCCTCACCTGCATAGTTATAGAGGTAAGGGATATGCAAGGCTGGTTCGTTACCCATGGAGAACTGTCCCACATTTCCAGAATGGTCTGGATATGTAGCATAGAAGGTATATCTGTTCATGCCGATTGGGGTGGAGAACATATCCTCCAGTTCTGCTACGAAACGAGATTTACCACCCATCATCTGAATCAGGTCTGCAATGTTATGCTGCACATCCCAACGGTATTCGTAGCCAGTATTCTCATCATAGGAATCACGGGCACCAATACCTGTAGGGAAACGGTAATCGAATGGCTCTATGAAGTTGCCGAAACTGTCTTTTGGATGGAAGAATCCGGTTTCTGCATTATAGATGGTCTTGTAATCGCCACTTCGCTGCAAGAAATAGTCGGCATCTTCCTGATTCTTCAAGATGGTGGCTATATTTCCCAAGCACCACTCATCGTAAACAGTTCCTAAGGTTACGGCTACAGGCTGACGGTGCTCCCAGTCGTGCACCTCAGGTACGGTCTCTGTCTCTCCAACCGCCAAAGCAGGGAAATAGCCATGTTTCTTGAAGAACGCATCCAGCACGCCGGCTGGCTTTCCGGACCATGGCGCTAAGGTCTTCTCCGTAATAGCAGCCTTGGAATATTGATAAGCTTTAGCCAGATCAAATGTCTGCACACCCTTAGTCCAGGCATCCAGCACACTGGCTACAGCATGGTTACAGTTCATGGTATTGCTGTTTCCGGCAATGCCTGGGAAAGTTGGCATCCAGTTTGGTGTCTGCTGTTCCGCCATACGAATGAATGAGTTAATGATATTTCCCTCTAAAGTAGGTTCCAACACCAATCGCAAAGGGTGTACAGCACGGTACGTATCCCAGATCCAGTCGTCCACCAGGTAAGGGGTACCCTCATCGCTGTGTACCTGCTTATCATAACCCCAGTACTGGCCATCCTCGGAAACGCAGACCATGCGTTCATAGGTTCTGTATAGAGAGGTATAGAAAATCTGCTTCTCATCATCGGTACCTCCGGTGACCTGAACCTTTCCCAAAGTCTTGTTCCAGATATCGCGTCCCTTAGCTGCTACAGTCTTTACGTCTGCCCCAGCCACCTCACGCTGCATGTTCTTCTGTGCCTGTTCTGCAGAGATATAAGACACACCATAACGCACACGTACCTCCTTGGTTCCTGCGGGAAACGCTAAATTAAAAGTCTTTCGTCCCTCGTTCTCACCCTTCAAGTCTATGGATGCTGGCTGTTGCTCTGGCTCCAGGTAAATATACACGCGGGTATCTCTTCCCAGTTCCTCATAGCCACTCACACTCTTGCCATCGGTCTGCAAATCACCGTTCCGAGTACCCAAAAGCAAGGTCAATGGCTGCGTAGGGTTATTCACGGTAAACTCATACACTGCACTCTGGTGCGATGGTGCATAAGCTACCTGCATATCCATTTCATCCAAGTCCACGTTATAGCTGTAAGGAGTAGTTACCTCATTATCATAACTCATGGAAATCACATCGGGAGCCTTCGCCACATCACCTTGGAACGGACTCAGGAAGAAGGATGAGCCTCCACGGTGCCCTGTAACAATCAAAGGCAAGCCCTGAATATGATTAGTAGTATAGTTCTCACGATTAGGATAGACACGCATCATGCTGTTTGGCAGATGCACGGTAGGGTACGTTGGCACCAGCAGGTGACTGATGGTACCAATATTTGGATTCACATAATCCACGGGTTCAAGGGTGGCTTGCTGCGTACATGCTGCCAGCGCCAGTGCCACCAGGAAAGTCAATGTAGTTTTCTTCATGTTTATTTTATTTGGGGTATGATTTTACAAAGGTAAGGAAAATCCGGGAATTTTGTCTATCTTTGCAGCCAAATTCAAAAAGACGATGATTTCAGTAGATAATTTGGCCGTAGAATTTGGCGGCACTACCCTCTTCAGTGGCATCTCCTTCCAAATCAACGAGAAGGACCGCATTGCCTTGATGGGAAAGAACGGAGCTGGTAAAAGTACCTTGTTAAAGATCTTGGCTGGTGTACGACAGCCCACACGCGGAACGGTCTCTGCGCCTAAGGACTGCGTGATAGCCTATCTTCCTCAGCATCTCATGACTGAGGACGGACGTACGGTTTTTGAGGAGACTTCGCAAGCATTTGCTTATCTGAAGGAGACGGAGAAGGAGATTGAGGCGCTGAACGAGCAGCTTACCGTGCGCACGGACTATGAGAGCGATGAGTACATGCAGCTCATCGAGAAAGTCAGCGCACTCTCTGAGAAATTCTACGCCATAGACATGACGCATTTCGAGGAGGATGTGGAAAAGACGCTCCTGGGTTTAGGCTTCGAGCGCTCGGATTTCAACCGTCAGACCAGTGAGTTCAGCGGTGGATGGCGTATGCGTATTGAATTAGCCAAGCTACTGCTCAAGAACCCTGACGTACTGCTTCTGGATGAGCCAACAAACCATCTGGACATTGAGTCTATCCAGTGGTTGGAGGAATTTATCCGTGAGTCTGCCAAGGCGGTGGTGGTCATCAGTCACGACCGTAAGTTTGTGGATTCCATCACCACACGCACTATTGAGGTGACCATGGGCCGTATCTACGACTATAAGGCCAGCTATAGCCAGTACCTGGAACTGCGTAAGGAACGCCGCGCTCAACAGCAGAAGCAGTATGAGGACCAGCAGAAGATGATCCAAGAGACCAAGGATTTCATTGAGCGCTTCAAGGGGACTTACAGTAAGACGCTGCAGGTACAGAGCCGCGTGAAGATGCTGGAGAAGCTGGAGATCATAGAGGTAGACGAGGAGGATACCAGCGCATTGCGCCTCAAGTTCCCGCCTTCACCTCGTAGTGGAGCCTACCCTGTGGTGGCAGATAATGTGGGAAAAGCATTCGACCGTCAGATTTTCGATCATGCCACTTTTACCATTGAGCGTGGAGACAAGGTAGCTTTCGTGGGTCGTAACGGTGAGGGTAAGTCTACTCTGGTGAAATGTATCATGGACCAGTTGGACTATACAGGAACGCTGACCCTGGGACATAACGTGCAAATAGGATATTTTGCACAGAATCAGGCCAGTCTTTTGGATGAAGAGCTTACTGTCTTCCAGACTATCGATGATATTGCCAAGGGAGAGATCCGCAATAAGATCCGTGATTTATTGGGTGCCTTCATGTTCGGTGGTGAGGAGAGTACCAAGAAAGTGAAGGTCCTCTCTGGTGGAGAGCGTACCCGTCTGGCTATCCTCAAGCTGCTGTTGGAACCTGTGAACCTACTTATCTTAGATGAGCCTACCAACCACCTGGACCTCAAGACCAAGGATGTGCTCAAACAAGCGCTGATGGATTTTGATGGAACGCTGATTGTGGTGTCACACGACCGCGACTTCCTGGATGGCTTGGTGACTAAGGTCTATGAGTTCGGTCATCAGAAGGTAAAGGAACACCCCTGCGGCATCTACGAATTCCTGGAGACCAAGAAGTTGGAGAGTCTGCAGGAGCTGGAAAGAAAATAAATTCTCCCCTTGGGGAATACCCCCCCTGTGTGAAAAGGGGACATAAACTATGTCCACTATGTCCACCTAAATTAGCACCCTGGGTGCTAAAAATTGTCATTCTGAACAAAGTGAAGAATCTCGTCCAATGAAGTGGTGCCTTACCAGTATATTGGACGAGATTCTTCGCTATCGCTCAGAATGACAAAACTCTTGGAGTTGTGTAATTCTAATTTATTGGACGAGATTACTTCGCTATCGCTCAGAATGACAATTATCTTTGTGTTGGCAAATATAGACAAAAAAGGGTGCCCCCCAAGAGGAACACCCTTTTTTTTTATATTATACGCTACAAATTACTTGAACAACAGTGGAGCGAAGGTCTGCAGGTACAGACGCCAGTTAGCCCAGATGTGGCCACCTTCTGATACATAGAAAGTGTGCTCCAAGCCAGCCTCCTTCAAGTTTGCGATGAGAGCCTCGTTACCCTTCCACAAGAAGTCGGTCTTACCACAACCTACCCAGTACAGCTTCACGCCTTCCTTCTTCAGAGCCTTCAGCTGGTCAACGGTAGCGTTACCTGCTGCAGACAGAGGGCAGATGTAATCAAACAACTTTGGATACAGAGCAGAAGCAGCGATAGTGTGACCACCACCCATAGACAGACCAGCGATAGCGCGCTTCTCAGGCTTAGCAATTACGCGGAAGTTCTTCTCGATGAAAGGAACGATTTCCTCGCACAAGCTGCGAACGTATGCGTTAGCGTTAGCTGGGTCACGGAAGTTCAGCTGAGTAGTAGGGAGACCGAAGGTAGGAGCAGCCTGCTGGTTAGGGTTACCGTTAGGCATAACTACGATCATAGGCTCAGCCTTACCCTGCTCAATCAGGTTGTCCAGGATCTGAGCTGCACGGCCCATAGAAGACCAAGCCTCCTCGTCACCACCAGCACCGTGGAGCAGATACAATACAGGATACTTCTTACCTGGGTTAGCCTCATAGCCATAAGGAGTATAGACAGTCAGACGACGGTTGATACCCAAGATGTTAGAGTCATACCACTTGTAAGAAACAGTACCACGCTTAGAAGACTCCTTATACACATCGGTACGAGTGCCAGGAACCAGCAGCATGTTCAGGTAACGGGTACCGTCACGCTGTACCATGTAGTTCTGAGGGTCGTTTACAGAAACACCGTCAACGATGAAGTTGTAAGTGTAGATCTCAGCTGGCTGAGGAAGAGCGATAGTAGTCTCCCAGATACCGTCGGTACCCTTCTTCAGAGAGATCTTGTCGCCATAACCTGGCAGCCAGTTACCATACAAGTCAACTACGGTAGCGTAGTTAGCGTTCAAGCGGAAAGTTACAGAGTCACCCTTGATTTCAGGAGAGACAATCTGCTTAGCACCGCCGAAAGCGAAGTTGCTCAATTCCTGAGCCTGTGCTGCACCAGCGAAAACCAGGGCAGCGATTGCTAAAATTTTCTTCATTTTGTTATTAAATAATTAGGTTTTGATTACTTGAAAAGCAGCTGAGCGAAAGTCTGCAGGTACAGACGCCAGTTCTTCCACTCGTGACCACCGTCGCTGGTGAACAGGGTGTGCTCCATGCCGTTGCGGGTCAGGGCAGCATCCAGGATCTTAGTTCCAGGCATAGCAAAGTCATCGTTACCGCAACCTACCCAGTACAGCTTGTAGCCAGCCTTCTTGATACCCTGCAGGTCAGCATCCAGGTGATCGCTCTCGCGGATACCGCAGCTCATAGGGCAGATGTAATCGAAGGTGTTAGGGAACAGGATAGTAGCAGAAGTAGTGTGACCACCACCCATAGACAGACCAGCGATAGCGCGGGCAGACTTCTTAGGGATGGCACGGTAGTTCTTCTCAATGAAAGGAACGATCTCGTTAACCAAGCTCTTTACGTAAGCGTTTGCATTCTCAGGTGCACGAGTATCCAGTGTGATGGTAGGAAGACCCATGGTAGATGCAGCCTGCTGGTTAGGGTTACCGTTAGGCATAACTACGATCATAGGCTCAGCCTTGCCCTGCTCAATGAGGTTATCCAGGATCTGTGCGGTACGGCCCATAGAAGTCCAAGCCTCCTCGTCGCCGCCACCACCGTGCAGCAGGTACAATACTGGGTACTTCTTCTTAGGGTTAGCCTCGTAGCCATAAGGCAGGTAAACAGTCATACGGCGGTTGATGCCCAGCGACTGGCTGTCATACCAGCGATGCTCTACAGTACCACGCTTTGTACTCTCGTTATAAACTGATGAACGCTCACCGAGAACCATCAGCATGTTCAGGTAACGGGTACCATCGCGCTGGATCATAAAGTTCTGAGGGTCGTTGGTAGAAACGCCATCTACAATGAAGTTGTAAGTGTAAATCTCTGCGTAAGGAGCCTTCAGTGTAGTCTGCCAGATACCATCGGTACCCTTCTTCAGAGCTACGGTCTGACCCATAGGCATCCAGTTACCAGACAGCAATACCTGAGTAGCATAGTTAGCGTTCAGGCGGAAAGTCACAGAATCACCTACTACCTCTGGAGATACGATAGGCTTAGCACGTCCACCGAAGTTGAAGTTATTCAACTCCTGTGCATCTACTGTACCTGCAAAAAGAGCAGCCACAGCCATAAGGATTAGTTTTTTCATGTTTGTTAATATAAAAAGGTTTTTGTCTGATGCAAAAATAATACAATTATCTAGTACCAATGTTGTCAATATCATCAAAAAAGTTGTTCAAGTTACAAATAAGATAGTTTTTGAACGTTTTTTTGCACCATACTTGCATAATTAGGCAGTTTGGCGTATCTTCGCAGACAAATTAAATAATGTAATAAGGAATGAAAGAATTAGAACTCAAGTATGGTTGTAATCCTAACCAGAAACCTTCACGCGTTTTTATGACAGAAGGCGAACTGCCTTTTGAAGTATTGAACGGCCGTCCTGGCTACATCAATTTCCTGGATGCCCTGAACTCTTGGCAGCTTGTAAAGGAATTAAAAGAAGCTACCGGTCTGCCAGCTGCAGCCAGCTTTAAGCATGTTTCTCCTGCAGGTGCTGCTGTGGGTCTTCCACTGAGCGACACCCTGAAGCAGATCTACTGGGTAGCCGATGCTCCTCTCCCACTCACTCCTATAGCCTGTGCATACGCTCGTGCCCGTGGTGCAGACCGTATGTCTTCTTATGGCGATTTCATTGCACTGAGTGATACTTGCGATGAGAGCACAGCTCGCTTGATTAACCGTGAGGTGAGCGATGGCGTGATTGCTCCTGACTATACCCCTGAGGCATTGGAGATCCTGAAGGCTAAGCGTAAGGGAACCTACAATGTCATCAAGATTGACCCAAGCTACAAGCCAGAGCCTATAGAGCGCAAGCAGTGCTTCGGCGTGACTTTTGAGCAGGGCCGTAACGAGATCAACCTGGCCGACGATGCTCTCTTTGAGAACATCCCTACCCAGAACAAGACTTTCACTCCAGAGGCTAAGCGCGACTTGATCATCGCCTTGATTACCCTGAAATATACCCAGAGTAACTCTGTATGCTACGTAAAAGATGGTCAGGCTATCGGTATCGGTGCAGGTCAGCAGAGCCGTATCCACTGTACCCGCTTGGCAGGAAACAAGGCCGACATCTGGTGGCTGCGTCAGCATCCAAAGGTAATGAACCTGCCATTCGTGGAGAAGATCCGCCGTGCAGACCGTGACAACACCATCGACATCTACATCTCAGAGGATCACGATGACGTTTTGGCCGATGGCGTATGGCAGCAGTTCTTCACAGAGAAGCCAGAGGTACTGACCATGGAGGAAAAGAAGGCATGGATTGCACAGAACACCAAGGTGGCCCTGGGTAGCGATGCGTTCTTCCCATTTGGTGACAACATTGAGCGTGCGCATAAGAGCGGCGTGGAGTTCATTGCACAGGCAGGCGGTAGCGTACGCGATGATAATGTCATTGAGACTTGCGACAAGTACGGCATTGCCATGGCATTCACCGGCGTTCGTTTGTTCCACCATTAATACTTATTATAACGTGGCAAGTCAAGAAGACATTCAGCGTGCCATGGTAGAAGGCTTTACGTTCAAGAGCGGAGGCTCCGGTGCTCCAGCCAAGAATGACAAAGTCAAGACCAAGGCCAAGAAGAAAGCATACATTACAGGCGCTCACGGCTCTGGTTCTGCCAAGAAAAAAGCAGATATCCGTGCCAGAGTGGCCAAGCGGCCATCGCAGCGAAAAGCAGCATCTAGATAACGAAAACGTGCCAGGGAGACAACTCTCTGGCACGTTTTTTCTCCCCAGGGGGATCTGCCCCCAAGGTGCTAATTCATTTCTCTATCTCAAACTTCACAAACTGCAGCTCATCGTCGGTATAGCCCGGATTCTTGTAATGGTTACAGCTGATGTAGAAACCATCCTTGCAAACAAAGTAGAGGTTGGAACGGAACCGGTCTCTTGGAAACATAGTCTCACCTATCACATTCAAGTCCTCATCCAGGATAATGATGGAGAATTCATCTCTACCGCTCTGCGTCAGGTCATACCAGCTCTCATCGTGCTTCTCCAGTTCCGTCTTGGGATAAGCAAAACGGTAGTAGAGTTTTCTATAAGGGTCATAGCAAATGCGGCCATAATAAGGATTGGTACAGAACTCTCTGCAATTTGCCGCAAAATCCATTCCTTCTGGGAAATTAGGGATGGACAAGTCGCCTATATACGTATGAAAAGAGACATAAGCAATGTCCATTTTTTCAAGATTTTGTAAACAACAGGCTTAAACTTGTAAAATATTACTATATTTGCAGCAAGAACCAATAAACCTGATAATTATGAAAAAATATCTTTCTATCTTGTGCATGTTACTGCTCTCCATACCCACATTGGTGTCATGCAGTAACGACGATGATTTAAACTTTGCATCAGACGAAGAGATGAGCCTGATGGAGGTACAAGGGAAATTAGGAAAGGAGGAAGCCTGCAAGTTGGTGTTCCCAGACAAGGCCATCATTAAGAATCCGTTCGATTCCAAGTGGAGTTCTTTCTATGTAGAAGAAGGGCAGAATGCAGTGTTTGCAGCCACCAGCATGGTGAAAAAGCCAAGGGATATTGAACACTTGTCGCTTTCTGCAGCATTCAAAAATTTAGATATCAGCACGTTAAAAGCTGGCGATAAGCTGATTCCTTCTTCTGGAAGTCTAAGTAAATGGATTTCCAGCAACTCAAATGACAACATGAGACTGAAAGATAATAGTGGTGCCATCTACGTGCGACGCATAGACGGCAGTAGCATCACCCTCTACCTGGACCATCTCAAGTTTGATTGTGCCGGAGGTTATTACCTTACCCAGGGAGAGTATCTCATCTATGGTGATCTGAAACTTTCCATTGAGAAAAAATAATGCGATACGTTCATACCTTCCTAGGAGGAGAACTCCCCAAGCTGTGAGAAAGCAGGATTTGATGCGATAGAGATACACGGCGACCGCCTGCTGGATTCTTTCTGCTCAACTTTAATCAACCATCGCACAGATGAATATGGACATCGGCTACAACAAGTTATGCGTAGGAGGTTTGCTAAGTCGCAGACCTACACATGCATCAGATATTCTTCCTTTAGGGA
>JAUNHZ010000253.1 GCA_030523705.1 Bacteroidales bacterium
TGTGAAAAATGACTTATACGTTACAAAGGTAAGTTTTTTGAAGAGAAAAGACAATAACGATACCTTATTATAATGTAGGTTGTAGGTAGAACGTGTGTTTAATTTTGTGAAATTCCTATTTTTTTTGTTACTTCGCATTAACCTAGAAACTACAAAATAGGCAGTTTAATACGTATTGATAATAAATATGACAAAAAAACATTTTTTTGCCACGTTTTTGATGGCAGCGGTGGCTATGAGTGTTGCAGCACAGAAGCCGATGAAGGCACCTGCGGGTGGCAAGTTGATAAGTGATGAGCTTATCGGTATTTTCTTTGAGGATATCAGTTCATCTGCTGATGGCGGTTTGAATGCACAGCTTATCCAAAATGGTTCGTTTGAGTACAATCCGACAATTAAAGACGGTTATGGTCCTGGTACAGCATGGAAGCTTGTTCGTCTTGGTCACTCATCAGGTTACTATGACGCAGCTATGGATGGGGCTATTCATGCCAACAATCCACACTTTATGCGTGTGAATATTGAGCGAGTTGTAACAGACATGCCTGATTTTGATGGCACAACAGGTGTTGGTATTCAGAATGATGGTCATGACGGTATTGTGCTCAAGAAAGATGCTACCTATAAGTTCTCTGTATTCCTCCGCACGCCAGACGGCAAGGCTAAGAATATCAAGGTAACACTTGGTGGTGTTAAGATGCCAGCAGAGGGTACACCTGGTCCACGTTTTCCACGTCCATTCACGGTATCTGAGAAGAAGTTCCGTACGGCAGCTGCCGCTATGGGATGGCAGAAGTATGAGTTTGACCTTGTTCCAACAGAAGATGTTCAGATGGGCAACCTTCAGTTGGTATCTGAGACAGAAGGTGTTCTTGATATAGATATGGTATCGCTCCTTCCTGCAGATACATATAAAGGTCATGGTCTTCGCAAGGACTTGGTACAGGCGTTGGCTGATTTGAATCCTAAGTTCATCCGTTTCCCTGGCGGTTGTGTAGTACACGGTGGTGGTGACGGTTTCTGGAACACATATCGTTGGAAAGAGACTGTAGGTCCAAAGGAGACACGTCGTCAGCAGAAGAATACATGGGGTTACAACCAGTCGATGGAGCTTGGTTACTATGAGTACTTCCAGCTTTGTGAGGATCTTGGTGCTGCTCCAATTCCAATTCTCCCTTCAGGTGTAAGTTGCCAGGGTGTAAATGGTGGATGGAACTTCCCACAGAAGCAGAATCAGTGGGTTGTACCTATGGAAGATATGGACGAGTGGGTAGATGAGGCACTTGACCTTATTGAGTGGGCAAACGGTGACGTTACTACAAAGTGGGGTAAGGTTCGTGCTGATGCAGGTCACCCTGCACCATTTGGCTTGAAGTATCTTGGTATTGGTAACGAGGAGCGTATTTCTCCAGAGTTTATTGAGCGTTTCAAGTATATTTACAAGAAAGTTACTGAGGCACATCCAGAGATTGTTATTGTTGGTACAGCTGGTCCTGGTTCGCATCCAGGCAACCCTGACTATGACAATTCGTGGAAGCTTGCTGAGGAGTTGGGTATGCCAATCATAGATGAGCACTACTAC
This sequence comes from Bacteroidales bacterium, assembly GCA_030523705.1. Lineage (GTDB taxonomy): Bacteria > Bacteroidota > Bacteroidia > Bacteroidales > Bacteroidaceae > Minthousia. The sequence goes on from JAUNHZ010000253.1 coordinate 1,583, forward strand.
GAGGCAGTAAATTACTTCCAGGAGAAGCGTCAGTATGACAACTATCCACGTGACCGCAAGACAAAGGTTTACCTTGGCGAGTATTCTTCACAGAACAGAGGTCGTAACAACCAGTTCCAGGATGCGCTTGCAGAGGCACTCTATCTCTGTCATGTAGAGCGCAATGCTGATGTTGTAGTTATGACAAGTTACGCTCCACTCTTTGCGAAGAAGAATCATCACTCATGGGATCCAGACTTGATTTACTTTGACAATGAGCGTACATTCCTCACATGTTCATACTATACACAGCAGATGTTTGGTCAGTCGTCTGGTCAATATTACTATGGTGACTGTGTA
>JAUNHZ010000087.1 GCA_030523705.1 Bacteroidales bacterium
TGCAAATTTAAAAATAAATTTGCGTAAGACAAAAGAAAGTAGTTACTTTGCATACAAATCAACCAAAAAACCTATAGACAATGAAATTATTCTCTCGTCTCTTGGGACTTCTATCCCTTCTGTGCTGCCTAAACATACAGGCACAGGAAAAACAGATTGTCATTTTTAGTACAAACGACATGCATGCCCGCATTCATAATTTTGCCAAGATTGGAGCGTATATAAACGATTTCAAGAAGCAGAATCCAAACGTGCTGGTGCTGAGTGGTGGTGACATGTTCTCTGGTAATCCGGTGGTGGACCAGTATCAGGACAAGGGCTACCCTATTGTGGACCTGATGAACCAGGTGGGCTATCAGTTTGCAGCCTTTGGCAATCATGAGTTTGACTATGGACAGGAGACCTTGCAGAAGCGCAGAGACCAGGCTAATTTCAAGATGATCTGTGCTAACATGACCGTGGACCCTGCCGTAGGAAAGATGCAGCAGCCTGAAGCTACGGCATTCACAGAGATTGATGGCATTAAGATAGGTATTGTGGGTATCATAGAGGCTAACATGCGCAGTAATGGTACCAGATACCCTGCCTGCCACCCTGACCGTGTGATTGGCATTACCTTCCAGGACCCTGTAGAAACCATTCAGAAATATAAAGGTATGCGCCAGGAATGCGACCTGTTCATCGGTCTTTCTCACGCGGGCATAGAGTCCGACTTAGTGATTGCTGATGCAATGCCTGAACTGGATGCTATAGTAGGTGGTCACAGCCATACCAGAATAGACAGTCTGCTCATCCGGAACGGCGTGCTGGTAACTCAGGCTGGTGGAAACACGGATTACCTGAGCAAGCTAACCTTTACCTTCGAGGGAAAGACACTGAAAAGCAAGAGCCATGAGCTGATTTCTCTCCGCAGCCTGAAGAAGGAGATTCCTGAGATAGCACAGTCTGCACAGGAGTTTGTGGACAAGTCGCCACTGAAGACGGTACTGGCAGAGACAGCCGACCAGCTGAACGGCAAGGAAGAGTTAGGTGGATTGATGTGTGATGCGATTGTGGACATCCATCAGGTGGACTTCGCTTTCCAGAACAGTGGTGGCGTGCGCATCGGCCAAATGAAAAAGGGCCCTATCACCATGGAAGACGTTTACACGCTGGATCCTTTCGGAAACACAGTGGTTATCTATAACATGACCTACAGCCAGCTGGAGGAGTTCATCAAGAATTCATACAGAAAGCGCAACCAGTCGGCCGACCTGATGTGCAGTGGCTTGAAATACATCATCTACACCCACGATGGCGTGGCTACGCGTGTAGTCATCACCGATGAGAAGAACAATCCGCTGGACAAGACCAAGACGTATAAGGTAGGCATGAACAGCTATATCTCATCCAGTTACCGGTTTGACAAGAGCGGTCTGGTGGAAGAGAGTGCCGACAGTGCATCGGATGCCCTGATAGCCTACCTGAAGAAGAAAGGTACCATTACCAGAGACATTCACAGAACAGATGTCAGAGAGGAATAAACATAGAAATCCCCTTGCGATGATTGATTCGCAAGGGGATTTTCTTTATCGGTAGATCTTGGCCAGATAGTCGTAGTGATCACCCTCATGCACCATCTCTGCATGAAAGCCATTCTCCTCGGCGTACATCTGCAAGGTATTGAAATCTATATAGAGCCAAGGGAACAAATCCCCCTTCACGTTCTTATACTGCATCTGGAACTCCAGCTCGCCGTAGTAGTCATCGTTCAGGTCTATCATGAAACTGCCATCTTCCTCCTCGTAAAGATAACGAAGGTCTGAGCTATCCATGTACAGACATCCACCCGGTGCAAGCAGCGTACGGATATGGTTAAAGAACTCCGGCAGTTTCTCTATCCTACCCACAATGCCTGAACCATTCATGAGCATGAGGATGGTGTCATAAGGCTCACCATGAAGCTGGAAGAAATCCTCCTGGCGCACAATCTTCACACCACGCTCCCGCATGGTCTCAACAGACAAGGGAGAGATATCCACAGCCTCTACGGTCTTACCCATTTCCTGCAGGGCCAATGAATGACAGCCACTACCCGCACCTACATCTAAGATACGTCCCTGTGCCAGTTCCAAGGCCTTACGCTCCAGCGGAGGCATCTCCTGGAAAGAGCGGAACAAGGTAGGTACAGGAATCTCATCGTCATCAAAATCAGGCGATAAGACTTTCAGTCTTGAGGCTTTTCCAGTCTTGAAGTAGTCCCGGATAGCCATTCCCATAGGATCTTTCTCTTCTTTCATTCCATTCGTTGGTATTTCATTTCCACACCCTTACTATCATACTGCTTACGCTTACCTGTAGGCGGTGCTGTCAATGTTATCTTTACTACTGCCGTATGAGCCAGACTCTTTGCCAGCGCAGCATCAAAAGCTGCCATATGGCCTGGTAAGAAGCGGGAGCAGATAGCACGCAAGCCTTCCGTCTTCTCTTCCACAGACTCTACCAGCTCAGCCTTCCCATAGGCCATGGCACTCTTAAACTCCAGCGTAAAGCTGTTATCCATAGGTCCCACTAAAGGATGGCACTTGGTAACAGCAGAAAGGCAGACTGCAGGATTAGCCTTCAGGACATCGATTTTCTCACCCACCTGCGCACCGTGAAACCAGAAGGTCTTCTCATCCGTACGCGCCAGTGACAAAGGCAAGCCATAAGGCGTACCATCTGGCTTAACCATAGATACTGTAACGTATGGTGCAGCATCGAACACCTCAAGCGCCCATTCTGCACTCATTTCTCTGTCTTTTCTTCTCATTTCATTCTATCACTGATTAACCATGCAAATATACAGTTTTTATTTGGGATATACAAAAAGAAGAGGCCGGGCTGTTCACCCGACCTCCATTATTCATTGTTAAGGTAAAGTCTATTAAACCATCAAAGATGCTACCAATGCCAAGATTGCGTAGAACTCAGGAAGAGCTGCGTAAATCATGGTGTTAGTCTGAACATCGTGACCCTGAGAAAGACCCTGGATACCAGCAGCACAGATCTTACCCTGACGAACTGCAGAGAAGAAGCAAGTGATACCTACACCAAGACCGATACCAAACATCAAAGGACCGTTAGCAGCGTCTGCCATCTTACCTACTGTCATCAGGAATGCAACGAAACCGTACAGACCCTGAGTTGCAGGAAGAGCAGAAAGCACCATGTAACCAGATGCCTTAGAAGGATCCTTCTTCAAAGCGCCTTCAGCAGCACCACCAGCGATTGTTGTACCATAACAACTACCAATACCAGCCAAGCCTAACATGAGGCCCAGACCAAGATAACCAAGAACTAAATTGTAATCCATAGTTTTAATTTTTTATGTTATTTATATTTTTATTTTTTTACTTCAAAAGGATTATATGCATGACCCTTTCCATCATATCCTGCGTTCTTAAAGTACTCTACAAAATTCAGACGCAGAGGGTGAACGAATGCAGAGATAGCTGACATCAGCAAGTTGAAGAGGTGACCTACCACATAGATCAAGATGGCTGGGATAAGCAGTACGATGGAACCTTCATCACCACGAATCATGTCACCAATCATGTTAAATGCGCCTCCCAACATACCACCTGCCAAGCAGAGTGCATACAGACGGATGTATGAAAGGATATCACCCATCAAACCAGATGCCATGTTATATGTATCATACAAACCGGCCAGTGGGTTGATCAAGATACCTGCAATAGGATTCTTAGCCAAACGGCCCAGGTTATTCAAGAAGTAGATAGCCAGTGCGCTGACTGCACCAATGCCAATGAGTACCATGGTCATGGCCTCCTGTGACAGAGCGCCTGCCAGGAACAAGACACCGGTGATAACGCCACCTACCAGCAGCAATACCCAGCCCCATGTGCTAATCTGACTCTTGAATCCTTCTTTCTTGGTGTAAAGCAATGCCTTGACTACCAATGCCAGACAGATGTGGAACACACCAATACAAATAGCTGCTGCCATCTGAATAGAATATGTAGTACCAGGAACATTACCCTGCAGCCAAGCCAGAACGCTGCCCACAGCGGTAGTCTCAGGTATCCATCCTGCCTCTACGATATTGATGCCAAAGAAGGTACCCAGCACAAAACCGATAACGGTAGTTGCCAAACCAAGGGCAACAATCATAGAGCCGCAACCTTCCAACATTTCTCCCAAGATAGGAATGCTCTTAGCCTTACCCTTCATATCCAAGATACCGTACAAGGTAATCAGGATACCATAGCCGCAGTCGCCCATACAGATGGCAAAGAAGAGTGTGAAGAAGATACCGACGATTGGTGTAGGGTCCCACTCATTATAGGTTGGGAAGCCGTACATCTTGGTCAGTCTCTCATACATCTTAGAGAGTTTGCCATTGTTGAACTTGATAGGCACATTATCGCCAGCCTGTGGCTCACGAATCTCATAGTACACGCTAGACTCTTCGAGCATAGCTTTCACCTGAGGCTCGTTTTCTGCTGGTATCCAACCTTCTACAAGTTTCAACTTATCACCAGCCATATTCTGACTGTTCAAGTGAACCTGAGATAATTGGAGGGCATTCTTATTTACTACCTGAGCCTTCTCAATGATAGGTCTGCACTGCTCATTGACTGCCTGGATATTCTGCTTAACCTGTGCCAAGCTCTGCTCAAGCTCTGTTTTCTGAGCCTGTAATGCAGTGATAGACTTAGCTGGCAAAACAATATTCTCAGCATCGATAGCAGGTTTCTCTGCAGAGAAAGTCACAAAGTAGAGGGTTGAATCCTTCTGTGCTACAGGGGTAGCATAGTAAGTCTCTGCCCACTCATCCTTGAACATAGCAGCAGAGCATGAATAGAAATTCATCTGATAGCCCAATGCTGCCAGGCCCTCTGCCTTCTCTGTGTCAAACTCACCAAATGGCTCAGCAATCTCAAGGTCTCTGTTCACACCATCGAGTTGACGCTGCAGCTCAGATTCCTGATTTACTTGCTCATCAGTATAAGCTAACACCTCATCGGCACTTGAGAAACTCAAGGTCTTATTTACTGGCTGTTCCCCAACAGGCAGCTTGTCCAAGAACTTGACAAACTGTGCATACTGCTCCTGCTGAGCCTTAGCCTGCTCATACTCTTCACTGGTTCCACTTTCACGTTCCTGAATGTGAACCACTCCAAGAGCCTGCAACTGATTCAGAAATTCATCGTATTCCTGATGGAAGACCAACAGGTCAACTTTCTTCATTTTCGTAATCATACCGCAGCCTCCTTTCCTTCTGCCTCTTTAGCAGCACGCTTCTCCTGGAGAGACTTCAAGATCTTCTGGCTAGACTTAGACAGGTTCTCTTCATCTTCCATAAAGCGCTTAATCTTGCGGACTGCCTCCTGGAAGCCAGGAATCTGAACCTTTTCAAACAGGTTCACCTTCTGCGTGGTCTTTTTACGAGCATGCTCCAGCAAAACTAATTTTGCATTCACAAACTCATGCTCCACTGCAGTCTTAGCCAGTCCTTGCAACAGATTAATACCGTCGAAATACCATTTTGGAGAACTGAATAGTCCAAATGGCTTGACTTCTAGCTGGATATTAGTCAAAATAGGTACGCGAACGCCCGCTACTTTCTTAACATCCATCTCCACATCCTTCAGGGCTACCAGACTTGCGTCAAACTCACCCCACAAGGCATACATGGACTCATAGCCAGCAATCTGACTCTTCAGTTTCTCTTCCAATGCCACGGCTTCCTCTTTGCACTTCTTCACCTCCAGACGCAACGCTGTCTCCTTATTCTTAATGATAGGGAGCGTACGCTGTCGCATCTTCAGGTTCTTTTCCAGCTGCTGAAGGGACGTTTTATTGTATTGAAACTTAATTGCCATTTATTATTTCCAATAAATATCGGTAAATTCTTTCTTGATATTAACCTCTTCCAACTTGAAGTACTTACGGAACAAGCCCCATGTAACATCGAGCATCTCTGTAGTATCCAAGTTCACGTCGATAGCCAACAGCTTATCTGCATACTCCTTAGCGAAGTCCAGACAGCGGTTATCGTAGTCGGTCAGGTCGAAACCGTTCTCCAGCTTAGTCTTAGCATTAGCTGCATCAGAGTACAGACGGATAGCGGCATTCATAACCTGGCTGTGGTCCTTACGAGTCTTCTTACCAGATACCAACTGTTTCAGACGAGACAATGAACGGAATGGGTCAATGATAACCTTACCAATATCTGAATCACGGCGCAAGAACAACTGACCCTCGGTAATATAACCGGTATTATCAGGAACGGCATGTGTAATATCACCACCACTCAGGGTTGTTACGGCGATAATGGTAATTGAGCCACCACCTGCTTCCTCTGGGAACTGTACAGCCTTCTCGTAGATCTTAGCCAAGTCTGAATACAGAGAACCTGGCATAGAGTCCTTAGAAGGAATCTGGTCCATACGGTTACTTACGATAGACAGAGAGTCTGCGTAAGAGGTCATATCGGTCAACAGAACCAATACCTGCTCGTGCTTCTCTACTGCGAAGTACTCAGCAGCAGTCAGAGCCATATCAGGAATCAACAGACGCTCTACAGCAGGGTCCTCGGTTGTATTCATGAAAGAGATAATCTTATCTACGGCACCTGCGTTAGCAAATGTGTTTCGGAAGAAGTGGTAGTCATCGTTTGTCATACCCATACCACCCAAGATAATCTTATCAACCTTTGCACGAAGTGCTACCATAGCCATTACCTCATTAAATGGCTGGTCAGGGTCTGCGAAGAATGGGATTTTCTGACCAGATACCAAGGTATTGTTCAAGTCGATACCTGCAATACCGGTAGCAATCAGTTCAGATGGCTGCTTACGACGAACAGGGTTCACAGAAGGACCACCAATCTCAACCTCCTTACCTTCAATCTCTGGACCACCATCAATAGGATGACCATAAGCATTGAAGAAACGACCAGCAAGCTGCTCACCTACTTTCAGAGAAGGAGACTTACCCAAGAATACTACCTCTGCATTTGTAGGGATACCGCCGGTACCTTCAAACACCTGCAATGTTACATCATCGCCGGCAATCTTTACCACCTGTGCCAACTTACCGTTGATGGTGGCCAGCTCATCATAACCAACGCCTGTTGCCTTCAGAGAGCAAGTAGCCTTGGTAATCTGGCTGATTTTTGTATATACTTTTTGAAATGCTGTTGCCATTTTCGTTCGATTTAAGCGTTAATCATATCCAATACCTGCTGCTTGAAGTCATTGTACTGCTCACTCTTATAAGGTGAGTAGTTCATCTGCTTGCAAACGTTGATCATCTTACGGAAGAAAGAAACTACATCCAAGAAGTTATCAAAATCGAACTCATGCTCACAGATTGTAGTCACAAGGTTCAGAATCTCCTCCTGACGCTCCAAAGAAGTAACGGCATCAACCTCATCGAATGCATCCTGCTGCAGGATAACGAAGTCGATGATCTCTGACTTCCAGAATGTTACATGGTAATCTACAGGTACACCATCATCACCCAAGATGTTAATCTGCTCTGCAATCTCCTTACCACGCTGCATACGGGTCTTGAGTGCAAGTACCTTAGGTATCCATTTGTCATTAATTTTCTTACTGATATATTCTGCAAATTCAGGATACTCCAGATACTTAGAGTAAGAATCGATAGGGTTAACAGCTGGATAGCGCTTCTTATCTGCACGGTCCTGCTCCAAGCCATAGAAGCAACGAGCAACCTTCTTGGTATTCTCTGTTACAGGCTCCTTCAGGTTACCACCGGCAGGAGATACAGTACCAATGAAGGTAATAGAACCTACCTCACCATTGTTCAGATATACATAACCTGCACGAGAATAGAAGTTTCCGATCAAAGCACCCAGGTCCATAGGGAATGCATCCGGTCCAGGCAATTCCTCCATACGGTTAGACATCTCACGCAATGCCTGTGCCCAACGAGAAGTAGAGTCGGCCATCAACAGAACGCGAAGACCCATTGAGCGGTAATACTCAGCCATGGTCATAGCAGTGTAAACTGATGCCTCACGAGCAGCAACTGGCATGTTTGAGGTGTTTGCGATAATAATGGTACGCTCCATCAGCTTGCGACCAGTGTGAGGGTCGTCCAGCTCAGGGAACTCTGTAAAGATTTCTACAACCTCATTCGCACGCTCACCGCAGGCTGCGATGATTACGATATCTGCCTCTGCCTGCTTAGAGATAGCGTGCTGAAGCACGGTCTTACCAGTACCGAATGGTCCAGGGATGAAACCGGTACCACCTTCTGTAATAGGGTTGAATGTATCGATAGTACGTACACCAGTTTCCAGCAACTTGAATGGTCTTGGCTTTTCCTTATAGTTTGTCATGGCAAACTTAACAGGCCAGTGCTGAACCATGTCAACCTTAACCTCATTTCCCTGCTCATCTTCCAATACTGCGATGATATCATCTACAGTATATTCACCAGCAGGAACAATGCTCTTAATCTTAGCAGTACCCTTGAGCTGGAAAGGAACCATGATCTTCAATGGCTGAGAGTTCTCAACTACCTGACCTAACCAAGCCGAAGCCTGAACCTCATCGCCCTCCTTAGCTATAGGAGTGAATTCCCATTTACGTTCACGATCCAATGGATCTGTGTACTGACCGCGTTTCAGGAAAACGCCATCCATCTTATCCAAGTCGTTCTGCAGACCATCGAAGTTCTTAGACAACATACCAGGTGCCAACTGAACCTCAAGCATGTGACCGGTAAACTCGGCAGGAGAACCGACCTTCAAACCACGGGTACTTTCAAACACCTGAACATATACATCCAAGCCTACAACCTTGATGACCTCTGACATTAAGCGGTCTCCACCAGTCTCAATATAGCAAATCTCGCCTTGAGATACTGGTCCGTCCACTTTCAGCGTTACCATGTTAGCAATAACGCCACTAACTGTACCTTTAGTCATAGTATTATATTTATAATTTCTTTCTTTTTATTATCTAACAAATTCAGCAGGAACCTGCGCTTCACTTCTCAAGTTCTCAATAATCTGAGTGAAGGTCTCTTTACCCTTCTCTGGATCAAGCATCTCCCAGCGGTTCTGCATCTCCAGTTTACAAAGGTATGCAAATACGGCCTCTATTCCGAAGAACTCGGAGAAGGTCATCTCATCAAGCCAAAGCCACTTGAATGCGTCAATCTTCTTCTCTTTCTCCACAGGGTCATCTGTATCTACAATCTTCATGATCTCTGCCACGAAATCATACTCCCTAGTCAGATCGAAGTCCTTTGATTTGTTAGTCTTAATCATTTCATTAATCTCGCCACCCTGGATGTAGTCTGCCACATTCCAGCCGTTCTTTCGTGCAATCAGAGCTGTAAGGATGTTTGACAGGTTAAAGTTCAACTTGAACCAATCTGCAATCATCGGATTCTTACACTTCATGGCACTCTCATAATAGGCAAGCATGATAGCATCATCAGCAAAGTAGCTAGGATTCTCGCTGTTTGGAAGATAAGAGTTGCGGATATAGTCGAAAAGGAATTTTGGGAATCCCTCGGCGGCTTTCACCTCTGGATCTTCAGCTTTCTCAATAAGCTCTTTCAGCTGCGTTTCAGAATAATTACCCAACAATGCCAATTCAGCCTCTGGATTACGTAACAGAGAAACTAAATTAAGGCAATCTTGTCTCAGATATGAATATGAGAGTAATTTCTTGTCTGCAGCAGTCAGCGTTTCTTCGCACTGCTCACGGAACTCTGCGTAGGTAATAGCGCATGGAGTGTCCAGAGAAATGCTAGGAACACCAGTCATTAAACAATAGTAATTACTCATAGCTCAGGAGAATTAAAACAGCATTTCTACCAGTTGAGGACGAAGGAATGACTTGAAGTAGTTCTCAAATTCCTCTGCACCAAATTCAACTTTATAACTGCCATCAGCAGGCTTTACAGTGAACAGGGTCTTCAAACCATTTACCTCTTTAATAGTAACACCCTTGTCCAACAGATCCTTTGCCTTTGCTGCGAAGAATGACTTCAGCTCGGCAGCCTTCTCTGTCTCAATTACGATAGGCTCATCTGCAGACCACTTGCCTGCCAATGCTACCAAGAACTGACCCAAGAAGTCCTTTGAATCTAATGTAGAAGCTACTGCTTCCTTCACTACCTGATTTGTAACCAGGTTAGCAATCTCGCCCTGGAGAGCCTGCTTAGACTGACCAGCAAACTGGCTGAGCTCTGTACGAGTAGTCTCAGCAGTTGCAGCAGCCTTCTTTGTTGCTGTCGCAACAATCTCATCAGCACTTTCCTGAGCCTTTGCCAAAATTTGTGCAGCCTGCTCTTTTGCTGCAGCAATCAGACGTTCAGCCTCGGCATTGCCTTTCTCTACGCCTTCGCGGTAGAGTTTCTCAGTTAATTCCTGAATTTTGTTTTCCATGATTATGATATTAAAATTTACTTATCGTCAGGTTTATCAGAATTCTTCTCCTACAAGCTCCTCCTGCACTTCTTCTACTGGGGTTTCTTCCTCTTCCTCTGCCTCTGTAGCCTCTTCCTCAGTCACTTCATTAACGAAGAGTTCGGCAGCCTCGTCAACCAACTTAGAAAAATCAGGATTTTGCATATGACGGACAGACTCAAGATTCTGTAGCTCTTCAGTCTTGTAATCTTTTGGTGCAGATAGCGCACTTGCTGTAAAGGAATCAAAAACGCCAAAGGTGTACATAAAGCCAACGACAAAGACAAATGCATACAAAAATGCAAGTTGCCTATACCTTTTGGTTGGATTGGTTACACTACGTGTCTCTTCATTCTGTCCTTTTTCCATAATCTTAGATTATAATCCTTGCAAACTTACAAAAAATAGATGAGAATAAAAAAGAAAAGACATCAAAAAATTCAAAATGATAAATAAAAAAAGAGAAGAATTATAAAAATCCTTCTCTTTGTACGCTCTCAGGGGCTCGAACCCTGGACCCACTGATTAAGAGTCAGTTGCTCTACCAACTGAGCTAAGAACGCAGAATATGCAAATTTCGACCTTGAGTACGCTCTCAGGGGCTCGAACCCTGGACCCACTGATTAAGAGTCAGTTGCTCTACCAACTGAGCTAAGAACGCATCTTTTTCGTTTTTGCGAGTGCAAAGGTAGCACTTTTTTTTCACCCTACCAAACCAAAAACGTTTTTTTTGAACTTTATTTCAAAAAATATACTTCAGATGGTGTTTTTCTACGAAGGACTTCCAACTGGAAGTCTTTTCCAGGAATAATTCCACCACTTTTTAATATAGCCTCTACTGTTTTTCTTGCCAATTCCGGATGATTGTTTTCCTCGCTCAAATGGCAAAGCCAAGCATGTTTCAGTTCTGGAGTAGCATAATCTAACAAGGCATGTCCACACTCTTCATTACTCAAATGGCCTGTACCGCTCAAGATTCTCTC
>JAUNHZ010000254.1 GCA_030523705.1 Bacteroidales bacterium
TTGTGGAACGTCTTGCTAACCGTTATCACTTCTTCCACCCAATGCTTGAGTTCCTTGAAGTGTTCTGGCTCCGCGATGGTTTTGACATCATCTGCGGTAATCCACCTTGGCTGAAACTGGAGTTTAATGATGCTGATATTGTCGCCGAAAAATTCCCTGAAGTTGCTGTACGTCGTATGGCAGCACCTGATGTGCGAAAGAATCTTGAGGATTATTTTAAAAAGGATGAAGAGCGTCACATTCAAGGTTCTGTACTTTTAAGGGAGATTTACTTTGATGAGGAAAATGAAAATGTTGGAGGTGCAGCATTCATGAATGCTCATTGTAATTATCCATTACTTGAAGGACAGCAAACAAATCTATACAAGTGCGTACTTGAAAATGGTTTTTCTTTGTTGTCTGATAAAGGCTTCATGGGCTTGTTGCACCCCGAAACTGTGTTCGATGACCCAAAAGGCTTAACTCTTCGAAGAGAAATATATAAGCGTTTACGTTATCATTTCCAATATACCAATGAATTTAGTTTATTCTCAGAAGTTCACCATCTTACAAAGTTTGGCGAACAGATCTATGGTAGCAGACAAGAAAAGGTTGACTTTTTAAGTATACACGACTTATATCATCCTTCTACTATAGATAGTAGCCTCACTCATACAGGAGCGGGCATTTGTGGTGGTCTAAAAGATGCTAATGGAAAATGGAATGTAGAGGGTCATAGAGATAGGGTTATTCGTTTTACCGAGAATGAATTACAAATTTTAGCAGACGCCTTTGAAAACGGTGGAGATTGGCAAACTGTAAAGTTGACGAGCATTCATGCCAAGGTAATCGTGGATATTCTTGAAAAAATAAGCAAGTTCCCTACTCACGTAAGTGATTTCAACTCTATAATTACAGTCGATTTGGATGAGACAGGTGCTGTTAATTCTGGAATAATCAGCAGAGAAACATTTGTGCCAAGCGTAACCAATTATGAGATGGTTTATAATGGTCCTCAGTTCTTTGTTGGCAATCCTTGCTACAAGACTCCACGAAAAACTTGTCGTTTGAATTCTGATTATGATACTGTCGATCTACAGTTAATAGACGATGATTATATTGCTCGTTCTAATTATCGCCCACAATTAGGTTTAGATGACTATAAAAATCTTATTCCTGGATTTGTTATAGGTAAGGATGAATTAGGGCAGCCAAAACAAGATTATTGGATTGACTATTATAAGGTTGGCTTTCGCAAAATGCTTGCCATTTCTGGTGAACGCTCGTTGATATGTGCTGTTCTGCCACGCAGAACAGCACATATCAACGGAGTCATATCCTCATCCTTCAGAAGAGGATATGACTCCGTGGATATGGCTGCACTTTGTGCAGCATTGCCAATGGATGCCTATATTAAGATCATGGCTTCTCAGAATCTTACATCTGTTCGTATGCAAGGATTCCCCCTTGGAATTGATCCTAAGTACAATAATGCCATGCGTTCTCGTTGTCTTCTTCTCAACTGTCTCACAACAGCCTATGCTGGCTTGTGGCAAGAAATGTGGACTGAGGATTATAAAGCAGAGAAGTGGAGCATCACAGACGAGCGTTTGAAACCATTCAATATGCTGTCTGCTGAATGGAAGTGGCAAACACCACTCCGTAACTATTTTGAGCGTAGGCAAGCATTGGTGGAGATTGATGTCATATCAGCCATGGCTCTTGGTCTCACTCTCGAAGACCTTGAAATGATTTACACTATCCAGTTCCCTGTCCTCCAACAGAACGAGAATGACACTTGGTATGACCAGGAAGGCAAGATAGTATTCACTTGCTCAAAGGGTCTCACTGGTGTAGGTCTTGACCGTCCAAAGTGGAACGAGATTCGAGGTGAACAGAAGGATGACAACACCTTCCTTGGTG
>JAUNHZ010000255.1 GCA_030523705.1 Bacteroidales bacterium
TTGCTCAGGACCTTAAAATATGTTTAATGTTATAGTGCTGCGAAATTAAGGGTAGGACATAATCTTGACTAGGTTTTGCAAATAATCCATCGGGATATATTTTCGACCACAGTCTATCATAAAACCACGCATGCCATAGGCTGGTTCGTCTTTGATTATGCCACACGGCAAAGATTGGTCTTTGGTCTGCTCTGCTATCTGAAGCAAGGTTCTGGTGCCCCAGTACAAGCCTGTAGGTGTTGCGGCAGACAAGGAAACTCTATCCGTAGTGCTGATGGTATAAGCCTCGTTTCCTATCTTCTTACTACTCGTGAAAGAGAGTTGTATGTCTCCCCTTGTTGCTTTCCCCGTGGTTATGGCTAGTTCCTTCCCGAAAAGCAAAGCCCAGTCTTGAGCCAATAGGGTTGCAATCTGACGGAGTTCCACATATTCCTTATCGATAACAATGCGGCTGTTCGCTGTAATAGTGAGTGCTCCTTCGGCTCCTTTCCATTCTTTTATCTCTGGAATAACAAAAGGTTTAGGATTGATGGCTGCTAAATATGTGATTTGTCCCCAAAACAGTAGGCTGATTATTAGAAAATGTTTCATGCTTTTACAAATTAATTCCACCAACAGGTATTAGTAAAAATGATTTATAGTAAGCACTTGAGTATCTCTGCAATTTTCAGATAGCCACTCCCACTCACATAGTTCTCCATCATCATTTCTGGCGAACAGAGTGGGGTGTAGATATCTACTAAGGTAGCTTTCTTGTCCTTCTTACATATAGTTTTCAGCACCTTGTTGTAGGCTTGTACCAGGGTGTCTTTCTCGGCATCGGTGTTCCGCAATACCGTGAGTACTTTTATATGGGCTTCTGGGGCCTGTTCGTGCAGAGTTGTCAATAATTCTCGGTATTTAATCTCAAAGTTATGTATGTCCATTCTATTCTCCGCCTCCTGTGCTCCGGCATAGAGAACAACAGCTTGCGGACAAACACTATTCTCATTTCCGTGCATGAAGTGAGGAATCTGTTTCTGTATAAGAGCCATGTCTGCTCCCGGATACCCCCATCCCGTGCCGCGATTTTTTGCTCTAGGACTTCCCAGCAACTCGTGCCATTCTCCACTGTGAATCATCTCGTCGCCTATAAACACAATGTCATCTTTTTTTACCGGAAGTAGGGAAAGAGCACCCATGCGTGCACCCCAACTGTTGGTATAGCCTTCATGTATGTCTGGGAAGGTCTGTGGGTACTGGCAGGAGAAGGTGTAATCCATACCTTCGTTCAGGTAAGGGAGCAGGGTGTTGCACCAAGCCTGGTAGCCTGCAGCTTTAGGGTGAAGATCATCAAACGACCACCCAGCCTTCAAGTGCCCTTCACCATCACCCAGTAGGTTATAGAGGTCAATGAAAGTCACTCCTGCCTTGCGGCAAACAGTCTTCAACAGTTCGTTGACACCAGCAATCTTACCTCCTCTGGAGCCATTACCGCTAGGCAGTATGCTTTGTACATATACACGTGTTATAGGTGATTCTAGTTTGAATCGGTTAAGTATGGTCTGCAGGTTCTCGGCTATATGCTCACGGGACTGACCATAACCTATGTCATTGGTACCAATCATAATAAACACTTTTGCAGGATGTCCCTTTACAATAGGGTCCATATTTGCCACCATCTCATCACTCACGGCACCACTCACTCCACGGTTTACGATACGGTGATCTCCCAATGCTTCCCACCATTCGTGCATGTTGGTAATGCTGTTGCCCATCATCACAATCTGGTCAGGAAGTACAGGCAGAACACTGAAAACATTGTATCGATGGTTCCTGAATGGTAGGTCTGCTTTTAAAGTCAGTATAGGACTCAATGTCAAGAAAAGTATAAATGCTAGTTTTTTCATAGTACTACTTGT
>JAUNHZ010000256.1 GCA_030523705.1 Bacteroidales bacterium
GGATTCTAATTCTGTGTATTTTACAGATTTTGTGGCTCAAGCGGACAAGGAGAGTTTCAAACTGCAGCTAAAAGCATTGAAAGAACAACTGAAGGATACGGATATTGCTAATATATTGTATACTTCTGGTACCACAGGGGAACCAAAAGGTGTTATGCTTCATCATTCTAATTATATCGGCCAATTCCATGCTCACTTTGAGGTCATGGATTGCTTGTTCTGGCCAGGGCAGTCATCTATGGATTTCCTCCCATTGACTCATGTTTTTGAACGTGGTTGGACATTCTTATGTATGGAAGCAGGCGTGGAGATTTGTGTGAATACCGATCCACATGTTATCTTACGTTCTATTCAGGAAGTGCATCCAACGATGATGTGTGCAGTCCCTCGTTTCTGGGAAAAAGTTTACGATGGTGTACATGCTAAAATTGCAGCTATGAGTCCAACCTTGCAGAAAGTGGTAGAAGATGCCTTGAAAGTAGGTAGGGAATATAATATAGAATATGCACTAAAGCAGAAGAAGGCCCCATTGAGTTTGGTCTTGAAGTATAAGCTGTATGAGAAGACTGTGTTCCATTTGCTCAAGAAGGTGATAGGAATGGACAGAGGTGTGATGTTCCCAACAGCTGGTGCTGCCATTCCTCCTTTAGTTGAGGAATTTATTCATATTGTAGGCATCAATATGGTTGCAGGATATGGTTTGACGGAGTCTACTGCTACAGTTTCTTGTGATCATGGAGCAAAGACCATAGGTTCCGTGGGAAGACCATTGCCAGGCATTGAGGTTAAGATAGGAGAAAACGATGAAATCTTGGTACGAGGCTCAGGTATCACTAAAGGATATTACAAGAAGGAGAACGCCACCCGTGAGGCATTTGACCCTGATGGCTTTTTCCATACCGGTGATGCAGGATGCATAAAGAATGGCGAGTTATTTATAACTGAGCGCATTAAGGATTTGTATAAGACCTCGAATGGAAAATATATTGCTCCACAGGTGTTAGAGGGAAAACTTTGTGTGGACAAGTTTATTGACCAATTGGCAATTATTGCCGATCAGCGCAAGTTCGTTTCTGCGCTGATTATCCCAGTTTATGAGGAGCTGGAAAATTATGCAAAGTCTCATCATATTGCCTATGCAGACATGAAGGATCTTTGCCAGAACGAAGAGGTGCATGCTATGATTGCAGAGCGAATAGATACGTTGCAGCAGTCGTTTGCTCCTTATGAGCAGGTAAAGCGCTTTACTCTGCTTCCTGAACCATTTAGCATGGAGAAGGGAGAGTTGACAAATACCCTTAAGATTAAGCGCCCAGTCCTTCTCAAGAACTATGCAGATGAAATAAATAAAATGTATGAATAAATAAAAAAAGATGATTACAATCGAACAACTGAAAGATGTTAAAGACCGTACTGCGGCCCTTTATCGCTATTTGGGAATTGAGAGCAAGCAGATAGAGGTAGAGGAGGAGCAATTGCGTACCCAGGCTCCAGGGTTTTGGGATGACGCCAAGGCTGCCGAGGCACAGATGAAGAAAGTAAAGGCATTGCAACAGTGGATTGACGGTTATAAGGATGTCAAAACCCTAGTTGATGAGGTAGAGACTGCTTTTGAATTTTATAAGGAAGAGCTGGTCACCGAGGCTGAGGTTGATGAAGCTTACAAGAAGGCAGCGACAGCAGTAGAGGCATTAGAACTAAAGAATATGCTGCGCAGCGAGGCAGACAACATGGATTGTGTATTGAAGATCAATGCTGGTGCAGGAGGAACAGAAGCGCAAGATTGGGCACAGATGCTGATGCGTATGTACATGCGTTATGCTGAGACTCATGGATATAAATGCTCAGTGGCGAACTTGCTGGAAGGTGATGATGCAGGTATCAAGACTTGT
>JAUNHZ010000257.1 GCA_030523705.1 Bacteroidales bacterium
ATGTGGGAACCCCAAAGAAAAAAGAAGATTGGGCCAAGACTCCTATTTTTGCAAAACTGAATCTCAAGACGGGAGAACTAAGCAAAACCAAAATGTGCTACCCTGATTGCTTTAAAGAAGATGAGGATTTAAACAGACAATTATATTACGCCAGTTTCAGTTATGATACAGATGGGGAGAATATAGCTTGTGCTTTCCTAGAAAATGACAGTATCTATATAACCAAAGATTTTGAACATGTGAAGGCCATTGCTGCTAAGAGCCGTTATCTGGAGCATTTAGAGCCACAGCCATATAGAACCCAGCAAAATCTTGCTGACCATGCAAGAATAAGTGAAAATATACCTAGATATTGGAGCCTGATTTACGACAAGTACCGGAAGGTCTGGTACAGGTTCGTATTCCATAAGAATGAAATGCCTAAGGAACAGGATCCATTTGAGTATACTATTCCTCAGCTCAAATTCTCCATTATGATCCTGGATAAGGATTTCAACATAATTGGAGAGACCGTAATGCCAGCAAACACTTATGCCTATCGCATGTGGTTTGTGGGAAAGAAGGGATTATATCTTTCCATGAATAATGTAAAGAACCCTATCTTCAGTGAAGACCAACTGATTTTCCAATGTTTGGAATTAAAATGAAACATCTGCCCAGAATCCATAAAGGAAAAAGATTATCTCAAGTTTCTGATGCAGTCAGTTGGCTCATCATGACCTGCTGTATTCTTTACATTCTGTATACCGGAGTGAAGGTTTCTACCCTGGCATCCTTCCGCGTACCCACGGCCTCTATGTATCCTGCTATATACCCTGGAGACTATATCATGGTAAACAAGTGGATTATGGGTGCCAGAATCTATAATGTTTTCAGTGATTACAGAAAAGAGAAAGTTCATATCTACCGACTTCCCGGAATATCAGGAATCAAGAGGAACGATGTGATAGTCTTCAACTATCCATATGCAGATAAAAGCGACTCTATCCATCTGGACTTCAATGAGTATTTTGTAAAACGCTGCATAGCGATACCAGGTGATACGCTGGAGATCAGACAGGGATTCTACAAGATAAGGGGAGTAAGCCAGACTTTGGGTAACCTGAAAGAACAGAAAGAGCTGTCTGCCCAAGAAAACGAATCGTTCTATAGCCTATGGAAAGCTTTCCCAAATGACTCTTCACTGGGATGGACCATAAAGGAGTTTGGACCGCTGCCTATTCCGGCTAAAGGACAGACCATGTCTATGGACAGCACCAATTGGAAAATCTATCATAAGCTCATAGAATGGGAACTTAGCGTAAAAACCGTTCAGCGCGGCAATCAGGTTTTTCTCTCAGACAGCCTGATTCATTCATACCAATTTCAAGAGAACTACTATTTTGTAGGTGGAGACAACATGCAGAATTCCGATGACTCCAGGTATTGGGGCCTACTGCCAGAAAGCTTCATCGTAGGAAAAGCTACCAGAATATGGAAATCCATTGACACATACGACGGAAGTTTCAGATGGAAAAGATTCTGGAGAGAAATTGAATAGGACCCTTTTTTACTGCAATCTGCCATAGGCCAGTAAGGTCTCTATCAAGACCTGCTCCAGTCGTCTATGATAACCAAGTCCAGTCTTCATAGACGAACTTTATGGCACTTCTATGGCAGTTTATGGCAGATGAACCATCTACTGCCATAAATTAGACATCTGTTTTTTTAAGATGTTAGATGTGGTTTATGGCAGATGGCAGATTTTTAAAAAAACTTCTTTCCATTTGTGTGAATTACTAAAAATGCACACTAAAAAATGCTAATTATTAAATGGGCTAAGGCATAGGATTTGTATGAAAGATTAGGTTTCGCTTCTGATGCAATAATAATTCCCCGAATATGAAAA
>JAUNHZ010000258.1 GCA_030523705.1 Bacteroidales bacterium
TGTTGCTCAGGACCTTAAAATATGTTTAATGTTATAGTGCTGCGAAATTAAGGCCCTATATTAACCTTTTTATGAAAAACAAAACATTAATCAAACTGGCTGCCGGTTCTATGGCTCTTGCTGCCTGTGCTCCTGCAGAACAGATTGTTCAGATGTATGGTGACAAGCCTATGGATGAAGTGATTGCACAAATGACTCTGGAGCAGAAGGCTAACATGGTCTTAGGAACTGCTCGTGGTCCTGAGTTCCCACCTGATGCTGCTCCTGGTATGCCTAACCGACAGGTAGATTTTGCTGCCATGATGAAAGAGCGTCAGGAGAAAGAGATGAAAGGTGAGGAACAGGAAGATGTAGCTACGCTTATCTTTGGTCAGGGTAGAGTTCCTGGTGATGCTGCCGAGGGCTTTGCCATTGATTCCCTGAATATTCCATCTATTGCTTATGCCGATGGCCCTGCGGGTCTGCGTATCAATCCTACACGTCCTGGCGATGAGAATACTTATTATTGCACTGCCTTCCCTACAGGTACTATCTTGGCTGCAAGCTGGGACCCAGCTGTAGTGGAGAAGATCACCAAGGCTATGGGTAATGAGGTGCTGGAATATGGAGTGGATGTACTTTTGGCTCCTGCCATGAACATTCATCGTAACCCTCTCTGTGGCCGTAACTTTGAGTATTATTCAGAGGATCCTATTTTAGCTGGTAAGATTGCAACAGCTTATGTAAATGGTGTTCAGAGTAATGGCGTGGGTGTCTCTGTAAAGCACTTTGCTATTAATAATCAAGAGACTATGCGAAACGGTATTGATGAGATTGTCAGTGAGCGTGCTGCTCGTGAAATCTATCTCAAGGGTTTCGAAATGGTGGTAAAGGATAGTCAGCCTTGGACCATCATGTCTTCTTATAACAAAATCAACGGTGTCCTGGCATCAGAGAACAAGTGGCTGCTTACTGATGTACTCCGCGGCGAGTGGGGGTTTGACGGTATTGTCATGACCGACTGGTGGGCAGAGGAGAACGGTGCAAGACAGCAAGCTGCTGGTAATGACTTGCTGATGCCTGGTACTAAGCATCAGTATGAGGAGATTATTGCAGGTGTAAACGATGGTACACTGGCTATGGAGGATCTTGATAGAAATATAGCTAACATCTTGAATCTCATTCAGAAGACTCCTACCTTCAAGGGTTATAAATACTCTAACAAGCCAGATTTGAAGGCTCACGCACAGTTGGTTCGCGAAGAGGGTTCTTGTGGTACCGTTCTGCTTAAGAATCAGGATAATGTGCTTCCATTGACTGGTGGTCAGAAGGTGGCTGTATTTGGTAATTCTTCTTATGACACTTATGTAGGTGGTACTGGTTCTGGTAATGTAAACCGTGCTTATAAGGTAAGTATTTTTGAAGGTTTGAAGAACGCTGGCTTTACACTGGTAGAAGATGTAGAGAAAGCTTATACCTCTTATATTGATGGTGAGAAGTCTAAGCAGGCTGCCGAGAATTTCTGGGCTACTCCAGTCATCCCTGAACTGAAACTGTCTGAGGCTCAGGTTAATACTGCTGTAGCTGCTGCTGATTTAGTGGTTTATACCATTGGCCGCCAGGCTGGTGAAGGTGCCGACCGTAAGGAGGAGAAGGGCGACTACTATCTGAATGATGTTGAAGTTGCAAACCTGAATGCCGTAGTTGCAGCTACACATGCAGCTGGTAAGAAACTGGTTGTATTGCTGAATATGGGTTCAATCATTGAGTTGACCGATCAGTTGCCTGAGATTGATGCATTGGTACATGTATTCATGCCAGGTCAGGAAGCTGGTAATTCTATTGCCGATGTACTGAGTGGTAAGGTTACTCCTAGTGGTAAGTTGCCTATGACATGGGCAAAG
>JAUNHZ010000259.1 GCA_030523705.1 Bacteroidales bacterium
GACTCTTCGGCTTCAAAGAGTCCTTTTGAAGTTTACTTGCGGATTTGAGGATTTTCTTCTGCTGGCTAACAACATCATGGGATTCACACCATTAAATTCCCCTTTGTTATTTAGAAAGCATCCAATGCTTGGAGTAGTTGTATCCCCATGCATCCAGATACTGAGTGTGGGTGGTCATGCGGCACCGGAAAGATGGCCAGCTTTTCTGGGACTCTGGGGTCCAACCGCTTTCTGCCACGGCCATGAGCTTAGGCAGCGCCAGGTACTCCAGGAACAGGGAGTCGCTTACCCATTCACTCCAGAAAGTGGCTTGCACGCCTATATAATATGGTTGCTGCTCTGCAGGCAGGTCTATAGGCACAGGGACGTAAGTGTAAGTCTTCTCCACGGTGTCACTGCCGTTTCCTGCCCCCTTAGGCTCTCCTTCGGCAGCACTAGGGCGGCGGTTAATGTAATAACTGCCATCCTCACTATGAATGTCGCTCACCACGGTTGGCATCTTCAGTTGCGCTGCCAAGCGGGCTGCCTTGCGCGATGGATACCAGCTGAAGACGGTGGCACCGGTCTGCTGCATGAGTTCCACATCAGCTCCTTCCTCGGTTATGCACTCGTTCCATACGTACAGCTTCTTGCCCTTAGTCTGCAGAAAGTCGTGAATCTGCTTAATGAAACGTTGCTGCAGCTGACGAGGATTCTTTAAGTGGTTGGCTGCGATGACCTCCTGGCATTGCTCATTCCGCTCCCAGGCGGAGGTAGGGCACTCGTCACCACCAATGTGGATGTAGGGATAAGGGAAAATCTCACACAATTCATTCAGAATGTCCTTAGCAAATTCCACGGCCTTAGGGCTGGCTACATTGAGTACATCCTCGTATATGCCACCGTGACCATCTACCACAGCATGCGAGGCCTGTGGGTCACAACTGAACTCCGGGTAGGCAGCCAGTGCGGCGCAGAAATGGCCTGGCATGTCTATCTCTGGAACCACCTCTATACCCCGTTCCTGTGCATAAGCCACCACATCGCGCATTTCCTGCTGAGTGTAGAAATAAGGACCGTAGTTTTTCTGATAGTAAAGACCACGCTGCATGTCGTTCATGCGACAGGAGTCAGAACGTGCGCCTACGGTTGTGAGCTTAGGGTATTTCTTGATTTCCGCACGCCAACCGTCATCGTCGGTGAGGTGCCAGTGGAAACGGTTCATCTTATAGAACGCCATGAGGTCCAGAAGGCGCTTGATCTCTGTCACCGGATGGAAATGACGGCTCACATCTAACATGAAGCCACGGTATTGGAAACGAGGCTGATCTTGGATGCAGACCAACGGAATTGTCAATTTCTTATCTGTCGAAACAGCAGTAAGCACTTGGATAGGTAAGAGTTGGCGTAGGGTCTGCAAGGCATAATAAGCACCAAGCTGAGTGGCAGCCTGAACTTGTACGCCTTTACGGGTGACTTGCAGAGAATAGCCCTCTGCACCCAATCCAGTAGGGGTAATGGTAACCTTTAAGTGTGGTGTCTGTGGCAGCCGGGTGGTAGTGGCTTGCGCCCACTGCTGTGCCTCTGCCTGCCTAACAGTTAGAAAGCCATCCATTTCCTGTATACTGGCAGGTTGCGGAATTACGGTCGCTTGCTGGGCAGAGAGGGAAAGGACTACCCCTAGTAAAAGAATCAGTATTAACCTTAAGTTTACCATGTTTTTATTTTTCCTATTAACTAGTCATTACTCAGTCTTCAATTCTTCCAGAGAAGAAGGTAGAAGCAGGGAGGTTCTCCCCATTCACCAGGTTAGCGCGGGTGTAAGGTTCAAAGGCGTAGCGTACATAGTGTGGATCTTTGATCTCTGGATTGCTTACCTGGATGGTGTTTCCCATAACCACTGC
>JAUNHZ010000260.1 GCA_030523705.1 Bacteroidales bacterium
CAAACAATATCTGGGATGACTGGACAGTTGCTGAGAACGAAGGTGGCTACACCGATATCCGTAAGCTCGGTTCTTTGATCGACGGTGTAACTGAGAACAAGGAAATCAACTATGATTTCGTAAAGGACTGCTGCGAGGCATCTGGTTTTGGCGTAAAGAAGTACAATGGCGTTACAGTTGATGCTCTGACTGGTGATACTCCTTGGTGGAACTATGCCGGTGGTGAGAGCTTCAAGGGTACACTTGATAACCCAATGCAGGGTGAGCATTTCGAGGACTTCTACCTCATGCGTTATGCCGACGTTCTCCTGATGCTCTCTGAGATGACAGGTGACGCTCAGTTCATGAACCAGGTTCAGAGACGTGCAGGTGTTCCTGAGACTGCTTATTCATTGAAGGAACTTCAGAACCAGCGTCGTTGGGAGTTCGCATTCGAAGGTCTCCGCTTCAACGATATGCGTCGTTGGTCTGGTATTGACGGTGGCGAGTCTTGCTACGCAGCTAAGGCTCTCCAGGCACAGGCTGGTAAGCAGATGGTAGTCAAGGGTAATGTTGCCAACAAGACTGCCATGAAGCACATGACTTGCTCTTGGGCTAAGCGTTATGCTGATACAAACGGTTTCGTAGCTAAGCCACAGTCACAGATCACGCTTATGAATGGTAACCTCATTCAGAACCCAGGTTGGGATGAGAATACTCCAGAGGCAGAGAAATCTTATGTTGATCTCTATAATTAATTAAAATAGAATTCTGAATATGAAAAAGATATTTTTGTTTTTTGCAGCGGTATTCCTCCTTTTCGCCTGCGATCCTATCACCGAGGAAATAAAGAATGGCGGAAACATTACTGCTGATGAGCTTAAGGCCATGTCTTCTGTCACTGTTGATTTGGCTGACAATGGCCAAAATGGAAATGTAATCACCTGCACTACTGCAGCTGCAGTGAATGCAAAGTGGAATATTGGCGGCAAGGAGTTTGTCGGAAACTATGCTACCAAGAAGATGAAGCTTGGCGAACATAATGTCACTCTTACAGGTCTCTGTGCTGATGGTACTATCGTTACTGCTGAATTCCCTGTTACTTGCTCGGTTATCACTGATCCTCTCCAGCGCTTCTATATCTATGGTGAGCCAGGTTCAGGTCAGGAGCCATTCCAGCCAGGTGCTTGGGATGCTGCTGCCATGCGATTCAGCGACAACGAAGGTAAGCACCTTCCATTCCTCTCAGACGAAGTATATTGGGGCTTCAAGACCCTTATCTTCGACCTCTCTGACGTTAGCGACGACTGCTCTGGACGTATCATGAATGGTTGGTGGAGTGCCCGCTATGATGGTGGTACAGATGTTCATTGGACAAATGGTCTTTGGGAGCTTCCTCTCACCGAGGATATTGCCAAGGACTGCGCACGCGGTAACGGTGGTAGTGGTAGGGACCTCGACATCATGGTTACTTCTGGTAGCATGACTGTAAACGCTATCTACTATGAGGAATAATCTTTCCTTATAGAAATAATACAAATTACGGTTGGCTCATTCTTTGAGCCAACCATTTTTCATTGTAAGAATGGCAAATAAGAAAACACTCTATATGGTTTCTCACTATGGAAGTCTTTTGGCTTTCATGGCATTTGTTGTATATATATTATTTGATAATAAGGAAGTATTATATACGGCACACGACCGTTCGGAACTCCTCTATGGCGTCACCTTCTTCACCCGAATAATGTCACAACCATTTGCAGCGTTGCAATATGTTGGAGGCTGGTTGACACAGTTTTTCTATTATCCTGCTTTAGGTGCGACATTGCTTGTGGCCATTTGGGTACTTATCATTATTGTCGGCATAAAAGCGTTCCAATTGAAAGGTGGTTCCAGGGCATTG
>JAUNHZ010000261.1 GCA_030523705.1 Bacteroidales bacterium
GGACTCTTCGGCTTCAAAGAGTCCTTTTGAAGTTTACTTGCGGATTTGAGGATATATAATAAGGAATGATAAGACCAGTAAAAAGGTTGTCTTTTTAGTATTCATATTAAGTTTAGGTTTATAACTGAAAAAATAGTCCTATTTTGCCCAAAACCACATGCTTTTGCCTGAAAAAAGCCGTTTTAGGCAAATTTGCAAAGGAAAAAAGCAAATTAGACAAATCAACAGCCGTGATGATAAACTTACGGATAAATTGGATAACTTGTGCTTGGAGTGAATCTGCTAATTTTGCATCCGTTAATCTATGCCTAGAAAAAGTGATTATTAACCTATATATTATTAACCTATGAAAAAAGCTTTATTTTTGAGACAGTTTGTGCTGTTCTTTTTGCTTCAGCTGTGCATGCTTCCAGCAATGGCACAGGGATTCAAAGTGACAGGTACAGTAACTGATGCGTCAAGCGAGCCTATCATTGGCGCAAGTATCCTGGAAAAGGGTACAACTAATGGTGTGATTACCGATTTTGACGGTAATTTTACCTTAACCGTGAAGCAGGGTGCTACCCTGGAAATCTCTTACGTTGGCTACAAGACCGTTACCGTAGTAGCTAATCAGCCAACATTGAATGTCGTAATGCAGGAAGACAGCCAGGCTCTGGAAGAGTTGGTTGTCGTGGGTTATGGTGTCCAGAAGAAGTCTAACCTGACTGGTGCAATCTCTCAGGTAAAGGCTGGCGACTTGGAGAACCGTACTGCTACAGACTTGAACCAGTCACTGCAGGGTAAGACTGCCGGCGTACAGTTGCTGAGCACATCATCTGCTCCTGGTGCTGACTCTAACATCCGTATCCGTGGTTTCAGTTCTAATACTACTTCAAACCCATTGTATGTTGTTGATGGTGTTCGTGTGGCTTCTATTGCAAACATTGATCCTAACGATATTGAGTCTATCGAGGTATTGAAGGATGCTGCATCTGCTGCTATCTATGGTGCCGAGGCTGGTAACGGTGTTGTCATGGTAACAACAAAGAAGGGTAAGTCTGGTGAAGGTAAGATTTCTTATAGCTTCCAGTATGCTATCCAGAGCTTGGCAAAGCACGCTGAGATGATGGAAGGCAAGGAATACCTTGATTATATGGTTCAGGCAGGTGTACTCCAAAAGAATATGGCCGACACTTGGGATGGAACTAATACCAACTGGTGTGATGAGATGTTTGAGAATGCTCCTATGCAGAAGCACAACATCAGCTTCCAGAACTCTGGTGAGAAGGGTAATGTCTATGCTTCCCTGAACTATCAGAACTCTGAGGGTATTGTTAAGACTGACAAGGACTACTACAAGCGTATCACTGGTACTATCAATGTAGATTACAAGATCAAGAACTGGTTGAGTATTTCTTCTAGCAATGTCATCAACTATAACGACCGTAGCTCTTTGGCTGAAAACGACCAGTATAAGTCTGTTTTGCGTGCTGCTTTGGCTCTGGACCCTTGTACTCCTAATTTCTATAAGGCTAATGCACTTCCTTCATGGATGCAGACATTGGTAGATAATGGCTACAAATTGGTTACTGCTCCAAATGGAGATTATTATTCTATCTCTCAGTTCATGGGTGGTGCTGATGAAATTAACCCTAATATCTTGATTGATACCAACGAGGATAAGACTTGGGGTACCAGCATTCAAGGTAACACTGCATTCAATTTCAACATCTTGAAGGGCTTGACCTTTACTTCACGTCTGGGTTATAACTTCATGACCATGACTAACCGTACCTTGCAGCAGGCTTACTATGCTACTGCTACTCGTAACCAGGATCTTCCTGTAGTGGATATGACCGTTCGTACTACTAAGTATTATCAGTGGGAGAACTTTGCTA
>JAUNHZ010000088.1 GCA_030523705.1 Bacteroidales bacterium
GGAGACAAGTTCTTTATGGGCAGAGCGAGAGTGGATGACCAATGGTAAATCGCGTTCTATAGCCCAACCAATCTGAATCTCAAAAGCAGCAATCTGTTCTGCTTTATAGGTCTGATCCCAATAGAAGTCCAAGCCTACCTCGCCTATTCCATAAAAATGGTCCTCATTTTCCTGCAAGCAGGCATGGAGTAGATCTAGATGGGCCAAATAGTCAGCATCCACATCTTCTGGATGCAAACCGACAAGGGGGTAACATAAATCAGGGTTTTCTTGACAAACAGTGAGCAGTCGACTCATAGTTTGCATATTGATTGCTGGCATGACAATCTTGGAAACGCCACAATCTCTGGCGCGCTGCAAGACCTCACTTCTGTCAGCATCAAACTCTTCTAGATATAGATGAGAATGAGTGTCTATTATATTCATAAGGTTAAACCTGGGATTGGTTCTTCGTGACGGCGGTAATAATAGACCAATCCATAAGACTGGCACTTCTGATATCGCTCAAGCAATGGCAAATCGCGGAAAGCAGCTTCCACCTGATTCCACAAATCTAACAAAACGGCATCGGCCTCAGCTCGGAGCTGTGCCACATCGTCACCACTATTGGAAGTCAGTTTCTGCAATCTTTTCTGCTTAGAATAAAGTTCCTTGAAAATGTCGAAATGTACAGACACCTTAGCTATAGATGGATTGCTAATTGGTACACCTCCGTGTTTCAGGCGTTCTTTCTCTCCGGATATGATTTTCTCACCCCAACAGAGAATCTGTTCACCACTGATCAACTCTGGCACAGTATAATTTCCTTCCTCCAAACCATAAAGGGACTTATAGCGTTCCTTGATTTCACCACGCTGGATAGCTAAATTCAGGACCTGTATAAAGTGGGAGATGAACATGCGGGCACGGGATTTTGCGTCATCGCCATCGCCAGAATGCCGAACTTGGTTCTTCTTGCACCCATTATGATAAAGGTAAGCACCCATAAACCGATCATAGATACGTTGCACATCAGACAAAGTTTTCCATGCAACAACTCGGCTTGCCGAGCTGAAAGCATCTTCTTTATCCAGCACCGTCTTCATGGCCTTGATACGAGCTGCATCAGTTTTTGGGAGTCTACGATATGGCATTCTTAGAAATTTCGGTTAATCATGGATGACACATAATCCCAAAGCACTTGCTTCTTCTTTACATCAAATGACATGGATGACAGCAAGGTCTCAGCCTCTGCATAATATGCCTTGATTTTAGACAGGCAAAGCTCGCGAATACCTAATTCATTATAAAGAGCGGTAACAGCATCTATTTTCTCCTGAGGATTTTCTGGAGTAGCTGCTATCCATTGAGACAGTCTATCTTTCTGAGTAGGATTGGCCAGATTCAAGGCAGACAGCAGCATGAAGGTCTTCTTGTTAGCCAAAATGTCACCACCAATTCGCTTGCCAAAAGTCTTTTCGTCACCATAGACATCCAAGAAATCATCCTGCAGCTGGAATGCCAAACCTATTTTTTCACCAAAAGAATACAGCAAATCACAGTCTTTCTGAGATGCACCACCCTGAATGCCACCCATGGCAAGCGCACAAGCCAAGAGCACGGATGTCTTGAGACGAATCATTTCAATGTATTCTGCGACTTCCACATCATTCCGGGTCTCAAAATCAATATCAAACTGCTGGCCTTCGCTGATTTCAATGGCCGTCTTAGTAAACAACTGAAGAACTGCATCGCGAGAAGATGGGTTTGCCTGTGCAACACCTTCATAAGCATGCAGCACCATAATCTCACTGCAGAGCAATGCTGTAGTCTGATTCCATTTTACATGAACAGTAGGCATGCCTCGGCGCACACCAGCATCGTCCATAATGTCATCATGAACAAGCGTGTAATTATGATAGGTCTCCAAGCCGACAGCCACAGGCAAGATACTCTCCACGTCCTCCTTCAGCAGATGATAAGCCATCAGCATTAAGACCGGGCGAATACGCTTACCACCGATAGACAGTTCGTACTTAACAGGCTCATACAGTTTCTTAGGGTCCCTTTCATAAGATTTATTCGCTAAGAAATCGTTTACTAACTTCTGATATTGTGATGGTGAATACATAACAGATAGGAACAAAAGAGGCTGCACGAAGCAGCCTCTCTATTTGATGATTACAAGAAATTACTGTAACTTAAATGCAACTGGCAATGTGTAACGTACACGTACTGGTTTACCACGCTGCATACCTGGCTTCCACTTAGGCATGGTAGTAACCACGCGGATTGCCTCCTTATCCAAATATGGATCGACAGAACGAGCAACAACTGGGTCCACGATAGAACCGTCCTTGTTAACAACGAACTGAACAACTACACGACCCTGAACACCATTCTCCTGAGAGATAGTAGGGTACTTAATGTTCTTGCTCAGATACTGCATCAAAGCTGACTGACCACCAGGGAACTCAGGCTGGTTCTCTACAACCTGGAAAATAGTCTGCTCATCCTCAGCTTCCTCAACTTCAACCTTTGGCTCTTCCTTCTTAACAGTTACAGGTGGTACCTCAACTGCCTGGTTGGTTTCCTCAGTAGAAGTGATAGAAGACTCTTCCATCTGAGTGTCGTTATCAACGACCTTAATCTCCTCTACTACAGAAGGTGCCTCTGGAGGTGGAGGTGGCAATTTGTCCTCCTGCTGAGTAATAGGCACAATTTCCTCCTCGACGATGATGTCCTGAACGGCATCACTCAAATCGATCTTCTTGTCACGCTCTGTCCACTCGAAGCAGACAAACATTGCTGCAAGAACCAAAACGTAGCCAATAAGAAGGCTGGTACCCTTCTTGTTCTCCAAATCTGCAGATTTAGATTTCTTGACTTCCATCAAGCCTTGCTGTTCTGACTTGTTTTCTTCCATAATTATACTATAATTTTTATATGTTCTTCATTGGTATGGGCAAATGTAGCACTTTTTTTTCTTTCAGTTGATGTTTTGCAGTATTTTTTTTCGAATAAACCTCACTTTTTTCATTTTTTAATCGAAACAACCACCTAAAACGAGTTAAAATGGCACAAAAAACCAAAATAAGATGTAACTTTGAAGCGTGAAACAAAACAATACCGATTATGAAAAAAATTACGATAGCAATAGATGGTTATTCATCATGCGGAAAAAGTACAATGGCAAAAAGTCTGGCAAAGAACCTTGGGTATATCTATGTTGACAGCGGCGCCATGTATCGAGCAGTTACCTTATTTGCGTTAAGAGAAGGACTGTTTACAGAAGAGGGAATTGCAGAGCAGAAACTAGAAGCATTATTACCTAATATTAATATCTCTTTTGTCAACGATGAAGCAACCGGCAAACCACTCACTTACCTGAATGGCGAATGCGTAGAAAATGAAATTCGCAACATGGAGGTCTCATCGCATGTTAGCCCAATTGCAGCCTTAGGTTTCGTACGCGAAGCTATGGTGAAGCTGCAACAGTTAATGGGCGAGAAAAAAGGCATTGTCATGGATGGACGTGACATAGGTACCACCGTTTTCCCAAATGCGGAATTAAAAATCTTTGTGACTGCATCGGCAGAGGTCCGTGCCCAGCGTAGATTTGATGAGCTGAAAGCGAAAGGTGAAGTTGCCAATTATGAGGATATCCTCAAGAATGTGGTGGAGCGTGACTACATTGACATGCACAGAGAGGTTAGTCCTCTGAAGCAAGCCGACGATGCAATCCTACTGGACAACAGCAATATGACCATAGAAGAGCAGCAGGAATGGCTGCAGAATGAGTTCAAGCGCGTGGTTTCCCTATGATAGATGTTGAGATAGACAATGGTTCAGGCTTCTGCTTTGGTGTAACTACAGCCATCAAGAAAGCAGAGGAAGAGTTAGGCAAAGGGGGCACACTCTATTGCCTAGGCGACATTGTGCACAATGGACGTGAATGTGAACGATTGAAACAACTAGGCCTTGTCACTATTAATAAGGAAGAATTCCAAGAGCTAAAGAACGCCAGAGTCTTACTCAGGGCACATGGTGAACCCCCATCAACCTACCAGACAGCGCGGGAGAACAACATAGAAATCATAGATGCAACCTGCCCTGTGGTCTTACGCCTGCAGCAGCGAATCAAGCAAGAATATACCAACAACGAGCAAAAGGACAAGCAGATTGTCATATTCGGGAAAAATGGCCATGCCGAGGTGTTGGGACTTGTAGGGCAAACAGACGGAACGGCAAAGGTGGTTGAGTCCCTAAAAGATGTAGAGGCCTTAGATTTCACCAAGGACATCCGCCTTTATTCGCAAACCACCAAATCACTGGATGGTTTCCGGGAGATTGTGGATTACATAAATGCCCATATAGCCCCAGGTGCATCATTTGAGTATTATGACACCATCTGCAGACAAGTTGCCAACAGAATGCCAAACATTCAGGAATTTGCCAAGAAGCATGATCTGATATTCTTTGTCTGTGGAAAGAAGAGTTCCAACGGCAAAGTGCTCTTCAATAAATGCAAATCTGCAAACAAGAATTCTTTCTTGATTTCCGATGCCAATGACATAGACCTGGACTTGGCCAAACAAGCCAGTTCCATAGGCATTTGCGGAGCCACCTCTACCCCTAAATGGCTAATGGAAGAATGCAAGGATGCGATAACAAACCACTTGAAATAAACCTTTTTTCTGCAAAATTCTTTATTATCATTATTTTTTGATTATATTTGCAGAACAATATAATATTAAGGAACAATATGGCAATAAATTGTATCAGACTTATCACTGCTGGAAGTGATGCTCCAGGCATGAATTCAGTTGTTCGTGCCGTAACTCGTGCGGCTATCTACAATGGATTACAGGTGAAAGCCGTCTATAGAGGCTTTAAAGGATTATACAATGGGGAAATTGTAGAGTTTCACACCCAGAATGTAAGTAACATCATTCAGCAGGGAGGTACTATCCTGAGAACTTCTCCTTGCCCAGAGTTCACCACTCCAGAAGGCCGTGAGCAGGCATATAAGAACATGACCGAAGCTGGAATTGATGCTTTGGTTGTAGTAGGTGGCGATGGAACCATGATGGGTACTCGTATCTTTGCTCAAGAATTCGATGTTCCTTGTATTGGTATCCCTGCAACTATTGATAACGACATTTATGGAACTGACACAACCGTAGGTTATGACACTGCCCTGAATACCATTATCGATGCTGTTGACAAAATCCGTGATACTGCAACCTCTCACCAGCGCTTGTTCTTCGTAGAGGTTCGTGGCGGTAGTGCTGCTGGATTCTTGGCATTGAATGGTGCTATTGCATCCGGTTGTGAGGAATGTATCATCCCTGAGATTGAAGCTAAGGAAGACCAGGTTGGCCAGTATGTACAGAACGGTTTCAAGAAGACCAAGAACAGTAGTATTGTCCTGGTTGCTGAGACAAAGGAAACTGGTGGTGCTTTACAATATGCAGAACAGGTTAAGCGTGAGTTCCCTGGCCTTGACGTACGTGTTTCTATCTTGAGACACTTGTTAAGAGGTGGTCAGCCATCTGCACATGACAGAATCATTGCAAGCCGCATGGGTGTGGCTAGTATTGATGCATTGATGGAAGGTCAGCGTAATGTCATGATTGGCCTCCAGAACGATGAGATTGTTTACGTTCCATTCTCAAAGGTCATCAAGAATGTTAAACCTATCGATAAGGATCTGATGGATATTCTCCACAACTTGTCTATTTAAGGTATATCATATCCCCCAAAACAAGGCTGCAACTCTGACATGGAGTTGCAGCCTTGTTTTTTTGCTAAAAAAGCATCCCAAATGAACAGACAAGCAGGCATCTATGAAGAGCAAGGCCGGTCATCATAGAGAGCGGAAGGTAGTCATCATAGAGAGCGGGGACTGGTCATCTGAGAACCCATTCATAAAAAAAGTGGAGAGTTTGTCCAACTCTCCACTGACCCTCCACTAAATTCCGGAGAGTTCTATCATTTCCTAAGCAATTTCTAGAAATTCTCTTTCTGGTTATAGTACAAATCCAACAGTTCCTTAGCTGCCACAAATGATGTCTGCTGACCACAAAGAATCTGTTGCTCCTTTAGCTGAAGCATCTTACAGATCTGCTCATTCTGGTAGAAGCTATTTCTCAACTGCTCATTGATACTCTCATACATCCAGTACTTGTTCTGTTCATTTCTACGATACTGGAAATAGCCATTTGCCTTGACAAAATCCATATACTCATAGACCATATCCCAGATTTCCTTAATGCCTAAGCCATAAAAGCCAGAATAAGTCAGCACCTGAGGAGCCCATCCACTCTCAGGCAATGGGAACAGATGCAATGCATTTCTAAAATGTGCTGCAGCCAGATTAGAACGCTCCACATTATCGCCATCACACTTGTTGATGACAATACCATCAGCCATTTCCATGATACCACGCTTAATTCCCTGAAGCTCATCGCCTGTTCCTGCAACCTGCAGCAACAAGAAGAAGTCCACCATGGAATGAACGGCAGTCTCACTCTGACCTACACCTACAGTCTCCACAAAAATCTTGTCAAAGCCTGCAGCTTCACAAAGCACGATAGTCTCGCGGGTCTTTCTGGCTACTCCACCCAAAGAACCAGCCGTAGGGCTAGGACGAATGAAAGATTTAGGATGGATAGTAAGCTTCTCCATACGGGTCTTATCACCCAAGATACTACCCTTGGTCTTCTCGCTACTTGGGTCAATGGCTAATACCGCCAGTTTTCCACCCTTCTCCTCCAGCACATGAATACCAAACGCATCAATTGAAGTACTCTTACCTGCACCAGGTACACCACTGATACCTATTCTTATAGAATTACCAGAATATGGCAAGCACTTTTCAATGACCTCTTGCGCTAAGGCAAAATGCTGAGGCAATACACTTTCCACCAAGGTTACTGCCTGGCTTAGAATGGTTACGTCGCCCTTTAGGATTCCCTCGACATAATCATTCACAGACAACTCTGCTCTCTTGGGTCTTTTTCTTCCCTTGAGATATGGATTGACTGCTGAAGGCTGTTCAATACCAGCATTCACTACCAGTCCCTTATATGCTTCATCGTTCTCTGGATGCTCCATGGTTAGTCTGTTTTAATATCAATAATCTGTTCTGAATGCTCAGGATCATTTGTAATCATAATAATTCCAAGTCTCCTGTGCTTTTTCACCTTAGTCTTGTCTAAGGTAACCTTCATCCTAATGCTCTGCCCTGCAGGTACGTTTTTCTTTGGAATGCTAACGCTTACCGCAGAAGACAAGACTTGCAATCTGTCTATTTTCAGTTCTGATTTTCCTGTATTTGTCACTAATACGGTAGCCTTTCCCTTCAGTTTTCCCTTGGTAAGGATTGTCAATTCCGTATCAGAAACCTGCATTTTTGGTGCCTGAAGGAATGAAGCCTCAGACATGGCAGAGAAATCTGGAAGGAGAATGACGGATACAGGGATTTCATTTTCATTGCTTACCTTATCACCAAACTGACGGGTGAAATATACCGATGTCTGAGTCAATCCCATATTAGGAATCTTATCCGTAAGCAACTTCACGCGCAAGCGGCCGGTCCTTCCTGCAGGAATTCGTTCTGGATAGCATGTTACTTCCAGATAATCAGGCACATGCATCAACACAGGTTCAAATGGTGCTCTGGTAGGATTAAGAATTGCAATCTCCTCTATTGGGTCATTTCCCTTAGATACCCTGTCGAATTCCAGCACATCCTTACTCAGTCTCACGTCACCCATCTCCACTTCGAAGCCTTCTGTAGAAGTTACATCCTCGGCATTGGCAACTACCTTTCCAGACATGCCCAGATAGATAGGTTCCGGTGACGCATTGCACAGAATCTCCACCTCTTTATAGAAAGTACCCAATGCTTTAGCATCGAATACAGCTTTTATGCTTGCAGTCTCTCCCGGCTTGATGCCATTCTTGGGCCATTCAACAGCAGTGCAAGCGCATGAGGCCTCCACGTTTGAAAGGACAAGCAGTGCATCACCCGTATTAGACACCTTGAATTCTGCTGTTGCTGGATTAGCCCATAAAACGGTACCAAAGTCCTTTGATTCTTTATCAAAGGATATCTTTGGCTGAGCAAATGCATGCAGAGACAACAGAAAAGAGCCTATAATAAAACTAATTTTCTTCATACCTTTGCAAAGGTAAGATTTTTTTGCGAAAAGTCCAATAAGATAAATAAAAAACATCCCCCACTTCACAGCGAAGGATGCTCACCAATAAAAGGAAACTAACTCTCTCTTGAAACTTATTCTATCACATAGACTTTAGGAAATCTCCAAAGTCTGTATTCTGAAGTGCAAATATAAGACCTTTTATTCTTTGTCGCAAGATTTTTGAACAAAAATAAAACTTCTTTAACACTCGGAATTTCAAATTCTTCTACAAATACCCCTTTATTTCACTGGAATCTGCTCTAAAGTCTTAGTCAGCAACTCCCAGTATTTTGCAACAGAAGGGATGAAGCAACGCTCCTGTGGAGTGTGAGGGCTACGCAAAGTAGGACCAAATGACACCATATCCAAACCTGGCATTACCGCACCAATGATTCCGCACTCCAATCCTGCATGAACTACGACAATCTTACATGGAGTACCAAACAGGGCCTCATAGCTCTGAGCCATTGCCTTTACGATAGGCGACTTAGTATCTGGCTGCCATCCACTGTAAGCACCACTCATGGTTACCTTCATTCCTGCCATAGAGAAGCAGCTTTCCAATGAGGTTGCCAAGTATTCCTTCATGCTCTCGCTAGAGCTACGAGCAAGAATCTGGATCTCAGCCATACCACCATCGATGTTTATGATTGCCAAGTTGCTTGATGTCTCCACAACAGAAGGGATTGTAGGAATATATCTGCAAACACCATTCTGACAAGCCAGGATAGCATCTACCAAATTGTCCTGAATTTCCTCTGGAACTTCCTTTACAGGTAATTCGCAATCCTCTGCATACAATTCAAAATCAGAGGTTTCAATATCTTTATACTCATTCCAGAACTCATTCTTGCAATAAGCCACTAAATCCAGAAGGTCTGCCTTATTTTCAGCAGGAACTGTGAGGACAACAGCACATTCACGTGGGATAGCATTTCTCATGTTTCCACCATGCCATGAAGCCAAACGAGCCTCATCGTCAGTAATAGCAGCACGTACCAAACGAGCCATCAACTTATTTGCATTGGCACGTCCACAGCTGATTTCCAAACCAGAATGACCACCCAGCAGTCCTCTGATCACTACTTTCACTGCTACATCATCCTTTGCAGTCTCAACTTCCTGATAGCCTAAAGAAGCGCAGATGTCAATACCACCAGCACAGCCAATAGTCAACTCGCCTTCGTCCTCTGTATCCAGATTCAACAAGATAGAACCGGTCAATTCACCAGCCTTCAGACCAAAAGCACCAAACATACCGGTCTCTTCATCAGCAGTAATCAATGCCTCCAGAGGACCATGCTTCAAATCTGTTGCTTCCATAATGGCCATGATTGATGCAACACCAATACCATCGTCAGCTCCCAAGGTTGTACCTTCAGCCTTCAACCAATCGCCATCAACGAATGTGGAAATAGGATCATTCACAAAATCATGTCCCTTACCCTCTACCTGCTGAGGAACCATATCCATGTGAGCCTGAAGAATTGCAGTCTGAAGATTCTCCACACCTGGAGTAGCAGGCTTACGCATAATAATGTTACCAGCCTCATCTTTCAAAGCCTCAACACCTGCATTCTTAGCCCAATCCAGAAGGAATGCCTGAATTTTCTCCAAGTGACCAGATGGTCTTGGAATCTGAGTTAAATACTCGAAGTTCTTAAATATAGCTCTTGGAGCTAAATCTTTAATTGTTGCCATAATATCTTGTTATTTATTGATTTCTTTCTTTTCCAAACTCAAAGCCAGCATACCCCAGATTCCCAACAGCACAATCAGCAAGGTCTGGATGGAATGAACTAACAGAGCGAATATACCGGCATCTTCAAGCCCAACCCCATAAAGGCCAAGCATGGTGATTACGGCAAAATGCCAAGGTCCAGCCCCGTTAGGAGTAGGAACCACAACGGCTATACTACCTACAGCAAACATGACTAGGCTTGCCACGAAACCCAGATGCGCCGTAAAATCAAATGCATATAGAGTCAAGGAGAAATGAAGGATGTAACTTGCCCAAATCCCGATGGTATAGAACAAGAACAACCATTTTTCCGTTACTACCCTCAAGGAAAAGATACCTTCGCATAAATTGTTGAATTTACTTTTCACCTTGGTAAAAAAGGAAATCTTTTTCACTATGTAAAGGAGCAATGCAAGGATTGCAATGGTGCTTATACCTAATATTATATAGTGCACAGAAGTAAATTGACCAGCCAACTGCCTCAAATCGGTTCCTGTTTCCTTAAAGAAAACACTGAACACTCCCATTTGCGTAAGTAATGTAACGCCCGTGATCAAGAGCACGCACAATGAGTCAATCACTCTTTCTGTAACTACAGTGCCTAGCGACTTGGTGAAAGACACGCCATCGAAATTCTTCAAGATTCCACATCGGGAGATTTCCCCGACTCTAGGCACCAAGAGATTTGCGGCATAAGAGACAAAAACAGCATTCACGCAATGCCCTACTTTTGGAGTCTCACCTAATGGAACCAACGACAGTTTCCAACGCCAGCCCCTGAACAGTTGGGCCAGAATGCCAAAAGGCATCGATGCCATCATCCACCACCAATTTATTCCCCCATCGAAGATATCGTCTAACTTCGACACATCAAAATCTCGATATGTCCAATACAAAATCAAAGCTCCCAAAAACAAGGAAGCTAACACTTTTACTATGTCGTTTAAATACGTTTTCAATATTTTTTGTACCTTTGCGAAGCAAAGATAAATAAAAATAACGAAGAATGCAGTTAGTTAAGCCGAAAAAGTTCTTAGGGCAACACTTTTTGAAAGATTTGTCAATTGCAAAAGCTATTGCTGATACAGTTGACGCAATGCCAGGCCTCCCTATATTGGAAGTAGGTCCAGGTATGGGTGTTTTGACTCAATTCTTAATTCCCAAAGACAGAAAAGTAAAAGTCGTAGAACTTGATTTTGAATCTGTAGA
>JAUNHZ010000089.1 GCA_030523705.1 Bacteroidales bacterium
CCGCGAAGCACCAGATCCTAAGTCTGGCGTGTCTACCAATTTCACCACAAGCGCAGTAGTGCTTTAGATAGCGGGTACAAAGGTAAGGATTTTTTTTGGTTTGCCAAATTTTGAAACTCTATTTCTTTAAGAAATCTCTTGCATATTCAATGAGTGTGTCCTGGTTTTTCAAGAGATCTTCGGTTTTCATATCTACTTTGATATGGGGCTGAATGCCAAATTCGGTGTGGTTCTTGTTCACATCGTAGATAGGACAGGCTGAGAAACGAATGCTCCAACCGTTAGGGAGCTCACTGCTGAATGGCATGCCACTACCACCTCCGGTCTGGTCGCCTATGATGGTGACATTGGGGCACTGCATCATGCTCTTGACAAAGTCGTTTGTGGCACTGTAGCAGCTTCGGTTGGTAAGTACTACGGTTTTCTTCTGCCAGCGTACACCGTCGCTAGGGGTTAGCCAAATCTCTTGCAAATCAGAGAAATCCTGATGACCCGGACCGGTCTTGTGGCTCATGTAACCTACTAAGAGTTTCTTGTTGGTGAAATGAGAGGCTAATTTATCGGCATTGGTCAAGTCTCCACCTCCGTTCTGTCGTACATCAACAATCAGTCCCTTACATTCTGCCAAATAGAGCATGGCCTGGGAAATGTTGCCATCGCCTAAAGCAGAACTGAAGCTGCCGCAGTAGATATAACCTATATTGTCATCTAAAATCTTGTATCTCAAGCTAGAAGCTATGCGATAGTCTGTACCTAGATAGAGCTGGTGTACACTGTCGTTGAAATTGGCAGGATAGTCTTCGCGCCAACTCCAGTTGCGGGCCACATCGTGCGTGGCAAAGAGGTTGACATGTCCGTCTTGCAGCTCAGAGAGCATTTCTCCCAGCACCTCAAACAGCTGGTAGGTATTCATGTTAAGAGAGAGGCGGTCATGGTATTTCTTATAGACTTGGTTCCAGTCCAGTCCTATGGTCTTGGCTTTATAGTCAAAGAAGCAATAGTGGTTATTGATGATGGACCAAAGGGCTTGGAAATTGCCTTCCGCATTATTGTCGAATTCCTCCCCTCGGATGCAGGAGGTAAGGCAAGTCAGGCAGACCGTGCAGCATAGAAGGATGAACTTTCTCATGGCAGTTGGAAGGATTTAACATAGCCTATCATGAAAGCATTGCTCCACACATGGCTCTTCAGGTTGTTGACATTCGCTTGCTGGAAATCACCGATATAGCTTACACGTACCGTGGTTTTCTTGATAGGGAAATCCACAGAGAGGGTCTGTCTAAGGGACAGGGCGTTAAACGGTGTGGCCAGGCAGATATGGTGGCCTTTATGGTTCAAACCAAAGATTTCATAGTAGGATTCTCCGTATTCAGGAGAGAAGAGAGCACCCATAAGGGGTACGCTAGCTTGGTACCTGAGCAGTCCTTCTTTCTTGAATAAACGGAATTGGTACAGGAACAGTCCTGTAGCAGCTATATGGCCAGAGACCTTGGCTTGCGCAGGGTTATTGGAGTTCCTTTCGTTATAGATGGCTCCTGCGTTCAGGTCTAAGGCTCCACCCGCTAAGAAGGTAAGGCGTGGGCTGAGCTCCATTTTATACAGATAGTTCAGGTCCCAGGAGAGCAATCCCTCGTACATGTTGGCATTCTTAGCCGGATTTTCCGAATAAGATGCATGCAAGTTCAGTAACGTCTGCACATAGAGCTTGCCATCCATCTTAGTGGTCTGGCGTAAGGTCTCACGCTGAATACGAAATTCTGCTCCGGTATATTCCAGTGGAGACAGGTAGGCATCGAAGACATTGGTTAGTCCGGCACCGATGCTCAAGGCGTGCTCTGTAGTACGTGCTGCTTGTTGCGCAACAAGTCCCCCCGGCATGATAATGCAGAGGATGCTTATTATAATAGGTATAATCAGTCTTGTGCGCATGAATGATTAGAATAAAGTCAGTTGTCCGGTCAGTTCATCGCGGATATCTTGCTGGCTCTTGCCCTCATCGGGATCAGTAGTGTCTGTTGCATCAGTCTCTTCAGTCTCCGCCTCTGGCTCTTCCTCTGGGAAACGGGTTGGCTCCAGTTCCTCAATCTTGTCGATGGTGAAGGTGGTGATGCGCTTGCCCTTAGCTTTGGCACTCTTCACGGTAATGAAGGTCTCCACATCAATCTCCAGTGGCTCCCTGAAGTTGTCTGCACCACCAAAGGTTACCAAGATACGAGGATAAACCTGGTCGGTCAGTACCAGCAGGGTGTTGTCCTTATTATCACCCAGTACATTCTGCTTGCGTACTGTTGCATCGAGCATACAGCGTTTCAAGTATGGATAGCCTTGCTGATCCTTATCCAGGAGAGCTACACTCCAGACCTTGTTTGGATCATACTTCTCCATGATGCGCATGTTAGGCTCATAGTGATTGTTCACGTCAAAGTTGGTGGTGTAGTAATCACCATTTTCCTCTACCACTAAAATCTTGTCCTCGCTCTGGAACTCACCCAGGTAGTTGCCTCTGCCATCGTAGTTCAAACGGAGGATATCTGGGTCAAACCAAACCTGGCGTCCTCCCAGGGTTGAGCCTCCACGCTGCTTCAAGCCTATGCGCATAATCTCAAACTTGGTGAGCAGGTTACCCATAGCCTGACGGCCCTTGATCATGATGTCCTTGAAATCT
The DNA here is from genome assembly GCA_030523705.1 of Bacteroidales bacterium. Lineage (GTDB taxonomy): Bacteria > Bacteroidota > Bacteroidia > Bacteroidales > Bacteroidaceae > Minthousia. The sequence continues at coordinate 2,666 of JAUNHZ010000089.1, forward strand.
CTGTCGAAGAGTAGATTCTTGGTCTTGGAATTAGCCTTTAAGGTAATCTTAATCACCTCGGCCTCACCGTTTGGATTAGCTGTGAAATAGATGACTTTACTGTTAGCCTCACCTTGGGTAAGGTCATATATCTTGTCACGTGACACACCCGTTACGGCAAAACGCTTGATGAAATAGTTGCCATTCTTACCGTTGCGGTAAACAGCATTATAAATGGTACGCTTATCGTTCTTCTTAAAGATATCAATGTGCATGATATTCTTACCTACGAAGATCTTGTCGGCTACACGGATAATCTTGTACTTGCCATCCTTATAGAAGATGATGATATCATCCATATCGGAGCAGTTGGCCACAAACTCGTCTTTTTTCAGAGCCGTACCCACGAAACCTTCCTCACGGTTAATGTACAGTTTCTCGTTGGCTTCGGCCACCTTTGAAGCCTCAATGGTATCAAAGTTGCGGATTTCTGTGAGGCGAGGGCGCTTGCTTCCGTAGCGGTCCTGCAGCAGGCGGAACCAGCGGGTAGCCACATCTACCATGTGCGCCAGGTCGTAGTTGATCTTGTCAATCTCCTCCTTCATGTGCGCAATGGCCTCTTCGGTCTTCTCCTTGTTGAATTTCAGGATGCGCTGCATCTTGATTTCCATCAGGCGGAGGATGTCATCCTTGGTCACCTCGCGGATGAACTGAGGGTAGAATGGGGTCAGTCTGTTGTCAATATGCTCGCAGACCGCATCCATATCCTCTGCATTCTCAAATTTCTTGTCCTTATAAATGCGCTCCTCAATGAAGATTCTCTCCAATGATGCATAATGCAGGGATTCCAGCAGCTCGTTCTTGCGGATCTCCAACTCCTTGCGCAACAATTCCTTGGTGTTATCCGTAGATTTCTTCAGCACATCGCTCACAGAGAGGAAGTGAGGCTTATTGTCATCAATCACACAGCAGTTAGGAGAGATGCTTACCTCACAGTTGGTAAAGGCATAGAGCGCATCCAGGGTCTTATCTGAGGAAGCACCCGGAGCCAGATGTACCAGAATTTCTACCTGGGCAGCTGTGTTATCATCTACCTTGCGCACCTTAATCTTACCTTTCTCTACTGCTTTCAGGATAGAGTCAATCACGGTAGTGGTGGTCTCACCAAAAGGAATCTCAGTGATGCAAAGTGTCTTGTTGTCTAATTTGTTAATCTTGGCACGAACGCGTACGACACCTCCACGCTCACCATCGTTGTAACGGCTCACGTCAATGCTACCACCCGTCTGGAAATCAGGGTAGAGGTGGAAAGGCTCATCGTGCAAATAGGAGATGGCTGCCTCACACAGCTCATTCAGGTTATGAGGCAGGATTTTAGAGGACAGACCTACGGCAATACCATTGGCACCCTGCGCCAGCAATAAAGGGAACTTGACAGGGAGCGCTATAGGTTCAGTGTTTCTACCATCATAGCTCAGTTTCCACTCCGTGGTCTTAGGATTGAAGACCACATCCAAGGCAAACTTGGAGAGGCGAGCCTCAATATAACGGCCTGCAGCTGCATCATCACCCGTGAGGATGTTACCCCAGTTTCCCTGGTGGTTGATGAGCAAGTCTTTCTGTCCCAACTGCACCAAGGCATCCTTGATAGATGCGTCACCATGAGGGTGGAACTGCATGGTATGTCCCACGATATTGGCCACCTTGTTGAGGCGTCCATCATCCATGCGCTTCATAGAGTGCAGGATACGGCGCTGTACAGGCTTTAAGCCATCCTGGATATGAGGAACGGCACGTTCCAGAATTACATACGATGCATAGTCCAAGAACCAGTTCTGGTACATACCCGTAAGCACCTGCTTGTGGTCTTGAGGGGTATAGCCAGAATGTTCTTCTGCTGTGTTTTCTTCAGTAGGTATCAGTTCATCACTCATGGTGGTGCGTTTGTTTTTTGTGTTTAAAGTTCGTTAGGTAATGCTTCCAGGAAAGTCTTGGTTACACCGAATGAACGGTAAGCCATAGTCTCCCAGAAATTGGTGTACTGCTCCAAGTGCTGATCTACACCTGGGGTGTCACTGATGATACGGAAGCTCAAGAATGGAATGTCATACAAGAAACAAGTCTGTGCAATGGCAGCAGATTCCATATCTACAGCCAAGCCATTAGGCCAGTCTTCCTTGATGTTATACAGGGTGCCTGGGTCCGTGATGAACTTGTCGCCTGTACAGATCAAACCACCCTTGATATGGGTGTCTGTATCCAGGTTCAAGGCGCAGTTGTACAGTGTCTCATTGCCCTTGAAGAACAAAGGCAGTCCTTGTACCTGTCCAAAGGCATTTCCCTCTCCACAATAGACATCGTGATATACAATGCTCTTGCTCACAACCACGTCCATTACGCTCAAATCCTCATCAATGCCACCAGCTACACCGGTGCTGATGATACAGTCAGGCTGGTGGGTCTTGATCATTTCCAAGGTACCAATGGCAGAATTTACCTTACCAATACCACTCTCCATGATAACTAGTTCGTTACCATTCAGTGAACCAACTACATAGGTGTAGTTTCCTTCGTTAAGTTCCTGCTTCTCTTCCAAGAGCTCTACAATCTGCTCTCTTTCCCTACTCAAGGCGGTAATGATTCCAATCTTCATATTCAGTATCAGATGTATAAATTATGGGTGCAAAGATAGGCTTTTTTGAGGAATTGTGCTATCTTTGTGGCGCAAAAAAGAATAAGAAAAAACGGAAATGAATAATTGGAAGAGATTTTTGCCTGACTTGCTGGCTGTGGTGGCTTTCGCTGTGATAGCCTTTGTGTATTTTATGCCAGCTGTGGGTGACGGACGTATATTGAACCAGCACGATGCCGTGGCAGGTATTGGCGCAGGACAGGAAGCCAGTGAGTATCATGCACGTACTGGAGAGCTGACCCGATGGACAAACGGCCTGTTTGGTGGTATGCCTACCTATCAGATAGCTCCAAGCTATGAGTCTACCGATGCGTTCAGCTATCTGGTGAACCTCTATCACTTGTACCTCCCAACGTATGTGTGGTATGTCTTTGCCTTGCTCTTGGGCTTCTATATCTTGCTCCGTGCCTTTGACTTCAAGGTGTGGATGGCTGCTTTAGGTGCTGTGGTGTGGGCCTTCTCCAGCTATTTCTTCATCATCATTGCCGCTGGTCACATCTGGAAGGTTATGGCATTGGCCTATATCCCACCTACCATTGCGGGTATGGTGCTGTGCTATAAGGGAAAATATCTGCAGGGTGCTGCCGTTACTGCATTGTTTGTGGCTATGCAGGTCAAGGCTAACCATGTTCAGATGAGCTATTATTTCTTGTTCTGCATGGCTTTCATGGCCTTGGGATTCTTGTGCCAGGCATTGAAAGAGAAGCAGTTGGCACAGTTTTGCAAGGCTACTGCCGTATTGGTGGTTGCTGGTGTGCTGGGTGTGTTGGTGAATCTCTCCAACCTGTATCACACGTATGAGTACAGTAAGGAAACCATGCGTGGTAAGAGTGAACTGGTGAAGGCAGATACAGGAAATCAAACGAATAGCGGATTAGACCGCGACTATATTACCCAGTGGAGTTATGGTATTGATGAAACATGGTCGCTCCTGGTTCCAAACGTAAAGGGTGGAGCCTCTAGCCGTGGCAGTTACTTCCTGCCTCTTTCTCAGGATGATACAGCCATGAAGCATGCCAATCCAGATTTCTTCCAGGTGTATAGTCAGTTCCCTCAGTACTGGGGTGACCAGCCTGGAACCTCAGGACCTGTATATGCTGGTGCTTTAGTGATTGCGCTCTTCCTTTTGGGTGCCATTATCGTGAAAGGACCACTCAAGTGGGCACTTCTTGCAGCTACACTGTTGTCTTTCCTCTTTGCATGGGGTAAGAACTTTATGCCATTCACCGATTTCTGTATCGACTATATCCCTATGTATGCCAAGTTCCGAGCCGTGTCATCGGCCTTGGTAGTGGCAGAATTCACCATCCCTCTGCTGGCAATGTTAGGTTTGAAGGAACTCTGTACAGAAGATGGATTCGTGAAATATGGCAAGCAGTTCTTCGTGGCCTTTGGCGCTACCGCTGCAGTCACTCTTCTTTTTGCGTTCATGCCAGGCTTGTTCTTCGACAGATTCTTGTCGCTCAATGAATTGGGGGCTATCCAGAACGGCGTAGAAGAGTCCATGCAAGGCGCTTTGGTTGCGAATATTACAGATATGCGCCAGGAGGTCTTTAAGGCTGATGCCTTGCGTAGTTTCCTCATAATCCTTTTAGGATTTGCAGCCTTGCTGCTGTATGGCATGAAGAAAATCAAGCAGCCTGTACTGGCAGGGTGTCTAATAGTCATCTGTCTGGCAGATATGTGGCAGGTAAACAAGCGCTACCTGAGCGATGACATGTTTGTCCCAGCCAGTGATCAGACCAACTCTTTTGCACAGACTCCTACAGATAAGCAGATTCTGGAGGACAAATCTTTGGATTATCGCGTGCTGAACTATGCAAACAGTACATTCAACGAAAATAATACGTCTTATTGGCACAAGAGCATAGGTGGCTATCATGCCGCAAAGCTTCGTCGCTATCAGGAGCTTATCGACGCACATATCTCTAAGGAAATGACCGACTATTATCAGGCCATCTATACTGCACAGGGAGATATGAGTCAGGTGAGCGATTCTGTGGCACCAGTCATCAACATGCTGAACACCAAGTACCTGATTCTACCTGCACAAGACAACAGTACCATGCCAGTCCTGAATCCAAACGCATACGGAAATGCGTGGTTTGTGGATGAACTGCAGTACGTGAAGAATGCGAATGAAGAGTTGGCTGGCTTGGGAAAGGTAAGCCCTAAGCATGTAGCGCTGGTGGATGAGAAATTTGCGGCTACCCTGGGTGATGCCAATGAGGTGGCAGCAGATTCCACTGCACAGGTTCAGTTGGTGGCTTATGAGCCAAATGCACTCCGCTACGAGGTGAACTCCGGTAAGGGTGGTGTAGTGGTCTTCTCTGAGATTTACTACCCAGGATGGACAGCTACCATCGACGGTCAGGAAGCACCAGTAGGAAGAGCAGACTATGTACTGCGTGCCATGAAGGTCCCTGCCGGAAAGCATGTCATAGAGATGTCGTTCCAGCCAAAGAGCATTACCGTGACAGAAACCATCGCTTGGATTGCGTTGGCCATTTTAGTCCTCCTGCTCTTAGGTGTGGCAGCCACCGAAGTAATGAAAACCCGTAAAAAGGCTTGATAAGGTATGGATATCCAGCTACTCTTGCAGATTACAGAAGCACCAGACACCCTGGAACTGGTAAAGCAGCTCCAGAATCAGGTGGTGCAGCTTACATGGACCAATACCCTGAACAGGGTGCAGATAGAGTTCCTGCTCCTGTTCTGCCTGCTGTTGGTCTTCATGATGGCTATGCTCTTCTATTACATGCGCCGGAAAATGAAGATGGAGGTGCAGAAAGAAAGACGAAAGAGAGTCATTCAGGAAGCGCACTACAGGAATGCACAGTTCCTGGAAGAAGGAAACCAAATGAAAGCACAACAGTTGGAGCTGACCCGTCTGTTCCATTGTGCCCGTTCCGAAGAACTTAAGGTTACCGATGAAGACTGGAAGAACCTGGAGCGTTATATCTCGGATCTACACCCTAAGCTCCTGCCTACACTGTACGACAAGGTTCCTAAGCTTTCAGAGATTGAACAGCGCATCAGTATGCTGGTGAAAATAAACGTGTCCATCACGGATATTGCCTATCTGGTGAACCGTACCAAGCAAGCCATTACCGTATCTCGTTCTCGTCTTTACAAGAAAATTACAGGCGAGGAGGGTACGGCAGAAATGTTTGACAACTGGCTCCAAAACTTCTGAAAGCCGTGTCTTGGCGGAAAATAAGCGGTGAATAAATTGTTTACACATCTTATTAATGCATTGATTATCAATTGCGTTTTAAGTGTGAACCAAAAGTGAACGTAGAATTTGACATCACATGTTATTTTTTCTCTACCTTTGCAATGCAAAAAGAAAAAAGATTAATTGTGTTGTCTATCACAGCGAATGCTGATATGAATCACCCTTCTCGTCTTTCCGCAACAAAGGACGAGGAGGGTGAACTATTTTAGAACAGATGAAACCTACAGTGTCTATTGTCGTGTGCACGTATAATGGTGCTTCTTTCTTGAAGGAACAGATGGATTCCCTACTGCTCCAGGACTATCCTATCCATGAGATTATAGTGCAAGACGATGGCTCTACCGATGACACGTGGCACATTTTGGAGGGGTATGCACGCCAATACGCACATGTGCATCTGTATAAGAATGAAGGCCCTCATGGCATCAATGGGAATTTCTTCTCGGCCATGAAAAGAGCTACGGGTGACTATATAGCTATCTCTGATCAGGATGATATCTGGGACTCTCAGAAAATTTCAAGACAGATGAATGTCATAGGAGAACAGATGATGTGTGGCGGTTTTTCTAAGCCTTTCTCTTCCGATGGCTTCCCTGTGAAATGGGATAACAGGGTGCCTTGCCTGCATCTGCTTCGTCTGGCTTATCTGAGTGAAATCCCAGGGCACGTCCAGCTGTTCCGTCGTGAACTCCTGTTTCATCTCCCTCCGGTGGAGATGTGCCCGTATCTGTACGACTGGCAGTTGCAGTTCATGGCCAGTGCTGCAGAACAGTTGGTGTTTGTCCCCCAGGTGTTAGTGAATTTCCGCAGACATGCGCAAGCCGCAACAGCAACAAAACCCGTGACAAACAAGGGCGGGGAATTGTGGCGCACCTTGTGGTTCCTCTGTAAACATTATACCCAACTCCATGCGTTTGCTGCGGAGCGATTCTCACGTATTCTCTCTTTCACGGAGCACCTGAAGAAGCAGTCCCCTCTTTATCATACAGAAAGTGTAGAACTGGTACAGCAATTAGCTGACATCTATCAGCATAACGGGCTGACAGGATACCTGAGGCTGACTGTTTTCTGCTTGCGTCATCATCAGCAGATTTTCCATGCTCCGGAGAAGAACCTGCTCAAATCATGGCTTCGTTCCCTCTATTTCCCACTCTATTCTTTGAATTATTACCGTGGAATCATAAAAAGTCGCTAAAAATGATTAACTTTGCATGGAAAACAGATAGAGCCTATGCAAAAGAATATCGCGGTGATTTTTGCTGGTGGATCCGGCACCAGAATGAATACCAAGTCGCGTCCAAAGCAGTTCTTGGAGCTGCATGGTAAACCCATTATCATCTATACGCTGGAGTTGTTTGAAAATCATCCAGAGATTGATGGTATTGTGGTGGCATGTATTGAACCTTGGATTCCTTACTTGCAGAAACTCATCCGCAAGTTTGAACTGAGCAAGGTGGTGGCTGTGGTTCCCGGGGGAGAGACCGGTCAGGACTCTATCTATAACGGACTGGCAGAGGTAGAAAAAAGATACCCTGCAGACTCCCTGGTGCTCATCCACGATGGCGTTCGTCCGCTCATTACCCCAGAGACCATTTCGGATAATATCCAGACAGCAAGTCGGGACGGCAGTTGCATTACCTGCGTGAAAGCCTCTGAGACCCTGGTTGTTACTCAGTCCGATGGCTCCCTGCAGATACCTTCAAGAGCCAACTCCCTCATTGCGCGTGCGCCACAGACCTTTGTGCTGCAAGATATCCTCACAGCACACCGTAAGGCACAACAAGAAGGCAAGCATGATTTCATAGACTCTTGCACCATGATGGCCCACTATGGCTACTCCATGGCTACTGTCATTGGCCCTACTGAGAACATCAAGATTACCACACCTACGGATTTCTTTGTGTTCCGTGCCATAGAGGATGTACGTGAAAATTCCCAGATTTTTGGTTTCTAATCAAGTGGTATGCAGAACAAGTTCCTGAAAGCATATAACCAAAGCCAGCTCAGAGTATCCCAACTGAAACAACTGGAGATGCTCAAGGTCATTGCAGCCTTATGCGACAAGCATGGGCTGACTTATTGGCTCGATGCAGGCTCTTTGCTGGGTGCCGTTCGTCATGGTGGTTTCATTCCTTGGGACGACGATATGGATATTGCCATGCCGATGGAAGACCTGAAGAAATTCACCGAGATAGCCCAGAATGAACTCCCTTCACATCTGTTTGTGCAGAATAAGCAGACAGACCCATCCTACAGACTGGAACATACCAAGGTGGTGAACCTGAATTCGTTCTATGTGCAGTTCGATGATGATTTTGAATCGGATTACCAAAAGGGACTCTTCATTGACATCTTCCCTTATGTAGATTATCCTGCACTACCAGCAGGTATCCGGAAGAAATTCCTGCGTGGGTTCTGTGTGGCATTCTCCGTTTTGCATGGAAAGCATTATTATTCATGGGAAAATACCTTCAAACTCTTCTGGTTTGGATTGAAATACCTCCTGTTCAAGGCCGTGTGGGCTATCTTACCTAAAGATAAGCGCTACTTTACCTGTCT
>JAUNHZ010000090.1:0-2331 GCA_030523705.1 Bacteroidales bacterium
AAAGGGGTATTATGATAGATTCTTACCCAAATTGCCTAATGCTTTTCGCTTGGGTGTATGCTTCGATTTTCAGGTTTTAGATACTCTTCCTGTAGATTCTTTTGACCAGCAAATGGATGAAATTATAAAGGCATAAAAAAAGGTGCGAGGAATTATGTTCTTCGCACCTTTCTATTTTATTAATGGCCTTACTTCAATGGAATTGAATCGATTCTTGCTTGATGACGACCTCCTTCGAATGGGGTATTCAGATACTCGTCCATGATCTTTCTTGCCATCTCATTGTCAATGAATCGTCCAGGCATAACCAAGACATTTGCATTATTATGCTGACGAATCAGATGGGCAATCTCAGGAATCCAGCAAAGTCCAGCGCGTACACCTTGATGCTTGTTCAGTGTCATACTTATGCCTTCGCCACTTCCACACATCGCGATGCCGATATTGACCTCACCATTTTCAATGCCATAGCCCAGTTTGTGACCAAACTCAGCATAGTTACAGCTATCTTCAGAGTAAGTTCCGTAGTCCTTAAACTCCAATCCTTTTTCAGTCAGATATTCAATGACAAACTGCTTAAGAGGAAAAGCTGCATGGTCGCATGCTAGGCCTATAATTACTTTATCCATTAGAATAACTTATTTACTTGGTTATAAACGTTTTCTGCAGTGTAACCCAATTTTTCGTCCAATACCTTGTAAGGAGCAGAGAAACCAAAGCTTTCCAATCCCCAGATTGTACCCTCAGCCTCTGGGACTAAACCTAAGAGGTTTACAGGGAGACCAGCAGTCATACCGAACTTCTTTACGCCAGTAGGCAAAACGCTCTGCTGATATTCTTTAGGCTGATTTCTGAACAAACCTTCTGATGGAACACTTACAATACGAACTTTCTTTCCGTCCTTGCGTAACAACTCTGCACCAGCTACCAAAGTAGAAACCTCAGAACCTGTTGCTACCAGAATTACATCAGGGTTCTCATCAGAACCAGCTACAATATAGCCACCCTTTTCTGCCATGGTGTATTCATTTCCTTCTGGCAAGTTGTTGATATTCTGACGACTCAGAATGAGAGCTGTAGGAGAGTCTGTGTTCTCCATGGCCAGCTTCCAAGCTACAATGGTCTCATGTACATCGGCAGGACGAAGAACTAAAGTAGAATTCTTTCCACTGTGATTCTTCAGTTTCTCCATTAAACGTATCTGTGCTTCCTGCTCTACAGGCTCGTGAGTAGGACCATCTTCACCTACACGGAAAGCATCGTGTGTCCAAACGAACTTTACAGGAAGCTCCATGAGAGCTGCCATACGAACTGCTGGCTTCATGTAGTCAGAGAATACGAAGAATGTACCGCATGCAGGAATTACACCACCATGCAAGCACATACCAATACAGCAGCATGCCATAGTTAACTCTGCAACACCAGCCTGGAAGAATGCACCAGTGAAATCACCTGCAGTAAATGCGTGTGTCTTCTTCAAGAAACCGTCAGTCTTATCTGAGTTAGAAAGGTCCGCAGATGCGCAGATCATATTTGGAACCTGCTCTGCCAACGCACCTAAGCAAACAGAAGATGCATTACGAGTAGCGTCATTATCTTTAGGAGTTACGCTTGACCAATCAACCTGAGGAGCCTTGCCTGCAAACCAGTCTGCCTGTTTTGCTGCAGTTTCAGGGTTAGCATCTGCCCATTCCTTCTCTTCTGCATAACGTGCGGCAACAATGGCCTCCAGTTCAGCTTCACGCTTAGCATACAGATCTTTTACCTCGTCGAATATAACGAAAGGATTCTCTGGGTCACCTCCCAGATTCTTGATAGTATTTACATAGGCATCGCCACCAAGTGGAGCACCATGTGTCTTGCAGTTACGCTCATAGCTTGTTCCGTCAGCTTTCAGCGCGCCCTTACCCATGATACACTTACCGATAATCAAGGTTGGCTTGCCTTGAACTTTCTTCGCAGCCTCAATTGCTTCACGAATCTGCTGTGCGTCGTTACCGTTAATTTCAATAACCTCCCACTGTAGCGCTCTGTACTTAGCAGCAGTATCTTCGTTCATAACTTCTGCAGTTTCTGTAGAGAGCTGAATATCGTTTGCATCATAGAACATAATCAGGTTATCCAAACCCAGATGACCTGCAATTCGAGCTGCACCCTGTGAAATTTCCTCTTGAACGCCACCATCTGAGATGTATGCGTAAATGGTTTCCTTTGCAAATGTAGGGTTGCCGGTATGAGCTGCTAAGAACTTAGCGGCAATAGCAGCACCTACAGCAAATGTATGGCCTTGACCTAATGGACCTGAAGTATTTTCAATTCCACGCAGCACGT
>JAUNHZ010000090.1:2341-11065 GCA_030523705.1 Bacteroidales bacterium
CCACTGGCGTAAGTTGGCCAATTCTTCCAATGTGAACTTGCCAGTCATAGCAAGAGTTGCATAGAGCATTGGAGCCATATGACCTGGATCTAGATAGAAGCGGTCTCTACCAACCCAAGCTGGATTCTTTGGGTCATGGATTAGATACTCGGAATATAAAACGTTGATGAAATCAGCACCACCCATTGCACCACCTGGGTGTCCTGATTTTGCTTTTTCAACTGCAGATGCAGCCAAAATACGGATATTATCCGCCGCGAGATTTAATACCTTAACGTCGTTCATAGGTTCTTTATTATAATTTTGTGCAAAGATAGTCAAATTTAGTCAATTTTTTTGCATAAAAACAAAAGAAAGTGAAGCCAAATTTGACTTCACTTTCCATTATTAATATAGATATCTATATTAGCACAGTTTTCTTGAGCCATCGCCAATCACTACATCGATAACTTTTGGCTCTTTGCCAAACTTCTCTTTGTACTTAGCTTTAGCAGTCTCAATGAAAGGTGCGTACAGCACTTCCTCAACCAGGTTAATGGTACAGCCACCGAAACCTCCACCCATTACGCGAGAACCAGTAACACCGCATTCCTTTGCAATTTCGTTCAGGTAGTCAAGCTCTTCACAAGAAACCTTGTAGTCCTTGCTCAGACCCTCATGAGTCTCATACATTTTCTGGCCAACGGTTTCATAATCACCAGCCTTCAATGCATCGCAAACTGCCAATACGCGGTCTTTCTCTCCAATTACGTACTTAGCGCAGTTGTAGTCAGCCTCAGGTACTTCTGCCTTTACTTCCTCCAACATTGCCCAGTCAGCATCGCGCAATGTCTCTACACCTGCATGCTTAGCAGCAATGTGAGCTACTACATTTTCGCAGCTCTTTCTTCTGTCGTTATAAGCAGAAGATGCCAACTCATGCTTAACCATAGAGTTCAGCAACACGAGCTTGTAACCCTTTGGATCGAATGGGAAGTATTCATACTCCAGTGAACGGCAATCCAGACGGATCAAGCTGCCTTTCTTACCGAATACAGAAGCAAACTGGTCCATGATACCGCAGTTAACACCTACATATTTATGCTCTGTTGCCTGACCAGCCTTAGCCAGTTCAAACTTATCAACCTTGTTCTCGCCGAACATGTCGTTCAGTGCGAAAGCGAAAGTACTTTCCAGAGCTGCAGATGAAGACATACCAGAACCCAGAGGTACATCGCCAGCAAATGCAGTGTTGAAGCCCTTAACCTCTACGCCGCGAGCTACCATCTCCTTGCAAACGCCGAAGATATAGCGTGCCCAGCTTGCACGAGGTCCCTGCTCATCGTTGATGGAGAACTCTACGTAGTCCTTCAGGTCGATTGAGTAGGCACGAACGATGCTTTCAGTACCGTTAGCTTTCAATTCTGCAATAATACCGCAATCTACAGCGCCTGGGAATACGAAACCTCCGTTGTAATCGGTGTGCTCACCAATGAGGTTGATTCGGCCTGGAGATGCATATATTGAACCAGTTGTTCCATCAAAATGCTTGATGAAGCGACTGCGAACGTCTTCAATTGTCAGTTTCATATTTTTCTATAATATTATATTAGGTTTTGCTTAATTATTCTACTGGGATATCCTTGTTTACGTTCTTGCAACCAATCAATGCGTAGTACAAGATGTAAGCAACAGCCAACAATGGAACTACATAACTGATAGGGAAGCCAGCCTTGTCAGCTACAAAGTTCTGAATCAATGGAAGGATACCACCACCGAATACCATCATCATGAAGATACCAGAAGCAGATGCAGTGTACTTACCCAGACCTTCTACAGCCAAGTTGAAGATACCACCCCACATTACTGAAGTACAGCAACCGCAGAGTACCAAGAACAATGCACTTGCAGGAACGCTCTCCATAGTGAACTGGAAGTTAGCGAATGCAGGAGCAGAAACAGTGATTGAATCTGGCAAGAAGATAGCCAAAAGGATGAAGATGATAGCAACAGTAGCACAAACAGTCAGCTGCATCTTAGAAGAAACAGCACCACTGATAGCAGAGCTAGTGATACGGCCGAACATCATCAGCAACCAGTAGAAACCTGCCAAGCCACCAGCGATAGCAGCAGCACCTTCGCGTCCCAAACCTACTTCTGGGTCAGCCAACCACAAGTTCAAAGTACCTGGGATACCAGTCTCAACACCTACGTACAGAGCGATAGCAACAGCACCCATTACGAAGTGACGGAAAGACCATGCGCTGTGTGGGTCCTTAACCTTAGCTTCGCCACCCTTCTTCAAGTGAGGCTCAGGAATTGCAGTCAAGAAGATGATTACAAATGCTACAGCGAATACACCCATTGCAACGAACAGCAGTGAAGATACATCACCCAACTTAGTCTGGTCAGTGATAGTACCAATCAACATACCTACGAACAATGGAGTCAGGGTACCTGCCAAAGAGTTCAGAGAACCACCAATCTGGATCAACTGGTTACCCTTGTTACCACCACCACCAAGCAGGTTCAACATTGGGTTTACAACAGTGTTCAACATACATACACAGAAACCGCAGATGAAAGCGCCCAACAGATAAACTGCGAAGCCCATGCTTGGGTCAACCTGACCACCCATGTACTGTACGAACAAACCTACGATACCAACTACCATTGCAGTAAGAGCAGTCTTCTTGTAACCGATAGACTCCAACATCTTACCTGCAGGGATACCCATGAACAAGTATGCAAAGAAGTTCATGAAGTTACCTAACATAGCTTCCATGTTGCTCAGACCCTGAGCTTTCCAAACGTTACCAATAGGCGCTGCCAGGTTGGTTACGAAACTAATCATAGCAAACAAGAAACACATTGCTATGATGGCAATGATATTGCCATTTTTCTTTTCTTGACTCATAATGAATTAATTTTTATTGTTTTTATTTGTTTTGGTTTTTCATTTAATCACCTACCACACCGAATTTGTAGATAGTACGCTGGCGATAAGTCTCACCTGGATTCAGAATTACAGTAGGGAAATATGGTCTGTTTGGTGAATCTGGGAAATGCTGTGCCTCTAGACATACTGCACTGCGCTTAGGGAATGTAGTGCCATGCCATCCGGCAAATCCACTCAGCCAGTTGCCTGTGTAGAGCTGAATACCTGGTTCTGTGGTGTACATTTCCAAGGTACGTCCAGAAACAGGCTCAACAATCTTTGCAGCAAAGCTCAACTCACCACGCTCATGCTTGTTCAGTACATAGCAGTGGTCATAACCGGAACCATTTACAATCTGTTGGTTGGTTGTGTCATTGATACGCTCGCCAAATGTATGTGGGGTAGTAAAGTCAAATGGGGTACCCTTAACTGGGTCTATTGAACCAAATGGAATACAAGTTTCATCAATTGGAATATAATGATCTGCATTGATGGTGCAGATTTGATTGTCAACAGTAGCTGTTGGTGTATTTACACCGCCGAGTGAGAAGAAAGCATGGTGAGTCATGTTAACAATGGTTCTACGGTTTGTGAAACCTCTGTATTCAATCACAAATGCGTTCTCATCGGTCAATGTGTAGCGTACGGTCATGTTCAGCTCACCAGGGAAGCCTTCTTCGCCGTAGCTTGATGTATAATGCAGCTCCAAGCACTGAGGATCAATCATCATGGCATCCCATACTCTGGCATGGAAACCTGTTGGGCCACCATGCAGTGCGTTAGGACCATTATTGATTGCTAGCTGATATACCTTACCGTCAAGCGTGAACTGACCATCCTTGATTCGGTTGCCGTAACGTCCAATAAGAGTGCTCAGGAAAGGCTCTGGGCCATTGATTACGGATTGAAGGTTGTCATGTCCCTCTATCACATTGCCCATTTTGCCATCTTTGTCTGGAACCATAATTGTCAGCACTGCACCACCGTAATTAGTCACTGCAATCTCACAACCATTCTGGTTCTTCAAAATGAAAAGATCTGTTTTCTTTCCTTTTATCTCAGATTGGAAATCCTCTCGTTTTAAACCTGAGATATTATTAGGGTCAATCGTGTTAATCATAAATACAGAATTTTGGTTTAAATTTATGTGCAAACTTAACCAAAAGAATTGATTTAGGCAAACGATTTTTTGAAAAACTATCTGCCTAAATCAATAAAAAATGTAAAAGAGGATATTTATACTTATTTACGCTGTAAATGCGTGAACAAATCGGCAACAATGAAATTGCTGCCTCCTACATAAACTAAATCATTCTCTCGAGCTGCTCTGAGGGCTGATTCATAAGCTTCGCCCACCGAAGGATAGGCTTTTCCTTGCAAGCCGTATTCGGCTGCTAAACGTACCACTTCTTCTGCAGCCAAGGCACGTTTGACACTGGCTTGGGTAAAGTAATAAGTTGCATTTTTTGGAAGTATGGACAATACACCACTGATGTCTTTGTCGTTTACCATGCCGATGACGATGTGCAGTGGCTTGTTCTGCTTTTTGAGCTGACTTACTACATAGGTCAGGCCACCCACATTATGCCCTGTGTCACAGAGTACGGTAGGGCTCTTACGCAAGATTTGCCAGCGACCCATCAGACCTGTTGACTCTACTACTTGAGCAAATCCTTCGCGTATGTGTTCTTCGTTAAAATGAAAACCATTATAGATAAGTTGGCGAATGGCATGCAGCAGTGTGTTGGTATTCTTGATCTGGTATTCTCCACCCAGTTCTCCATAGAGGGTTGGGTTGTTCAGGAATCCCGCTCTAAGATTGTACGTCATTCCAAATTGACCGTCTTGGTCTGCCTGGGCATCGAGTACGATAGGGAAGTCTTCGGCAAAGATGATTGGACATCCTACTTCCTGGCTCTTTTGCAGGAAAACTGGCTTTGTCTCAGGTGTTGTCTCACCAATGACTACAGGAATTCCCGGCTTCATAATGCCAGCTTTTTCACCAGCAATCTCCGCTAATGTATGACCCAGGAATTGTGTGTGATCGTAACTGATGTTTGTAATTACGCTAAGTTCTGGCTTAATGATATTCGTGCAGTCTAACCTTCCACCCATACCCACTTCTATAATGGCTATATCCACCAGTTCGTCTGCAAAATAACAGAAGGCTAATGCGGTTGCCAGTTCGAAAAAAGACGGATGAAGAGGCTCGAAGAAACTTCGCTCTTGCTCTACGAAATCTACTACATATTGCTCTGGGATTTTCTGCCCATTGATGCGGATTCTTTCACGGAAATCTACCAGATGCGGCGAGGTGAACAAACCCACACGATAGCCTGCTGCCTGGAACACTGCAGCCAATGTGTGGCTGCAACTTCCTTTACCGTTCGTTCCTGCCACATGAATGGTCTTGAAACGGCGGTGAGGATGACCAAAATGCTCATCGAGCTGATGTGTGGTACTCAAACCTTCTTTATATGCACCAGCGCCCACATGTTGGAACAATGGGGCGCTGTTATACAAGTATTCAACTGTTTCCTGGTAATTCATTATTCGAATAATTTACGGAAGCGTTTGAAAATATTTTCCTTCTGATTAGGGTTAGGAGAGAAGTTGTCGCTTTCACTCAGCTTTTCCATCATGGCTTTCTCATCCTTGCTCAGGGTTTCTGGCACATAGATGCTGATTTGGATCAATTCATCGCCATTGCCATGGGTGCGACCGTAACTGTCCAGGATAGGCAGACCCTTTCCTCTCAAGCGCATGACCTTGCCTGGCTGTGTTCCTGGCTCCACCTTGATTTTTACACGGCCATCTACGGTAGGAACCTCTACAGAACCGCCTAATACGGCTGTAGGGAATGGAAGAAGAAGGTTATACACCAAGTCATTCCCATCACGGACAAGATCCTTGTTTGGTTCCTCAGTGATGATGACCTGTACATCACCGTTGATACCATTTCGCTTACCGGCATTACCCTTACCCTGAACGGTTACAATCATGCCTTCGGCTACACCTGCTGGAATTTCTACCTCAACAACTTCTTCGCCTTTTACAATGCCCTCGCCGTGGCATTCCTTACACTTATTCTTGATGATCTTTCCTTCACCGTTACAGGTAGGGCAGACGCTCTGTGTCTGCATCATACCAAAGATGCTCTGCTGTGTACGGGTCACAACACCGCTTCCATGACATGTGCTACAAGTCTCAGTGGCACCATCGCCTTCTGCTCCGGTTCCTTTACAGTGACTGCAGACTACATCTTTCTTCACCATGAATTTCTTGGTGGTACCTGTTGCAATCTCTGCCAGGCTCAGACGAACACGCATGCGAAGGTCTGATCCGCGGAATTTCTGCGGACCTCTGCTTCGGCCGCCACCGCTAAATCCTCCGAAATTGCTGAATCCACCGTGACCTCCAAAGATGTCGCCGAACATAGAGAAGATATCATCCATGTTCATGCCACCACCAAAACCACCGCCGCCAAAGCCGCCAGCACCGTTCACGCCCTCTGGACCAAACTGATCATAGCGGGCACGCTTCTGCTCATCGCGGAGTACATCGTAAGCCTCTGCGGCCTCTTTGAACTTCTCCTCGGCTTCCTTGTCGCCCGGATTACGGTCTGGGTGATATTTAATGGCCATTTTCTTGTAGGCCGCCTTAATCTCTGCTGCTGTGGCTTTTTTATCCACACCAAGCACCTCGTAATAATCTCTCTTAGCCATAGTGAATCTGTTTTATTGAGCTACTGCAACTTTTGCGTGACGGATGACTTTCTCGTTAAGGGTATATCCTGTCTGTACGCAATCTAATACTTTTCCTTTCAGCTCTGCAGTAGGAGCTGGAACTAATGCGATGGCCTCATGGAAATCCACATTAAAGTCTTCGCCTTCGGTCTTGATAGGCTGTAAACCCTGCTGCTGCAGCGTCTTGTTGAACTTCTGGAATATCAAGTCCACACCTTCACGGACTGCTGCAACATCTTCTGCAGACTCCATGTTTTTCATGGCGCGCTCAAAATCATCCAAAACAGGAAGGATCTCAGTGATGACCTTAGCTCCGGCATTCTTGATGAGTTCTGCCTTCTCTGCCATGGTGCGTTTTCTGTAGTTATCAAATTCAGCCATCAAACGTAAGTATTTGTCTTGCATAGCGGCAGTCTGACGGGTCTGTTCCTCTAATTCCTGCTGAAGTTTCTCCTCTGCAGTGAGTTCTGGCTCTTCTGCCTTTGGCTCTTCCTGGGTCTCAGATTCGTTACCTTCGGTTGCTACAGTCTCCTCTTGAACCTCTTCTGGGTTCATATTTTCGTTTAAATTTTCTTTATTGCTCATAATCTTATTTATTTTTTCACATTCCCTACAACAAATTCTTTGCCAGTTCTTGGAGTATATACCTAATAAGTGACAAAGTTGCGTAATTTATGCCACTTTTGTCATATAAAATGGGGGAAAATTGTTAATTTTGCATCCAAATTAAAAAGTAAAAGATGATTACAGTTTCAAATTTGGCCATTCAGTTTGGCAAAAGAGTTTTATATAAAGACGTGAATCTTAAGTTCACAAGTGGCAATATCTATGGTGTTATTGGTGCCAATGGTGCTGGAAAATCTACCTTGTTGAAGGCTATTTCAGGTGAATTGGAAGCTACTAAGGGAACTGTTACACTAGGACCTGGTGAGCGTCTGTCGGTCTTGAGTCAGGATCACTTTAAGTTCGATAATTTTACAGTCTTGAATACTGTTCTCATGGGGCATAAGCCGCTGTGGGACATTATGCAGGAGCGTGAGGCGCTTTATGCAAAGGCAGAATTTACTGATGCTGATGGCATTCGCGCCAGTGAACTTGAAGAACTGTTTGCAGAGATGGATGGATGGAATGCGGAGAGCGATGCTGCTGCTCTTTTGAGTGGCTTGGGCATTAAGGAGCATCTGCATTATGAACTGATGTCAACCTTGAGTGGTAAGGAGAAAGTGCGCGTCATGTTGGCACAGGCTCTTTTTGGTAATCCGGACAACTTGTTGCTTGATGAGCCTACAAACGATTTGGATATGGATACAGTGACCTGGTTGGAGGAATATCTCAGCAACTTTGAGCACACCGTGTTGGTTGTCAGCCACGACCGCCATTTCCTGGATTCAGTATCCACACATACCGTAGATATTGATTTTGGAAAGGTAAGTATGTTTGCCGGAAACTATAGCTTCTGGTATGAGAGCTCTCAGTTGGCACTTCGTCAGGCTCAGAACCAGCGTGCCAAGGCAGAGGAAAAGCGCAAGGAACTGGAAGAGTTTATTCGTCGCTTTTCTGCGAATGTGGCTAAAAGTAAGCAGACCACCAGCCGTAAAAAGATGTTGGAGAAACTGAATATAGAGGAGATTCAACCTTCAACCCGTAAGTATCCGGGCATTATTTTCTCTATAGATCGTGAACCTGGTAATCAGATTCTGGAGGTTGAGAACCTGAAGGCTTTGAACGATGACGGAACTGTTCTCTTTGAAAATGTGAGCTTTAATGTGGAGAAGGGTGATAAGATTGTCTTCCTGAGCCATAATCCTAAAGCCATGACAGCTCTCTTTGAAATTATCAATGGTCATCGTGAACCAGATGCGGGAACCTATAAATGGGGTGTGACCATCACTACTTCATATCTTCCTGTAGATAATACAGAATTCTTTGAGTCTGATAAGAACTTGATAGAGTGGCTAAGCCAGTTTGGCGAGGGTAACGATGTGTATTTCAAGAGTTTCTTAGGCCGTATGTTGTTCTCTGGCGAGGAAGTGCTCAAGAAAGTGAATGTTATTTCCGGAG
>JAUNHZ010000091.1 GCA_030523705.1 Bacteroidales bacterium
AGATGAGGCAGAGACTTACTACAACAAGGCTCTTGCTCAGTCTGTTCAGGAGCAGGATAAGCTGGCTGGTCTGAATGAGGTAGCATTCTACGGTACTAACTACGGTAGAGACTATGAGGGTAAGATTGACTTGGTTGATGGTGAGATTGAGACCATGATGAGTAAGGATGCTTACAAGTTCACTGGTTCAAATGCTGAGAAGCTGGAGAAGATCTACTTGCAGCAGTTGCTGAACTTCACCTTGTCTCCAAACGAGCAGTTCATCACTTCTCGTCGTTCTGGTTACCCAGCATTTGGTTCAAGCTTGCTGCCACGTGAGGAATATGCACAGGTTCCTGTAAATACTATCCCACGTCGTTTCGATACTGGTACTCCAGTTGTAACCGATTTGATGTACGATGTATTGCACGAGGCATTCCAGCGTCAGGGCTTTACCACTACCGCTACTGGTTCTAATGGTGCTATCCTGCACAATGAGCGCGTATGGGCTGATAAGGGTGCTCCTGAATGGGGTGCAGGTTCAAAGTAATTTGAATTTGAATAACAAACTATAACAGAATGGGGGGAGGAGGTTTTCTTCCCCCCGTTTTTTACTAAATGTAGTAAGATGAGAAGATATCTGTGTTTGGCGACATTTTTCTGCTTGTGTGGCTTGGCTGCTCACGCACAAAGCGCCATTTTCCTGTTTGACGATTTCTATAACGCCAAGATTCATTTCAAGAATCGTGGTGTGACTGTGGCAAAAATGAATTTTGACTCAACGCACGACAAAATGTTCTATAAGGACAAGAACGTGACCATGGAACTTATGAATGCAGCTGCCATAGACAGCATTGTTTGGTCTAAGACGCGTACCTTTGTCTACAAGGATAGAAAATACTTGGAGAAATGCGACGTTCCTAATGGAACTGTGTTTATTCATTGGAAAATCAAGTCTACGCAGATAGGTGCCGTGGGTGCATTAGGTATGCGTACATTAGCCAAGGTTGAAAATATCGACAAAAAGGAATACGGAATTTATAATGATAATGAAAAACAGGCAACCGTAGAACTTTATAAAAAGAAAAACGAGAATGCTTACTATTTCACGAAAGATGGTAAAACAAACAAAGTGACGAATCTTAAAAGTCTTCTCAAGCTCTATCCGGGAAAGGAAGAGCAAATCCAGCAGTTTGTGAAAGAACATAAGATTGACATGAAAGAGCCGGAAGATGTGCTTGCACTGCTTAACTTCTGCATGGGTTTCTGAAGATATAAGGTCTGAGCCGCTAGCTTGGGCCTTTTATTTTTTGTGTAGATTTTTCCCATTCCGTGCTTACTTGTCGAAATAAATCCTTACTTTTGCATTTGTAAAAAATGAAATACCTGATAGAAAACAGGTAATATACTGGAAATCTGAATAACTGTTATGGAAACCATATCTGGAAGACCTACACCTCCTGTGCCTCAAAAAGTGCGGGTATTACGTGAGATTCACGACTATTTCTTCGTGGCCGTCGGCATTGTGATGTATGCTTTGGGATGGACACTTTTTGAACTCCCTATCCGTATTACGGGTGGTGGAGTACCTGGTATTTCCAGTATCATCTTTTACGCCACGGGCTTGCCTGTACAGTATTCTTATTTTGCAATTAATGGAACACTGCTAATCCTCTCCGTACTTATCCTAGGATGGCGTTTCAGTGCAAAGACCATCTTTGCGTGTGTCTTGATGACCACCTTGCTACCGGTTATTCAGGATTTGATTACGGCCAATGGTTTCCAAATTGACATAGACCCTTTTGCTTCGGCCATGTTAGGTGGTGCGCTGTGTGGCGGTGGCATCGGTGTGGCCTTCTCTAATAATGGCAGCTTGGGTGGAACGGATATCATTGCGGCCATTGTGAACAAGTACAGGAATATCTCCTTAGGTAGGGTTGGCATGTACTTGGATATTGTGATTATCTCCTGCTCGTATTTCGCAGTTCCGCAAACAGAAAATGTGTTCTATGGATATGTGGTGTTGGTAGTCACCAGCCTGATGATAGATTTTGTGGTGAACCGTAGTAATCAGTCGGTCCAGTTCTTCATCATCAGTCAGAAATACGATGAGATTGGCCGCCGTATCAATGCCATGCCAAACCATCGTGGCTGCACTATCATAGATGGTACCGGATTCTACTCCGGTCAGCCAGTGAAGATGCTCTTTGTACTTACACGCCAGCATGAGGCTCCCTTAGTTTTCCGGCTGATAAAAGATACAGACCCTATGGCATTCGTCTCTCAGGCCAATGTGAACGGTGTTTACGGAAACGGCTTTGATATAATCAAAGTGAGCTAAAAACATAGTTTTTTTCTTTGTTATGTGGAAAAAGGTTCTTATTTTTGCATATTGTTACAAACCAACCGTATGAAAAACAAGAACCTAAAATCTATGTTGGCACTTTTCATGTGCCTTTTTGTGTGTAGTCCTGTCTGTGCGCAGACATCTGCTAAGAATCTTTTGAAGAAAATGAAGAACGCCAAGGGCGTCGAGGTCATTTTCCAGTCTAGCTACAAGGGTAGAGTGAACCCTGGTAAGGTCATGATGCAGGTAAACGAGAACAATGAAGTCTCTATTGAGAAGATTGTTGAAGCTAAGCCTGTGACATTGGAGTACCGTCATGATCAGGAGCCTATGATCCAGCAGCCTCAGACTTTTGACTATATGAGCTATGCCAAGAACGAGACTTATCGTGTGGCGCTGTTGCCTAGCGGTCGTAAGATTTCTTCTGTCACACCTTTCACTGTAGGCAAGGGCTTCCAGAAGGAAGTGGGCGAGGAGACCATCCTCGGCTTGAAGTGCAAGATTATCCGTGCCATCGTAAATTCAAATACCATTGATATCTCCTATACCCAGGATTTGGCTTTCCGTGGAACCCCACAGGCAAACGTGGGTGTGCCTGACGGTCTGGTGCTGAAAGTAGTCCGTAACGGCGATACCGTGCAGGAGGCTGTCTCTGTGAACCCTCTGAAGGAAGCTGGCGCGCTGTTGCCATCTTCTATGGGTGAGAGCATGACTTACGATGACTACCAGTGGGAAATCAACAATGCAAACGTAATTACCGTCAATGTGTTTGATCAGGACCGTATCTGTTTCAATGGTCAGAAATTGCCTGACGGTGACCTGAAGGCTGGTCAGCTGTATAGCGCAGGTGGCGGCTCCATCATCCTGAAGAAGGTGAAGTTGCCAGAATGGGTAAACAACCGCGATATCTTCTGCGAGGTGGTGCAGTACTCTGATGGTGACGCATACGACCGTACCGGTTCTGTGTTCGTAATCCCTACAGAGAAGGAGCAGAGCTTCCTGGATGCCATGCGCGACCTGAACAGCGTGCCTTTCTTCAAGGCAAACGATAACGTGGAATACCACGGCTTGGTTTCCACTGCCGCTTACGATGTGCCATTGGAGATCATGCGATTCTTCACAGGTTTCGGTGTCCGTGCCTATAACGGTGCCCGCAAGGTGAAGGGTACCCAGTGGGTAGATTCTGTAACTTACAAGACCGAGGTGACTACCATGGCCGATAAGCTCAAGGGCGAGGTCTGGGTTGGCGCTTACATCGGTAACTGGGATGCTAAGGGCCACAAGGTTTCCTTGAAGCTGAAATACTATCCTGATGGTGGCAGAAAGCCACATAAGACTATGCCACTGTTCAATACAGTAAACTACCTGGAACAGGCTGGTCAGCCTTATCCAACCTTCATGCTGAATGACAAGTTGAACGTGAAGTTTACCGCAAAGGAGAAAATGGAGAACGTCATGCTGTATTACCTGACTACCGGTCATGGTGGCTGGGGTAATGGCGATGAGTTCAACCAGAAGATCAATACCATCTACCTGGATGGCAACAAGGTGGTCTCTTTCATCCCTTGGCGTGACGACTGTGGTACCTACCGCAACTGGAACCCATGTTCTGGTAATTTCTCAAACGGTGAGAGCTCATCGGATTTGAGTCGCTCAAACTGGTGTCCTGCTACCGTTACTAATCCAGAGTACATCTACTTAGGCGATGTAGAGCCAGGTGAACACACCCTGACCGTACAGATTCCTCAAGGTGCACCAGAAGGTGGCTCTAACAGCTACTGGTGTCTGAGTGGAACATTAGTCTATTGACCAAACCTAAAACATACAAAATAAAATGAACCTGAAAAGATTTAGCGCTGTTCTTTTTGCTGCAGGCTTGTGCTTGAGCGCAAGCGCACAGTCGTTTGTCCATGAGGCATCGACTCAGTACCAGTGGCCAAAAGACCAGAAAGTTGTTGAGAAGCTGAAGAAATGGCAAGACCTGAAGTTCGGCATCATCCTGCACTGGGGTGTATATTCCGTTCCGGGTATGGTGGAGTCTTGGCAGATTACCAGTGAGGACTGGATTACACCAGACTTGACCCGCACCTACGAGGAGGAGAAGCTGTGGTACTGGGGCCTGAGCAAGGATTTCAATCCTACCAAGTTTAACCCAGAGCAGTGGGCCAAGGTGACGAAGAAGGCTGGTATGAAGTATGTGGTCTTCACCACCAAGCATCACGATGGTTTCTGTATGTGGGATACCAAGACTACCGACTATAACGTAATGAACTCCGGTTTCAAGGGTAACCCTAAGAACGACGTGCTGAAGTATATCATGGACGCATACCGTGCCGAGGGTATCATGCCTGGTTTGTATTTCTCTAAGCCAGACTGGCACTCTGAGTACTATTGGTGGCCAGTGAAGGCTACACCTAACCGTTTCCACAACTACCAGATCAAGGATTATCCTGAGCGCTGGGCTAAATATCAGGAATATGTGTACAAGCAGTCTTATGAACTGATGCACAACTATGGTGACATTGACCTCTTCTGGCTGGATGGTGGATGGACCACTGCTCCACGCGAGGATATAAAGCTGGGTGAGATTGTCAAGATGGCACGCGAGGCTCAGCCTGGTCTGATTGTGGTAGAGCGTTCATGCCCAGGTGAGTTTGAGAACTACCAGACACCAGAGCAGACTATTCCTGACCATCAGATTAATAACCCTTGGGAGAGCTGTATTACCTTGACCTACGACTGGGGATGGACTAACCACCCTGTGTTCAAGTCGCCTGCCAAGGTGCTGTCTATCCTGACCGAGATTGTAGCCAAGGGAGGTTCCCTGCTGCTGGGTGTAGGCCCTACACCAGAAGGTCTGATTGAAGACGGAGCTGTGGAGATTCTGGAGAAGATTGGCGCATGGCTCGATGCCAACGGTGAGGCTATCTATTCTACCGTGACTACTCCAGTCTATCAGAATGAAGATAAGAATGTGTTCTTTACCGCAAATAAGGATGGCAAGACTCTCTATGCTATTGTAAACCAAGACGATGAGAAGGGTGTTCCTGCAACTGTGGAATGGACCGGTAACGCGCCTAAGAAGGGTAGCAAGCTCATCAACCTGGCGACGAAGAAAGCCCTGAAGTGGAAGACCGTAGGCGATAAGACCGTAGTGACTTTGCCAGCAAATGCTACTGGCACAAATGGTGTAGCAATTAAATTCGTAGTAAAATAATGAAGCTGAAATATCTATTCCTGGCTGCCTCTGTTCTTTTGGCTGCGTGTTCAAAGAACGACGATAAGCCTTTGTATAAAGATGCGTCTGCACCGATTGAGGATCGTGTGAACGACCTGGTGAGTCGCATGACTGTGAATGAGAAAGTAGGTCAGCTTCTCTGTCCGTTGGGCTGGCCAATGTATACCAAGAGTGAGTCTGGCGAGGTGAATATCTCCGAGACTTTCGTGAACCGCATGAAGGAAATGCCTATCGGTGGTTTCTGGGGTGTGCTCCGTGCTGACCCTTGGACTCAGAAGACCTTGGTGACTGGCTTGAATCCTAAACTGGCTGCAGAAGTGATGAACAAACTGCAGAAATATGCCGTGGAGGAGACTCGTCTGGGTATTCCTATCCTGTTTGCCGAGGAGGCACCTCACGGACACATGGCTATTGGTGCTACTGTATTCCCTACAGCACTGAACATGGCATCTACCTTTGATGAAGAACTCATTGAACGTGCCGGTGCTGCTATTGGTGAAGAGGTACGTGCGCAGGGTGGTCATGTGGGTTATGGTCCTGTATTGGATATTGCCCGTGAACCACGTTGGAGCCGAATGGAGGAGACTTACGGTGAGGACCCAGTCTTGACCGGTATCTTAGGTACCGCTATGGTGAAGGGTATGCAGGGTACAGAGGATGGCAGTGCTGCCGATGGTAAGCATGTCTATTCTACCTTGAAGCATTTTGCGGCTTATGGTGTGCCAGAGGGTGGCTTGAATGGTGAGCAGACCCTGATTGGTCAGCGTGAGTTGTTTAGCGAGCTGTTGCCACAGTTCCAGCGTGCCGTAAATGCAGGTGTGGCTTCTATCATGACATCATATAACTCTATCGATGGTGTGCCTTGTACCTCTAATAAATATCTGCTGACCGATGTGTTGCGTGATCAGTGGGGCTTCCAGGGTGCTATCTACTCAGACTTGGAGGCTATTGAGGGTATTGCTACCACTCACCGCTGTGCAGAAGACTGGGCCGAGGCTGGTGCTCTGGCACTGAAGGCTGGTGTGGATATCGACTTGCAGGGTAATGCGTTTGGCCCTAACCTGGAAAAGAAACTGGAAGAGGGTAAGATTACCATGGCCGATTTGGACCGTGCCGTAAAGGCAGTGCTTCGCCTGAAGTTCAAGATGGGTCTGTTTGAGAATCCATACGTAGATCCAGAGAACGCTGCCAAGGTGGTTCGCTCTAAGGAGCATAAGGAACTGGCTCGTGAGGTGGCTCGCAAGGGTGTGGTTCTGTTGAAGAACGACGGTCTGCTGCCATTGAGCAAGGATGTGAAGAAGGTGGCTGTCATCGGTCCTAATGCGGATATGATGTACAACCAGCTGGGCGACTATACGGCTCCTCAGGACAGAGCGCAGCTGACTACTGTGTTAGATGGTGTAAAGAATATCGTGGGTGAGGCTAAGGTGACTTATGTAAAGGGTTGTGCTATCCGTGACACCCAGGGCACCAATATTCCTGCTGCAGTGGCTGCTGCTAAGTCTTCGGATGTGACTATCCTGGTTGTGGGTGGTTCTTCTGCTCGCGACTTTGAGACTACTTATCTTTCTACCGGTGCGGCTATCGTAAACGAGAATGCCATCTCTGATATGGAGTGTGGTGAGGGTTACGACCGTACAGACCTGCACCTCATGGGTGACCAGGAGAAACTCATGGAGGCTCTTCTGAATGCAGGCGTGAAGTTGGTAGTTGTATATATCGAAGGTCGTCCTTTGAACATGAATATGCCTGCAGAGCGTGCCAACGCACTGCTTACCGCTTGGTATCCAGGCGAGCAGGGTGGCCAGGCTATAGCCGACGTTCTGTTTGGTGATTATAACCCTGCCGGACGTACTCCAGTGGGTATCCCACGTAACGTAGGTCAGTTGCCAGTACACTATTCTAAGCGCATCTCTCACGATTATGTAGATAGCCCAGCAGCTCCATTGTACAGCTTCGGTTATGGCTTGAGCTACACCACATTCGGTTACTCTAACTTGCAGTTGCTCCCTGGTGATGGCAAGGATGTCTATCAGACCGTGAAGTGTACCGTAAAGAACGAAGGTAAGGTAGATGGTGAAGAAGTTGTTCAGCTCTATATCAAGGATGTCATCAGTTCTGTAGAGACTCCACACATGCTGCTCAAGGGCTTCAAGCGTATAGCGCTGAAGGCAGGCGAGAGCAAGGAGGTAACCTTTACCCTGGGATTTGATGAACTTTCACTCTATAATATGGAGATGAAGAAGGTGGTAGAGCCTGGTAAGTTTAAAGTCATGGTAGGTGCTGCATCTACCGACATCCGTCTGGATGGTGAATTTGAAGTAAAATAAAATAGCGATATGAAGAAACTGTTGTCTTTCTCTGCTGCTTTGTTGATCTGTGCCGGTGCCATGGCACAAGATTACACAAAATATGTAGATCCATTTGTGGGTACTCAGGGAACCGGTCATACATTCCCTGGCGCGTGTGTACCTTTCGGTATGATCCAGACTAGTCCTGTAACCGGTGCTGTGGGATGGGACTATTGCTCAGAATATATTTACACCGATAAGGAAATCTGGGGCTTTACCCAGAACCACCTGAACGGAACAGGCTGTATGGACCTGGGTGATATCTTGGTTACTCCAGTCACTGCCCGCAAGAATCGTGTGAATTATCACAGTACATTCGATAAGGCCAGCGAGACTGCCAAGCCTGGCTATTACAGCGTGAACCTGACACAGACTGGCGTAAAGGCAGAGCTTACCGCAACCGGTCATGTGGCTTATCATCGCTACACCTATAACCAGACAGACTCAGCAGCTGTGTTAGTGGACTTGCAGCATGGTCCATCCTGGAACATCAACCAATATCATTCTCAGGTGAATGCCTGTGAGGTGAACTGGGAGGATAACCAGACCATCTCTGGTCACGTGAACAACAGTGTCTGGGTGGATCAGGACTACTATTTCGTCATCAAGTTCAACAAGCCAATGACTCGCTTGACCAACCTTCCGCTGATGAAGACCGAGAAGGGTAACAAGATGGTCATCTCATTCGATATGAAGAAGGGTGAGCAACTGGAGATGAAGATTGCCTTGTCATCGGCATCTATTGCAGGTGCACACCGCAACTTGCAGGCAGAGGTGCCAGGATGGGACTTCGACGGTTGTGTGAAGGCTGCCGACGCTACTTGGAACAAGTACCTGTCTCGCATCAAGGTTACGGGCACTGATGAACAGAAGAAGAATTTCTACACCTCTTTCTATCATGCCCTGATTCAGCCAAACAACATTGCCGATGTGGATGGCGATTACCGCGATTCAAAGGGTAACATCAAGAAGGCTGACAACAACGAGTACTATTCAACCTTCTCTACCTGGGATACCTACCGTGCTGCGCACCCATTCTATACCATTGCCATGCCTGATAAGGTAGATGCACTGGTGAGCTCACTGGTAACACAGTCTGAAGACCTGGGTTTCATTCCTATCTGGGGCCTGTGGGGTAAGGACAACTACTGTATGGTGGCCAACCACGGTGTATCGGTCATTGCTGAGGCTTATCACAAGGGCTTCCGCGGTTTCGATGCCGAGCGTGCCTTCCAGGCTATCAAGACTACGCAGACCAAGAGTCATAAACTGAAATCGGATTGGGAACAGTACATGAAGTATGGTTACCTGGCTACCGACAAGACCGAGGCAGAGTCTGTTTCTTCAACCCTGGAGAATGTCTATGACGACTATGCTGCCTGGGATATGGCTACCCTGATGGGTAAGACCGAGGATGCAGCCTATTTTGCAAACCGCAAGGAGTTCTATAAGAATCTGTTTGACCCAGAGACCAAGTTCATGCGTCCACGCAACAGCGATGGTACCTGGAAGACTCCATTCGATCCTACAGGCTTGGCACATGCTGAGAGTAGCGGTGGCGACTATACCGAGGGTAATGCATGGCAGTACACTTGGCACGTGCAGCACGATGTCCCTGGCTTGATCAAGCTGATGGGCGGCAAGAAGGCATTCACTGACAAGCTTGACATATTCTTCTCCACCAAGCTGGAGAGTACACTGAGCGATGTGACCGGTCTGATTGGCCAGTATGCACACGGTAATGAGCCTAGCCATCATGTTGCATACCTCTATGCATTGGCAGGCAAGCCAGAGCGTACCCAGGAACTGGTTCGTGAGGTATTTGACACCCAGTATTCTCCACGTCCAGACGGACTCTGCGGTAACGACGACTGCGGACAGATGTCGGCTTGGTACATGCTTTCTGCCATGGGCTTCTACCCAGTAGACCCAGTCAGCGGCAAGTATGTATTCGGTGCGCCACAGATGCCTAAGTTCGAGGTAACCGTTCAGGGTGGAAAGACCTTCACCGTAGAGGCACAGAACCTGAGCAAGGAGAATCTGCATGTAGCTAAGATTCTCTTGAACGGCAAGCCATACAAGAAGAATTACATTGACCACAAGGATATCGTGAAAGGCGGTAAGCTTGTGTTCGTCATGAAGAAATAAAAAGTTTAACCCATTAAAATAATTAAATTATGAGACTAATTATTGAACCTGACTATCTGACCCTGTCACGCTGGGCTGGTGATTATGTTGCATCTAAGATCAAGGCTGCTAACCCTACTCCAGAGAAACCATTCGTTCTGGGCTGTCCTACAGGCTCTTCTCCATTAGGTCTGTACAAGCGTCTGATTGAGCTGTACAAGAAGGGCGATATTTCCTTTGAGAACGTGGTAACCTTCAATATGGACGAGTATGTGGGTCTGCCAGAGGATCATCCTGAGAGCTACCACTCATTCATGTGGAAGAACTTCTTCTCTCACATCAACATCAAGAAGGAGAACGTACATATCCTGAACGGTAACGCTGAGAACCTGGAAGAGGAGTGTGCTAACTATGAGAAGGCTATTGCTGCTGCAGGTGGTATTGATTTGTTCATGGGTGGTGTAGGCCAGGATGGTCACATCGCATTCAACGAGCCTGGTTCTTCTCTGACTTCTGTTACTCGTAAGAAGGAGCTGACTAGCGATACTATCGTAGCTAACTCTCGTTTCTTCGACTATGACTTGGAGAAGGTTCCAAGAGTAGCGCTGACTGTTGGTGTAGGTACCGTTATGGCTGCAAGAGAAGTCCTGATTGTATGTAATGGACATAATAAGGCTCGCGCTTTGAAGCATGCTGTAGAAGAGGGCATTAGCCAGATGTGGACCATCTCAGCTTTACAGTTGCACCCACATGCAATCATTGTATGTGATGAGACTGCTACCGATGAGTTGAAGGTTGGCACTTACAAGTATTTCAAGGATATTGAGAAGAATAATCTGTAATCATCATGTTAAGAACGAATTTAAGTTCACAAATCTCTCTGGATCAAATATCCACTAAATATTATAAGCCACAGAACGCTGTAGAGCGTTCTGTGCTTACTTGTTTTGAAAAGATTCCTGTAGATATTTATGCAACACAGGAGGATGGTGTCAGACAAGTGGCCAATGAAATCTGTGCA